>CAWJHI010000130.1:0-74089 GCA_963842485.1 Terriglobia bacterium | reverse complement strand
CTGCTGACGCGTCAGTTCGTATTGCTGGTTGCGGTGAGCTGCTCGATCCACGCCAGCGAAGTTGCGGCGACGCAGCTTTCGATGGAGCTCGCCTATGACCTCGTCACCAAAGATACGCCGCAAATCCGCCGGATTCTCGATCAGGATATCGTGTTACTGTGGCCGTCGCACAACCCGGACGGGAACATTACCGTGGTCGATTGGTACAACCAGAACGTCGGCACGAAATATGAAAACGCGCCGCTTCCTTGGCTTTATCACAAATACGTCGGCCACGATAACAATCGCGACTGGTTCATGCTGAACCTGGACGAGACCAAAGTCGTCACGAAATTCTATTTCAAGGAATGGTTCCCGCCGGTTCTTTACGATTTGCATCAGATGGGCCGCACCGGCGCGCGCCTGTTCGTTCCCCCGTTCCTCGACCCCTTGAATCCGAACGTGCATCCCCTGATCTGGCGTGGAATCAACCTGCTTGGAACCCATATGGCGGAGGCCGAAGAGCAGGCCGGCCACACCGGGGTCGCGCAGAACATTTTGTATACCTCCTGGTGGGAAGGAAATTCTCTCCAGCAGCCCTGGTTTCACAACATGGTAAGCGTATTGACCGAAGCTGCGTCGCCGAACGTAGCCTCGCCGGTAACGCAAAAGCTGAGCGAACTCACCGGGAATACGCCCGGTCTGCCTGAATACGCCTTGCGCGAAAACTTCAGCAATCCCTGGCCCGGCGGCACGTGGCACTTGCGCGACGTAGTCGACTACGAATACACCTCCACCATGGCCGTGCTCGACACCGCGGCGCGCTATCGCGAGGACTTCCTGCGCAACTTTTACAACATGGGCCGCGAGGAAATCAGAAAGGGTGAAACCGAGCCGCCTTACGCCTACATTGTTCCCCCCGCGCAGCATGACCCGAACACCGCCGTGAAAATGGTCAATCTCCTGATCGATCAGGGCGCGGAGGTGCATCAGGCCACCGCCGCCTTCATCGCCGATGGCGTCAGCTATCCGAAGGGATCGTACGTGCTGTTGCTCGCGCAGCCCTTCCGCCCGTTCGTCAAGGACATCATGGAGCCGCAGCATTATCCCGATATCCGCGCGTTTCCCGGCGGGCCGCCGGTTCCTCCCTACGACGTCGCCGGTTGGACCTTGCCGTTGCAGATGGGAGTCTCTAGCGTCCTGGTGAAGAATCGCTTCGACGCCAATTTATCGCCCGTGACCCGAGCCGAGCCACCCGCGCCGGACGTCGCCGCCGGCGGCGCGAAGGTGAGCGCGTTCCTGTTGGGCCACGAAGAGAATGACAGCCTGACCGCCGTAAATCGCCTCCTCAAGAACGGCTATGACGTGTACTGGTCGCAGACCGGCTTTACCAGCGGTGGAAAACATTTCGCTTCCGGGCACGGCCATCATTCCCGCGCAAGGACCGAAGCAAGCGCAGGTCCGGAGCATCGCGCAGTCTCTGTCTCTGCCGCTCGCGGCAGCCCAAGGACCCCTCGCAGTCGCGGCCTATAAACTAAAGCCGCTGCGCCTCGCGCTGTACAATCCCTGGGGTGGAAATATGGATGAGGGCTGGACTAAGTTGATGCTCGAGCGTTTCGATTTCCCCTATCAGGAAATTCGCCCGGCCGATGTGCGCTCAGGGAATTTCGAGGGACGCTTCGATGTCATCGTGTTTGCCGACCAGCCCCCCGACTCGATCGTCAAAGGAATTTCAGCGGATCGGATTCAGCCCGAATACTCCGGCGGAATCAACCCGGAGGGCCTGGATCATCTCAGAGAGTTCGTCCGCAACGGCGGCAGCGTCATTGCGCTCGGCAGTGCTTCTGAGTTATTCATCAAGTCCTGGGGATTGCCCCTGGTCGACGTGGTCGCCGGATTGAAGACTACCGATTTCTTCTGTCCCGGCTCGATTCTGGACGTGCGCGTCGACTCCTACGCATCCCGCCGGCTATGGCATGCCGGAGAATGTTTCAGCATTCTTCGCGCGCAGCTCCGCATTTGAAATTCAACCCTCGAATTTCGCGCCTGGCGGCCAGGTACGGACCATCGTCAAGTATGCCGGCGATCACGTTTTGCAAAGCGGCTGGATTCTCGGTGAGAGCCATCTTTACGATCGCGCGGCCGCGGTGGACGTGTCGATGGAAAAAGGTCACGTGATCCTGTTCGGCTTCCGTGTTCAGAATCGCGCGCAGCCGCACGGGACCTTCAAGCTGTTCTTTAACTCGCTGTATTACGGGGCCGCGGAGAACACCCAGTTTCGCGTCGGCCCCGATTAGGGAAAATGAGGTCGATAGCGGAAAATAAAGAGTATGCCGTTCCCTTCTCATAAGCTTGCCCATCGCGCGATTCCTGATTGCGGCTTTACTCGCCGCCGTTTCGCTTGCCGCCCAGCCGAAGTATGAGGTTTACGCCATTCGATACGGGACCCTCAAGGATTTCAAGGTGTCGGGCCTGGTCGCGGGTGCGGACCCGGCGCGAAAGATGGATATCGCCTTGATGTTCTGGCTGGTCAAAGGCGAGGGCCGCAACGTTCTGGTGGATTGCGGCTTTTATCGCGACCAGTTCATGAAGCAGTGGAAACCGGCCGACTACGAAAAGCCATCGGTCGCCATTGAACGCGCCGGCCTCAAGGCGGACGACGTCACCGACATCATCATCACCCATATCCATTGGGACCACGCCGACGGCTTCGACCTGTTTCCCAAGGCGAAAATCTGGATTCAGAAAGACGAGATCGAATACTACGCGGGCGAGGCATGGAACGGCAAGAAGCGCACCGCCGCGGATCCGGATGACATCCTCGGCCTGGTGAAATTGAACACGCAGGGCCGCGTCGGTCTGGTCAACGGCGATGCGCAGGAGATTCTACCCGGAATTACTTGCTACATCGGCGGCAAACACACGTTTCAATCGCAGTTCGTGGGCGTGAAGACCGCGACCGGCACCGTCGTCCTGGCCAGCGACAACGTTTATATGTACGAAAACATGGAGAAGCACGTGCCCATCGCGGCGACGCTCGACGCGGATTCAAACCTGCGCGCGCAGGACCGCATGAGGCAGATCGCGTCCAATCCGAAGCTGATTATTCCGGGGCACGATCCGGCCGTGATGAAGAATTTTCCGGAGGTCGCGCCGGGAGTCGTGAAAATTCAGTAGCGCGGCGCCATCAGCCTGCGGAGCAGCTTGCGCCGCGTGGCAACCCAATCCCTTGTAACAGCTCTTCGAACCGCGCATCTTCGCGTAGTCGATCGAACCGGGGCTCCACGTTAAGCCATACCAGCCACGCATCATGCTCCCGGTGGGCTTTCTGAAGCGACTCGAATGCAAGATCGCATTCTCCCAGCCCGGCGTGCACGATACTCAGCCAGTACGCAGAGACATGCCGCGTACGCGCCGCTCGCTTCAGGTCCGCTAACGATTCCTCAGCCTCGCGTGGTCTCCCCGCGGTCGCAAGCGCACACCCCAGCGCCGCCACGGCCGCCGGGTGATTTTCCGAACACACGCGCGCATTGTCGAGCTCCACGATCCCTTCCTCAACCATTCCCATCTGCGCGTAAGCCAGCCCAAGCGTGTTCTGCGCCGGAGCGAACCGCGGTTCCATGGCCAGGGCCTTCCAGGATTGTTCCACAGCCGCCGAGAAATCCCGCGACAGATACAGAATCCACGCCACCTCCGTGCTGATAACCAGCGATAGCGGATCCAGCTCCTGAGCCGCGCGGATTTCCTTCACGGCATCCTCGAAGCGTCCCATGGTCGAGAGGTGCCGGGCATACTGGCAGCGGGCGGCCGCATCGTTCGGGTTCAACTTCAGCGCTCGCCGGTACCCCGCTTCAGCGGCAGCCCAGTCCCAATCGAAGAACTTTCTTACCCCGGCCAGCGACGTGTGCGCCTCCGCCAGCAGATCGTCGATGCGCAACGCAGCCTCGGCGAATTCCCTGGCGCGGGAAAAGCATTCCTGGGGCGGAAGCGCGCCGCAGTGCCCCAACCACGACCAGGTGTCCGCCAAGCCGGCATACGCGAGCGCATAATTTAAATCGCACCTCAGCGCCGACTCGAAGTAGGCGATGCTCTTGCGGCTATCCTCCTCCGTCAGCTTGTTCAAGAAATATCGGCCTTTGAGATAGTCCTGATAAGCCTCGATGTTGCCCCGGTATGCAATGTTCCGTCGAGCTAACCCGGGCGCGGGCTCCGCGACTTGCTCCACCGGCGCGATAAAACCATATCCTAAGCCGGGCCGCGTCTCGATGAAGCGTGGATTTCTCCCCTGATCTCCCAAAGCGCGACGCAGCACATTCATCGCTGTATTCAGGCTCTTGTCGAAGCGCACGTGCAGGTCCGGCCATAAGAGCCGCGCAAGTTCTTCCCTGCCGACAAATTCCCCAGGCGTCTGGAGCAAACGCTCGAGGATTTGAAACGGCTTTTGTTGCAGCCTAACCCTGAGTCCGAACTTCCGCAGCTCGCGCTCCCGCGGGCTGACTTCGAAGACACCGAATCGAAGCCGCAAAGCGGCAAACACGAAACGATCGTAACTAGCCTGATTCGATCTGTCGGCGCTCTTTGAAACAGAAATCACGTGGTTGCTCAAGTCATTCTGCTCCTAATGTTTAGCGCTTGACAATCAATTGATCCACAGATGAGAAGCCACATGTCTGCTGATTCGTCTCTCTTGTTGGACGAACCATCGATTCGAAAGGTTCGAAATTAACGGTAAACAAGGAGATTTGTCTGTGATGTTGAGAATGAACTGGACACTGAGTACCATTCTGCTCGCAGGATCGTTTGGTGTGATCATGCCGCAGGCCAACGCGCAACAATCCTACCACGCGACGTTCACCCTTCCCGTTCAGGCGCGCTTTGGCGGCGTCGTTTTGCAACCGGGTGAATACACCATTTCGACCCATGAGGTCCCTTCTGGGACCAACACGGTTCGCATCACGGGCGACCGGGGGACGGCGACGATGATCGCCGCCGCGGTGGAACTCGAGCCCGAGTCCGGGCATGCCAGGTTAACGCTGGCGAACGTCAACGGCACGTACGCCGTGAAGCGTTTGGACGCAGGCAGCGTGGGCAAGGCATTTGACTTTAGGATCCCCAAGGCTCTTCCTGTAACGGAGCGTGCCGGGACGGTGCTAGCGGGCATGATCGAAATCGCCCTGAAGTAAGCCCGGGGGCTTCCTAGGAGCTTGTTAAAAGTGCAAAAAGGGGGACTGGCTCGAATCTCGCCGCTTTTGCGAAAGTTCGTGCCTGTACCCTTTTTTGCCCCACCCGAATCATCTTGTTCGAGATCAGCGATGCACTACAATAGGAGCTTGTTGAAAAAGGGGGAAGATTACTCTGTCCCTGGTTGCAAACCCCTCACTTAACAAAAAAGCGTGACGTGGACAGAGCGGTCTGTCCCCCTTTCAACAAGCTCCTGGACGCTGTCGGACAGCCGGTGGCGTCTACAACCCCAGCCGCTGGCGGATCATCGAGTAGTATTCTTCCTGGCTGATTTTGCTGCGCGCATCCAGGACCATCCTCGCGTCTTCACCCGCGACGTATCGCAGTTGGCTGGTTCCGTCCGTAGCAGCTTGAAAAATGACTTCGGCCACCAGTTCTGGAGTCGAGGCCCTTCGCCCCGCGCTCCAGTTCTCCATGAACTTCTTCACAAAGCCGTCGTAAACGTCCAGCCCAGGTTGTTGAAGACGGTCCAGCGATCGTGTGCTGAAATCCGTCGCGATGGAGCCCGGTTCCACCACCTTCACCCGGATACCCAGCGGCTCCAGTTCAAAGGCCAGCGATTCTGAGAATCCCTCCACTGCCCATTTCGTGCCGTGGTAAAGGCTGTACAGCGGGAACGTCGCGCGTCCCCCCACCGAAGACATGTTGATGATCGTACCGCCGCGCCGTTCGCGGAAATGAGGCAGGAACTCGCGCGTGACATACATCAGTCCCGTTACATTCGTCGCGTACTGGCGTTCGATCTGCTCGTTGGTTGCCGCCTCGAACGGGCCGAAGGTTCCATACCCGGCATTATTCACCAGCACATCGACGCGCCCGAAAGCATGCAGCGCTCCCTCTACGGCGGGTCGAATCGTAGCCGGTTTGGTTACGTCCAGGGCAAACGTGCGAAGCGTTTCGGAGGCCGGATCCGCGTGACCCGAAGGGTCCCGCATCGTCGCCGCGACGTTCCAGCCCTTGTCCCGGAAGTACAGTGCGGCGGCTCTCCCGATCCCGGTCGATGCGCCTGTGATGAATATGGTCTGTGGCATTCGATTTTCACAGTAGCAAAAACGATGCCCGCGGGTGCTCGTCAAACCACTTCGATATCGCCCGAGTCGGTTTCAAGATACACGGCCGCCCCGCCTCCCCGGATCGCCCCTTCCATTTCGCGGCCCGAGGATCTGGCCCGTGTTATTTCCGGAATCTCGATCCGTCCGCAGTCCGTGCGCACCCCGATCGTGTATCCGCCGGACTCCGCAAGCTTTACGCTGATTCGGCCCGAGTCGCTCCGCGCGTACACCGGCGCCGCGGCCGTTTGCGAGACGCGTATGCTGCCCGAATCCGTGTGGGCGTCAATGTCTCCACCGATCTCCAGCGCGTCGATTTTGCCGGAATCGGTTCGCACATCGACAGGTCCTGCCACCTGGCGAAGGTAGATTTCGCCCGAGTCGCTCCAGGCGCTGACTTCCGCGTGGACGCCGGCGATCTGAATCTCGCCCGAATCCGTCTCACAGTCTACGGGTCCGTTGATCCCTTCTACGCGCAGCCCGGCGGAATCGCCAAACGCGCGAACCCGCGTATCCGCCGGCGCCGTAATCTCGACCAGAAAATGAACGCGGCGTAACAACCATCGGTCCGCGACGTCCCCGATCTGGATCGTGTTTCCGTCCTGCCGGACCGGCGGGTTCGAGGCGAGGTGCTGCACCTGTTCCTCGGGGTGACTCCAGCTAAACAAGGCCGGATGTGCCCGCAGCACGCCCCGAATGGCGACGCAGCCATCCGGACCGCGCCGGATTCGAATGACACCCGATTTCGTGCTCACGTCCAGCGTCACGGGACCCGTCACGCTCAGGGTTCGCTCGAACTGCGCCTCGGCCCGCCGTCCTGCAAAAGCCAGCGTCGGATTCATACCAGTCGAGGATAAAGCGGCACGGGTGCGAAGGCCCTCGAAAACCGGCGAACGGCAGGGATTAGCGGACGAATGACGGTCTGCGTCGCAAGTCATGTCCGATAACGGGACAGTGCAAAAAGGGGGACGGGCTCGAATTTAGTTCGTGCCTGTACCCCTTTTTGGCCCGCCCGAATCGTACCGTTCGAGATCAGCGACGCACCACACCAGCACGCCTCGGGACTATTAGAAGACCAGCCTCAATGCCATCTGATTCTGACGCGCCGGAGTGCCGAATGCGATCGTCGAGCTGATGGTTCCGAACGCGGAGCTATCCGCCGTAGTGTTCGGCGTGTTGAAAATCGGATGGTTCAGCGAATCGAACGACTCGGCGCGGAACTGGATTCTCAGCTTCTCCCTGATGCTGAAACTGCGCACCAGCGAGAGATCCAGCGTCACCAGACCAGGGCCTTCGATGACATCTCTGCCCTCGTTGCCGAACGAATACAGCGAGGCGGCCTGATTGGCTACCACCGGCACCTGGAAGCACGCCGTGTTGAAAAATTCACCCGGCGTCTTGGGTCCGTTATTCGGGTTGCAACCCGAAACTACATTGGGCCGGGCCAGCGCGTCGGCGGTGTTGGTGTAGTTGCCCGAAAGCGTCGCGGTGAGCGGCGTGCCAGTCTGCGCCTGGAATAATGACGAGAGCTGCCATCCGCCCGCGATCTTGGCGGCGATTCCGTCCGTCAGCCAATACTTCCCTTTGCCGAATGGCAATTCCCAGACCGGGCTGAAGACGAAGCGATAGCGGACATCGAAGGGCGACAATCCGTACGCGGTGTGGAAATTGTACTGGTTCGAAGCCGCATCCCCGCCGTTGGATGCGAAGTCATCGATCGATTTGCCGTAGGTGAACGACGCCAAAAACGAAAGGCCGTAAGCGTAGCGCTTGTTGAGCCTTGCCGCCAGCGATTCATAGTGCCCGTTCCCTGAAAATTGGATCCAGGTGATGGCTCCGAGTGGAACCCCGTTGTAAGACGGATAGGGGCGCCGCGCCTGCACCTGCTGGGAGGTGCCGGCTCCCGGCAGCGGCTGGTTGATGTTCTGCTCCTGCTGCAGGTGGTTGCTGTCGTTTCCGAAATAGTCCACTTCGAACAACATGTCTTTCCTGAGCTGCCGCTGAATTCCCATGCTCCATTCATAGACCCGGGGATTCTTGAAGTCGGGGTCCGCTCCCGTAAGCGAGAGCGACGTAACTACGCCGCTCCCCGCGGGGAACGGGTTGGACAGCAGCAGCGGAGCGGCGAGACTCGAAGCGTAAGTGTAGGAGAGGGTGAAAGGATAGCCCTTGAAAAGGCCTCCTAGCCCGTTGTTGATATTCAAGCCATTGAAGAACGTTCCCGCTCCTCCACGGATAACCGTCTTGCCGTCATGAAACGGCTGCCAGGCGAATCCGATGCGCGGTCCGAAATCCTTCGAATCGAAGTTAAAATCTTTGTTGCCGAGACCGCTCACCGGCACGGTTGCCAGCGCGCCCACTCCAGGATTCGCCTGCGTCTCCGGCGCCCCGGTTGCTGGGTTGAACGTGGTCATCCGATTCGCATAGTCGATCGGTGGCGTATTCATTTCCCAGCGCAGCCCGAAGTTCAGCGTCAGGCTGTTGCTGAATTTCCAATCGTCCTGCGCATAAATGCCGATGTTCGAGTTGCGTCCGTAATATTTTTCTTGATAGGGCGTATTGCCGCTGGTCGCCGGATAGCCCATCAGCATATCAGCGATGCCGTAACCCGTGGTCGGCCCCGTGCTCGTATTGCTGAACGAAAGGGACCCGTTATAGGCGCTGCTCGAAAAATTATTCGTTCCGAAGTGAGACAGATTCGCGCCGACTTTGATGGTGTGTCTGCCTTTGGTCAGCGAGAAGTTATCGTTGAAAATCCAGATCGTATCGGCGCGCCGCTGCGAGCTGTAATTTCCGAATCCGCTGCCGCCGGTGAAGTAGGATGTCGCCGTGGTCAGGGGAGGCCCCATGTACCCGGAGGTGGCCTTCGCCAGGCAGCCAGTACAAGGGTTGCCGGGCGCGACCACAGTCGGGGTAATGCCGTACGGCCCCCAGAAGTTCGTAAGGTCCTCCGGCGTGCGTGGCTGGATCAACATGCTGGTTCCGATCCGAACCTGGTTGACCATGCTCGGCGAGAAGATGTGCGTTTCCGCCAAGCCGTAGACCTGCGACAGCTGATTCACCCAGCAGCCGAAGCCCGGCAGATCCTTGGGCTGGCACAACGAATTGTTCGGCTCAAACGAAGGATCGTTGAAATAATTCGCAGTCAGGTAGCCGGAGTCCCTGGCGCTGAAGGTCTGATCGATCTTCAAGCTGTACTCGTTCATGTCCTCCCCGCGCGTATCGTTGTACGTGTAATTGTTCTTCGGCAGCGTTCCGGCCGGAGTGGCGATCGTGGGCAATGGGAGGTAGGCGATCAGCGCCTTCCCGATCGCGCTCAGACGGTTGGGGGGGATGACGTTGCCGGCGAACGGAGTCGCTCCCGCGCAGGAGGTGGCGCTGCACGTAAGCGGGTCCTTGATGGTCACCGGGATCGCGCTGAAATTGCCCGTATCCTCGGCCGCGGTCGGGACCGTGTTCAGGGAGCTGAAGCCGGAGGCTTGGCGTAAACCTTCATAGCTGAAAAAGAAGAAGGTCTTGTTCTTGATGATCGGCCCGCCCGCCGTGCCGCCGAAATCGTTCTGCTTGAACGACGGAGTCGGACCGGTCTGGAAAAAGTTTCGCGCGTCCATCACCTGGTTGCGCAGGAATTCGAAGGCCGATCCGTGAAAACCATTGGTCCCGGACTTGGTGGTGACGATCACCTGGCCGCCGGAGCCGTACCCGTATTGCGCCGAATAAACGCCGGTCAACACGTTGAACTCTTCAATCGCGTCGATGGACGGCCGGAAGTTGGGCGCGTAAACGTCGGGATCGTTGTTGTCGAATCCGTTCAGCAAAAAGTTATTGCTGGTTTCGTTCTGCCCAGCGACGTTGAATCCGCCGCGGAAGCTCAGCGACGAGTTCTGCGCCGGCGGCATCACATTCGGCACCAGCTCCGTAAGCGACCACATCTGGCGGCCGTTGAGGGGCATCTCCGAGACTTTGGTGTTGTCCACCACGCCGCCCACTTCGCCCGATTCCGTGTTGACCACCGCGGCGTCCGCGATAACGGTGACGTTTTCGTTGACGTTTCCGATCTCCAGGCTGACATCGACACGGGTATTCTGCGCCACCGCCAGCGGCAGATTCGGCCTGGTCTGCGTTTTGAAGCCTTGCGCCGTCACTTCCAGATCGTACGTCCCCGCCGGAAGGAACGTGAACTGATAGACGCCGGATTGGTTGGTGGTTGCCGTGCGCACGGTGCCCTGCTCATGGTTGGTGAGCTTGACCGTGGCACTGGGAAGCACGGCGCCGGAGCTATCCTGCACCGTACCGGAAATCGCGCCTTCGTTCTGCGCGAAGGAAATAAGAGCAAACAAGAAGAGTCCCGACAGGACCCCGAAGAAGTGTCGAGTCATTGCAAGACCTTTCTGATTCCGGACCCACAACCCGAAATCGATGAGGCATACTCTATCAGATTTGGATTCCGGCGGGAAGCTCCGTACTGACGCGTTACCGTAACCCGGATACCTTCACCACCGTGGCGTACTCGGCCTTCTCCACCTGGTCCACCAGCTTCACGCGATCCGTTACGCCTTCCGACAGACGGCCGTACAGCTCTTTCTCGCCCTCCGTCGGCGGTGCGTCCGCCATGGAAGCGAAATCCAGAAGGCGCGCCAGTTTGCTGTCGATTCCGGTTGGATAATTGATCAGGTCTTCCCCGGCCCGGGCGCGGAACTGAACCAGGCGCTCCTCGATCGGATACAGCTTGTCGTTCAGCGCCTTCAACGCCCGATCCAGATCCGCCGCGTTCTTCCCGTCCTTCTTAGCCTGCGCGATCATGTCTTCGGCGCGCTTGCGCATTTCGCGGATGCGGCGAACCGTCGCCATGGTTTGCTCCAGCCGGTCGCTCACGCGCTTCATGAATTGGAACTGCTCCTCCAACTCGGCGTCCGTGTACGTCAGCCGCGGATCCTTCACCAGCTTGAACGGCTGCGTGTAAGTCTTGCCCGCCACGGTAAGCTCGACGCGATAATTCCCGGGAGCCGCCAGCGGCCCGATCGCCTGCCCTTGAAACACCGCGTCGGGAATCACGTTCGGCGGCGCGTACCGAAAATCCCAAACGTAGTTGTTGGCGCCCTTCGCCGCGGTTGCCCGGCTCGCCCTTCCGCGTCGTCCGCCCCCTCCGCCGCCGCGACCCGCACCGCCCCCGCCGCCTCTGCCGCTCGTGTCCATCGCAAAAGTCCGAACGTCCTCAGTAGCTCCGTTCCGCTCGCGAAGGATCTTGAGCGTCACCGGACCGGACGGCGCATCCTTCAAGTAGAACGGAATGTCCACGCCCGCCGGCGGATTTTCGCCCGTCCCCGACGGGTCATTCCCGAATCCGCCCGCCCCGCCCGCATTCCCGCGGAAACGAACCGTCGTCGCCGGCGCGAACAGGTGCACCCGATCGTTGAGCGACGTCGCGTCGAACTGGCGCAGCAGTGCGGCGTTATCCAGAATCCAGAAGCCCCGGCCATGCGTCGCCGCCACCAGATCGCCTTCCTTGATCAGTAGATCGTGCACCGGCACCACCGGCAATCCCAGCTTCAACGATTGCCAGTGCGCTCCATCGTCGAAGGAAACATAAGCGCCAGTTTCCGTTCCGGCGAACAGCAGTCCCGGACGCTGCGGATCTTCGCGGATCACGCGTGTGAAGTCATAATCGGGGATGCCATTGATGATCTTCGTCCACGTCTTCCCGTAGTCGGCGGTCTTATAAAGATACGGACGATTGTCCTGCAGCTTGTATCGCGTCGCCGCGACGTAGGCTTCGGCCGCATTGTGCGGCGACGGTTCAATCGTGCTGATCAGCGCGAATTCCGGAAGGTCGGGCGGAGTCACTTTCGCCCAGGTCTTCCCCGCGTCGCGCGACACTTGAACGTAGCCGTCATCGGAGCCGGCCCACAGCACATTCTCGTTCTTCGGCGATTCCGCAAAAGCGAAAATCGTCGCGTACCATTCAGGTCCGTACGCCTCGCGCGTGATCGGACCCCAGTACTGTTCCGTCTCTTCATGTCCATACGAAGGCGTGTGCTCCAGCGTCTTGGGATCGTGCCGGGTCAGATCCGGACTGATCACCTGCCAGCTCTGGCCTTCATCCGTCGACCGGTGCACGTACTGCGACGTCACATACAGCGTCTTCGGATTCGTCGGCGACGTGGACACCGGATAGGTCCACCAGAATCGAAAGTTGATGTCCGCCGCGCCCCACCCGTAATGCGTCTCCGGATTCGGCGAGATGTCGCGAACCTGCTTGGTCCGCCGGTCATACCGCGTCAACCAGTGATGATTGGCGGCATACACAATATTCGAATCGGTCAGATTCGTGGCGATGTACCCGTCTTCTCCGCCGCCCACCGTTTCCCAATCCTCGATGGTGATGCGTCCGAAATCCGATCGGCTCGGCAGAGCCATGGTGGTGTTATCCTGCTGCGACCCGTAAATGTGATACGGAAACTGATGATCGGCCACCACGTGGTAGATCTGCGCCGTAGGCTGATTGAGAATGGTCGACCAGGACGTTCCGCCATTGAAGGAAATCGTCGCGCCTCCGTCGTTGCCTTCAATCATTCTGCGCGGATCTTCCGGATCGATCCACAGGTCGTGATGATCGCCGTGCGGCGGCCGGAACGGCTCGAACTTTTCCCCGCCATCTCGCGACATCCACGCGCCGACGTTCAGCACGTAAATCAGATCGGGATCCTTCGGGTCCGCGAAAATGTGATGGTAATACCACGGCCGCATGGTCAACTCGGCATCGTCGGTCAGGTGACGCCAGGTTTGTCCGCCATCCTCGGACCGGTACAAACCCTTTTTGCCCGGCTCTGCGTCCACCAGCACCCAGACCCGATTCGGCCGGCTGGGCGCAATCGCAATTCCGATGCGTCCCTTCGGACCACCCGGTAACCCTTCGCGATTGGTCAGGTCGGTCCAGGTGGTACCTCCATCGGTGGTCTTGAACAGTCCGGTGCCAGGTCCGGCGCTGCGGAATCCCCACGGAAAGCGATGCAGGTCCAGCGTCGATGCGTACATCACGTCTGGATTCGTCGGGTCCATCACCAGATCGGCGGCGCCAGCCTGATCGGTACGGTATAAAACCTTCTCCCAACTCTTGCCCCCGTCCTTCGATCGGAATACGCCACGATCTGGACTGGGTCCCCACGGATCTCCCAGCGCGGCGACGTACACCAGGTCCGGGTTCTTCGGATGGACGCGTACGCGCGCGATACTCCGGGTAGCCTTCAGTCCGACGTTGGTCCAGGTCTTCCCGGCGTCGGTGGATTTGTAAACTCCGTCTCCATACGAAGCGTTCCCGCGCACGCAAGCCTCGCCCATACCGGCATAGACAATGTTGGTGTTCGATGGCGCGACGGCCAGCGCGCCCACCGATCCGGTGTTCACGAATCCGTCGGAAACATTGTTCCAGCTCACGCCGCCATCTTCTGTTTTCCAGATGCCCCCGCCCGTCGCTCCGAAGTAAAACACCAGCTTATGGACCGGATCTCCGGTAACAGCCACCACGCGCCCGCCTCGCGACGGACCCACCATGCGCCAGTGCAGGAGTTGAAGATAAGACGGCTCGACCGAGGCCAGCGATATTCCAGCCTCCGGCTGCCAGGCGAAACTGACCAGCGCGGATACCGCGCCCAGAGTACCAAGTGCGAAAAAGGATCGGCGGTTCATGATGACTAAAAAGTGTACAGCGCCAAGGATCGGACGGCAACAGCGCCCCGCAGGACTGGGTGGCAAGACCCAATCCGCCTGCCTCTGCGGTGGGTGATCTCGCATAGGCCGCCGCTTTCCCCAGGACAATCGCAATCGCCTTTCTCTCGACAGGTAAGCGACATAGCAGCCGGTCGGCCAGTTGGCCCGCCGTTTGCATCATTCCTGTCAGATATGCGGAAGACCCTCAAGGAGTCGGAGCACCTGATTCGGTTCGTGGTTCTTTTGGGGGTGATGGTGGCGGCCTTCCTTTTGATACGGGCGGCGATCGTGCCGAAAAGTTTCGGCCAGTACGGCCACTATCGTGGCGCCGTCCTCGAAGAAATTAAGGCGCGTCCAGTTTCCTTCGCCGGCCACGCGACGTGCGAGATCTGTCATGACGACGTCGCCAAAACCAAAAACGCCGGCAAACATACGGGAGTCGCCTGCGAGGCCTGCCATGGCCCCTCGGCCGCGCATACCGAAGACCCCAGCGGGCACAAAGCCGTGAAACCGGACCCGGCCACGGTGTGCCTGCACTGTCACGAAGCCAATCCGGCCAGACCGAGAACTTTTCCCCAGGTGATCGTGAAGGACCATGCGGGCGATACGTCCTGTGGCACCTGCCATCAACCGCACAGTCCGAAACTTTGAGGAGCGAAAACGAATGGAAATGAATCGGCGCGAGTTACTCGAACAAGCGGGGAAGTTCCTCGTTCTTTCCGGGGCCGCTCGGGTCGCATTTCAGACCATGACTGGCGAAACTCCGCCCGACGCCGGCAAATACCAAGCCGCGGATCACTGGTGGGGTATGACCATCGACATCACCAAGTGCATCGGCTGCGGAAATTGCGTGAAGGCCTGCGCCCAGGAAAACGATGTCCCCGATGGATATTTCCGCACCTGGGTGGAGCGCTATCACGTGAGCGATCTGCTGCAGGAGCATCCGCAAGTGGATTCCCCGAACGGCGGCATGAACGGTTTTCCGGTCCTGAATTACGCCGCCGAGGGTAAGAGCTTTTTCGTTCCGAAACTGTGCAACCATTGCGCGGACTCACCCTGCGTGCAGGCCTGTCCCGTGGGCGCCACCTTCGAATCGCCGGATGGCGTCGTGCTCGTCGATCAAAAATATTGCCTGGGATGCCGCTATTGCGTCCAGGCTTGCCCATACGGCTGCCGGTATATCGACCCGCGGAAACACACGGTAGACAAATGCTCCCTGTGTTATCACCGCATCACGCAGGGCTTGACCACCGCGTGTAGCGAAGTTTGTCCCACCGGCGCGCGCCAGTTGGCCGATTTTAAGAATCCCAAAGATCCGGTGCACGAATTCATTCGTGACAATCATGTCGGGGTCTTGAAACCGCACCTGGCGACCGGCGCTAAGGTTTTTTACCACGATCTTGACGGCGTGGTTCGGTGAGGAATGACCAGGTGAAGGAGGAGTATGCTTCCAGGCGTTGAAGGCTTCATGTATCCGAATGAAGTCGAGCTCCAGTGGAGCATTCTGATCGTTCTGTATCCTTATATCACCGGCCTGGTGGCGGGCGCGTTCATTCTCGCCTCGCTCGCGCGCGTCTTTCATGTCAAGGAAGTTCAGCCCACCTACCGTCTGGCGTTGCTCACCGCTCTCGCATTTCTCTTAGTCGCGCCCCTGCCGCTGCAGTTGCACCTGGGCCACCCGGAGCGGTCTGTGGAAATGTACCTGACGCCGCACAAAACCTCCGCCATGGCGATGTTCGGGTTCGTGTACCTGTGGTACCTGCTCATCGTTCTGCTCGCGGAGATCTGGCTCGACTTCCGGAAGGAAATCGTTCTGAAATCGCGCTCCACCTCCGGCGTCATGCGGTGGATCTACCGGGCGCTGACGCTCGGCTCGCAGAACATCAGCGAGCAATCCCTGCGCATCGACGACCGCGTGGGATGGGTGATCACCGTCATCGGAATCCCTTCGGCCTTCCTGCTGCACGGCTACGTCGGCTTCATTTTCGGATCGGTGAAGGCGAACCCGTGGTGGTCGTCCCCTTTGATGCCCGTGGTATTCATCTTCTCCGCCATGGTTTCTGGAATCGCGGCGGTGCTGCTCACCTACATGGCCGCCAGCAAGCTGCGCGGCAAAATCATCGACATGCCGTGCGTCGATACCATCGCGAAATATTTGTTCTACGTTTTCATCATCGATTTTTCGCTGGAAATGCTGGACCTGATCCATCGGATCTATGAATCCGACGAATCCTTCCGCAGTCTGGATTTCATGGTCCACACCCGCCTGTATTTTTCGCACGTGGTCGTGCAGATCATGATCGGGACCCTGCTTCCGCTGGGGCTGCTGGCGATCACGCAACTCAAGCAGTTCGGCGAGGCCGTGCGCCGCCGGATTTATGCCATCTCCGGAATCCTGACCTTGATTGGAATTTTTGCGATGCGCTGGAACGTGGTCGTCGGGGGCCAGTTATTTTCCAAGAGCTTTCTCGGTTACACCACTTACAAAGTCGAATTTGCGACTCGCGAGGGTTTGCTCACCGCCGTCGTATTGTGTCTGCTTCCGATTTTTATTTTATGGGCGCTGGTGAAGCTGCTTCCGCCGTGGGAGGGGCATCAGACGGCCTAATGAGGATGCTGAAAAAGGGGCCAGATTGCTCTGTCCCCGGGCGCTGGGCCTTCCCGCCACGCAGGCCTGCGGGCGTGGATGCTGCAGCCTGACCCCTTTTTCAGCAGCCTGTGAATCAGGAGAGCGTTCGTGGAAGTCTCTGCGGTCGGTCCCAGTCCGAGTGTCACGCCGGAGGAACTGCGCGAGCTGATCCTCGCAGTGCACGCGCTCGAACGCCGCGTTTCCATCCTCGAGCAGAAGGAACCCCGGCCTGCGCCCGAGCTTGCGCTCCAGCCGTCCCCGCTCGAGCATCTTGAAGTTTCCTCGGAAGCCGTCCCCATGGTCGGATACGCTCTGCTCGGCATTGCGGGCGCGTATCTGCTGCGCGCGCTCACCGAGCTGGGAACGGTTCCGCGAGGCATGGGCGTCGCCGCGGGCATCGTTTACGCCGCGTCCTGGTTATGGCTGGCTGCTCGCACATCTTCCGGCCGCAGATTCGCGGTGGCCGCCCGCGTTTCCACTTCCATTCTCATCTTCGCGCCGCTGATCTGGGAATCGGCCGTGCGATTCAAAGCCGTGTCCGCGTGGACCGCGGCTGCCGTGGTTTTCGCGTTCTGCGTCGCGGCTGAGGCCATTTCGTGGCGAAAAAATCTCAAAACCATCGCCGCCGTGGTGCCTGCCGCATGTGCCGTGTTGGCGCTGGTTCTGATGGTCGGGACCTATGCCTTGGCTCCCTTCACCCTGGCCCTGTTGGCGATCGCCGCCACCGTGGAATTCGCCGCGGTTCAGGAGCACGTCACCGGCACCCGCTGGGTGGTGGCGGCCTGCGCGGATGCGGCCGTGCTGGTTCTTACCGTCCTGGTGCGCCGTCCCGAAGGTCTCCCCGAAGGCTATGCACCGGTTTCGATCTGGTCCGCCGTGGCTATCCAGGCACTCCTGCTCGTGATTTACGCGGCCAGTTCCATGGTTCGAACCCTTCTCCGCGCGCGGAACTTCGCGGCGCTCGAAATCGCCCAAACGGCCGCGGCATTCCTGTTAAGCGCCGGTGGCATGGTTGCGATCACCGGGCACAATGTTCCCGTCGGGATTTTCGCGATGGCCGGCGGCATCGCCTGTTACCTGCTGGTAACGCGGCTCGCCGGCGGGCGCAACCGGCGCGCCTATGCCGCGTTCGGGCTGCTTCTGATCGCCTCCGCCACCTGGCTGACCATGTCCGGACTCGCCCTCATCGGCGCATGGTCCGCGCTGGCCGTTCTCCTGTCCTATTGGAATCCCGATGAATCGGCCGACGCGCATGCGGCCGTTTTTCTCTGGCTCGCGCTGATGGTTTCGCGCGTAGCCGAACGCTCCGTCGAAGTGTTCTTTGGCGGCCGCGAATCGTTCCCCGTGGCTCCAGCCGCGATCGTCATAGTCGCGGCGGCGCTGTCGTACTTTGCCGTGCGCCGGCGAATGCCCGCACTCTTCATTGCCGCGGGGCTGGCGGGGGTGGCAGCGGGACAGCTTACGGCCGTGCTCCGGTTTCCTTGTTCCGGCACGGTCGTGCTCACCGCTTCCGCCCTCGTCCTGGCTTGGGCCGGCATGCGCTGGCATCGGAAGGAATTGGTTTGGCTGATGTATGCGTTCCTGGCGGCCGCCGGCTTCCGGATCGCCATGCGCGACTTGGTCCTGGCCACGACCATGGAGCTCGTAATTCCGCTGCTTCTCTTTGGCGCCGTCCTGGTTCTGCTCCCCAGAATTCTGCGAACTCAAGAGTCCTGACTTAAGAGTTTGCCCACGCGCAAAACGTTTCCGGCAGAGGGCCCCTCGCGGCCTCAGCGGTCGGTCCCTATCTTTCAAAGTCTTGAGCCGGAAGCGACCGGGATCTGCAGGAAATTATCCAGGAACCGGTCGAGCGCGAGCCAGTCGGTAAACTCGTGATCGCGCGAAGTATCCGTGCTTGCTCCAGCCGCCTTCGCGACGCGCTTCATCACCCACCGAAGAATGAAGTTGTATTTGCTGTACATCAGCGCTCCGGCGACGGCTTTGATCTTGGAAGGATGCCACCTGGTTTCAGTCAGGAAGCGCCACATCATGTGATCGACTTCGGCGGCAGCCTTCGCGCGCTGCTCCGGCGACGCTGCGGCATCTTCAGCGCCCGCCTGCGATAGGCTCATTGAAATAAAGGCCGCCGGCATTCCGTCCAGCTCGGAAACATACCGCTTGACGAAATCGACAATCTCTTTCTCATGCCGCCCGCCATGCACCGACGCCGCCACCACCGCCTTTGAATATGCCGTGAGCGAAAACCCGGCCGGCAATTCCGCCGCTCGCACTACGTCGGCCTCAAACCCGCGCGCCCGCGCCGCATCGCCGATGTGCTCCGCGATGCCGTATCTTCCATGAGCGGGCTGGTAATTGTCAAGAGAAATCTGGTTCGAGTTTCCGTCGGAGCCCCCCGTCGCAATCTTCACTTTGCCGAACGGAGCGGAGCAGGCAAGGGCGCGCGTCAGCGCGGCGCAGCGAACCCTTGCCGGCGAGCACCGTTCGGCTATCGCGACGCCTTCGACGGGCGGCGGAGCGGAAACTCGTTTCCGTGGGTGAGCTCTGAGCTTTGCCTCCAGCTTCCATGCGCAGTCTGAGGTGATCCACTCGGGGGATCGCTGCAAGAGGGGTTCCGGTTGGAAAGCTGGCGTTGCCATCTGTCCCACGGGCTCAGCTTGCGCTTCGCAAACTGGTCCTGCCTAACGGAATCGCGCAGTCGCCAGAACTCGAGGGCGCTCACCTTTTCGAAAACATTTCTATGCGGCGACCGGGAATGCTTGAAACACCCCACGACGACGTCACAGGCGGTGCAACACCACCGCCACCACCGTGCGCTTCTTGGCCGTGCGGCTGTGCTGGGCGTGCGCGAGTGCCCACCGCCGCAACGCGCAATCGGGTCCAAAGCGACCCATCACGACGTGCGCGCATTGCACCAGCAGTTTGCGCAGATAACCATCCCCGCACTTGCTGATCCGCAGATGCGGATCTTGCTCGCCCGATTGCCTCCGCCGCGGCACCAATCCCAGAAACGGACCCACATCGCGGCTGTGCGCGAAGCGCGTCGGATCGTTCACCGTCAGCACGAACGTGAGCGCCGTCAGCGTGCCGACTCCTGGCGCCTGACGCAGCCAGCGCGTCTCCGAATAGCGCTGTTCGGCCAACGCTGCGATATTCTCATCGTAGCCGTCCAGCTCCTCACCGATCTGATCGAGCACCTGGAGCAACGGCAACAACGCGGGCCGCAGCGCTTCCGGCACAGCGTCGCGCACGGGCTCGACGAAACGATGGGACACGCTGGCCGGCAGGCGTTGCCCGGTGGTCTTGGTGACGCCGCGCGCGAAGTTGATAGCATGGTCCGGACCTCCACCAGCAGCGCGCGGATCACAAACAAATCCGCCTGCGGCCGCGCGTCGCGCAGTTGCACCGGACTCAGCAACTCTCGATCCACGCGTGCCAACCGCGCCAGTTGCCGCGCATCGTGATGGTCGGTACGATGGCTGCGTCCGGTGACCGCCTGCAACTCTCGCGCATTGGCCACCACGGCTTCGTGGCCCAACTCTTCGATGACCTGCTTCACCCACGCCGATTGTCCGCCGGTTTCGAGCGCTACTCTCGCCTGGGGTTGCGCCGCCAGATATTTTCGCAGAGTTGGCCGATCGAGCTTGAGTTGGCCTTCGTTGACGATCTCGCCTTGGGCGTTGAGCTCGCAGAACTGGAAGGAGCGGTCGCTGAGGTCGAGCCCGATGGTCAACTCAGGAATCTCGGAAGCGGGGATGCTCTTCTTCTTCATGGCTGGTCTCCTTTTTGCACCCTCAACGGAGTGCGTTCCACCAGCGAGCTTACCGCCGCTGGATGGGGGCCAGCCCGCTCATGCTATCTGTCCCGAGTTTCCCCGACTATACGTCTGCGTGTAAGGCGATGCGGAAGGCAGGGTGGAAGGATCGGGCTCGGGGATTTCTTAGGCCGGCTGAGGCGGCTAGCGATTGGAGTTCGCTCGCGTGGAAGGCGGCTTCGACTGAGATTGCGGCGTCGTTAACGGTGACTGGGTCCCAGCCGAAGAGCCAGCGGGTCCAGGGGATGAAATAGTAGGCGATGGGGTTGCGTTCGAGGTCGATTACCAGGACGGAGCGGCGGGCGGCGGTAGCGAATTCGCGGAAGAGATTTATGATTTCGGCGCCGGTGAAGTGATGCAGGAAGAGAGAGCAGAACACGAAATCGAAGGATTTTGGGGCGAAGGGCAAGGCGAAGGCGTCGGCGGCTAATTTGGGGGCGGGGGCTTGTGCGAGATGGGATTCCAGACGATCGAGCGAGGTCACGGTGGCGCGGGGATATAGGGCTCGGATGCAGGCTCCCATGTCTCCGGAGGCGGCGCCTACATCGAGCAGAGAAAAAGCTTCACCGGGTTGGACGACTTCGCGAAGAAGGTGACGGAGGGTGCTGTGGCCTCCCCAGGTTTTGTTGATGCGGGTGAGGTCGGCTAGGCTGGCGCGGGCTTGGCCGGGGGGCAGGGTGTCGAGGATTTCGGGTTTGAGGACGCGGCCGCCGAGGCAGTGGATGACGCTCAAGCCTCACGATATCAAATCCGTGTATTCTGGATTCTTCCTATGGACATTGTTACCAGTCCTATCGGGTGGATCGAAGTGGTGTGCGGGCCGATGTTTTCGGGCAAGAGCGAAGAGTTGATCCGGCGGCTGCGGCGGGCGCGGATCGCGCGGAAACGCGTGCAGGTATTTAAGCCGGTGCTGGACGACCGGTACGCGCACGATGAAATTGTTTCGCATGGCGAGCAGCGCATGAAATCGGAAGTGGTGGCCAGCGCGGGCGAGATTCTGACCAAGCTCGATTGGCGGACGCAGGTGGTGGGGGTGGACGAATCGAATTTCTTTGGGCTGGACCTGGTGGATGTCGCGTCACAGCTGGCGGATTCGGGGAAACAGGTTTTAATTGCGGGGCTCGATACGGATTATCTGGGGCGGCCGTTCACGCCGATGCCGGAGCTGCTGTGCCTGGCGGAATCGATCACCAAGACGCTGGCGATTTGCATGCGATGCGGGAATCCGGCGAAGCACACGCAGAGGCTGGTGGAGTCGAATGACCTGATCGTGGTGGGGGCGGCGGGGATGTATGAGGCTCGGTGCCGGCGGTGCTTCGAGCCGGGGGTTCCGAAGCAGGAACTGCTGGAATTTGCGAAACCGACGGTGGTGAAGAAATCGATGTAACCTGTTGAGCCTATTCTTACATCTCATGGATAGGGTGTTAGACTAAGAAAGCGGGAGGGTCTTGTATCATGTTGTTCCCACAGGAGAAACGAACCAGTGAACCGGCAGCAGCCCCGGTACAGACTTCCCCGCAGGCGCCGGCTCCGCAGCCGATTATCGTTCAGGCACCGGGGACGGGCGTGAAGATTCCGATCCTGTTCGGCGCGGTGATCGCGCTGCTGGGTGCGTCGGTGTATCTTTTCTACCAGTTGAACCAGATAAGAGGAGAACTGGCGGAGACGCGCGATTCGCTAGCGGCGGAGATCGCCAAGATCAACGAGACTTCTTCAGTGACGGTGCAGACGAGCCGGCACAATATGGAGCAACTGAAGAAGGATCTGGACAAGGCTCGCGCGCAGGCGGCGCAACTGAGCGGACAGGCCCAGAGCGAAGCGAACGCGCACGCCGACGCTCTGGCGGCGAGGCTCCAGAAGCTGCAGGAAGAGCAAGGCAAGCAGATCGCGACGGTGGGCAATGAAGCGTCACAAGCCAAGAGCGACGCGAGCGCGGCGAACGCGAAGATCGGTGAAGTGTCGGCGGACGTGGGCGGTGTGAAGACCGACGTCGCCAAGACGAAGTCGGACCTGGAAAAGACGATTGCGGATTTGAAGAGCACGCGCGGCGACCTGGGCGTCCAGAGCGGGCTGATCGCGACCAACGGGAAAGAGCTGGCGGCGCTGCGCGAGCTGGGCGAGCGGAACTATACCGAGTTCAAGATCGCCAAGAGCAAGGCTCCGCAGAAGGTGGGCGATATCGCGGTACTGCTGAGGGCGACCGATCCGAAACACAACAAGTACACCATCGACGTGATCGCGGACGACAAGCGGGTGGAGAAGAAGGACAAGTCGGTGAATGAGCCGGTTCAGTTCCTGCTGTCGAAGGCCGCGCAGCCGTATGAGCTGGTGGTGAACGACGTGAAGAAAGACCTGATCGTCGGATATGTGGCGGCGCCGAAGGTGCTGCAACCGCGCAATAAATAGATCGGCAACCTCTTTCCGCTCCGGTAACATTTCTCTTGACTGCTCGCGGCAGACGTGCTAGTTTTCTAGCATGAGTCCGTTCCCCAGGTTGAGCCGGCGCGAGCGGCAGATCATGGATATCCTCTATCAGCACGGCAAAGCTTCGGCCGCCGAGGTGCTGAAGGCCATGTACGATCCGCCGAGCTACTCGGCGGTGCGAGCGATGCTGCGGGTGCTTGAAGAGAAGGGACACGTTCGGCATCAAGCGGAGGATTTGAAGTATGTGTATGCGCCGACGGTTCCACGCGACAAAGCGAAACGGTCCGCGGTGAAGCATCTGCTGGATACGTTTTTCAGCGGATCGCCGGAGCAGGCGGTAGCGGCGCTGCTGGATGTATCGTCGACGAAGCTGACGCGGGAAGAGTTGGACCGGATGAGCGCGATGATCGAACACGCCAAGAAGGAGGGCAAGTGACGAGCTCCATTCTAATGGGTGTCGGGTTGAAGAGCGTGGTGGTGCTGGCCACGGCTTGGGCGGCGGCGCTGGCGATGCGGAAACGGTCGGCTGCGGCGCGGCATTTGATCTGGACCGCGGCGGTGTTGGCGTTGCTGGCGCTGCCGCTGCTGTCGGTGTCGCTGCCGGCGCTGCACGTTACGGCGGCGGATCGAGTGTTGGCGCCGGGGGTTACGTTCGTCGCGGATGCGCTGGCTGGCGCGGATGCCGCGCCGGTTCAGGTTACGGTGAGCGGAGTCCGATCCTCGAGGCCGGCGCCTTGGCGTCCAGACTGGGGTCTGATCGGCGCGCTGATTTGGGGCGCGGGAACGGCCGTGGGATTCGTGCGGCTGATATTCGCATCGGTGGCGATGTGGAGACTGCGGTCGGCATCGACGGTAGTGGAGGAAGACTTGACGGGGCTGGCACGAGAGCTGGGAATCCAGGGCGGGGCTCGGGTGCTGGTCCTGGAGACTGCGGCGGGTACGATGCCGATGACGTTTGGATGGTCCCGGCCGGCGATTTTCCTGCCGCTGGAAGCTTCAGAGTGGAGCGGGGAACGCCGTCGCGCGGTGCTGCTGCATGAGCTGGCGCATGTCAGACGAGGGGATGTCGCCACGCAGTTTCTGGCTCGCCTGGCGTTGAGTTTGTACTGGTGGAATCCGCTGGCGTGGACGGCTTGGAGGCAGTTCCTGAAAATGCGGGAGCGGGCGGCTGACGACCTGGTGCTGGATGCGGGGACGCGCGCTTCCGAGTACGCGAGCCATCTGCTGGAAGTGGCACGGTCGGCTGCGGCATGCAGTTTTCGCGGCGCGGTGGCCATGGCGCAGCCTTCGCAACTGGAAGGGCGGCTGAGCGCGATCCTGGATGCGGGAATGAATCGCAAATCTCCGGGACGAATGGCGGCGGTGGCGATCGCACTGGCGGCGATTGCGCTGGTGGCGCCGGTGGCGGCGATTCATGCACAGGATACGCAGACGCTGCCGGCGGATGTCGAGGCTACGATTCGCGCGGCCACGGGGCAGAAGAATTTCGAAATGCTGGATCGAGTGGCGGCGGCATTCATCCAGGCCAAGCAGTATGAAAACGCGCATAAGCTTTTGGAGGCAGCGCTGGCCGTGCGAGGCCAGGTCGCGAGCGAGCAGAGCGTGGCGTATGCGGATGGGCTGATGAAGCTCGGCAATCTGGCGCAGATGTACCGGGCGCGGTACGCGAAGAGTTACTACGAACAGGCGGTCGCGTTGGGCGATCGGCCGGAGACGGCTCCGGCGCTGCTCTACCTGGGAATCATTTCGTTCCAAAAGGCGCCCGATCAGGCGGTAAATTACTTGCAAAGGTCGATCAACGCGGATCCGAAAGGACCCAACGTCGCGGAAGCAATGGCGTGGATGGGATTAGCGCGCGAGGCCAAGGGCGACCTCGTGGAGGCGGAATCGCTGCTGAGCCGCGCGGCGTCGATGGATTCGGAGGCGACTCCCAAGCATGCGCTGGTGATGGAAATGTTCGCGGATTTCCTGAAGGGCGAGGGGAGAGACGGCGAAGCCGAAGGGCTGCAGGCTCGCGCGTTTGAGATTCGCAAGGATCATTTTGCGTCGCTTTCGCCTAAGGCGACGGACAGCGCCGCGGCGCTACGGATCGGCAACGGCGTCCAACCGCCAACGGTGATCAGCAAGTCGGATCCAGAGTACTCTCAAGAGGCGCGGGCAGCCAAGAGGCAAGGCGTGGTGGAGATGGTGGTGACGATCGGAACCGACGGAAAAGCGGGGAACATGACGCTGAAGCGCGGGATCGGGTATGGGCTGGACGAAAAGGCTGAGGAAGCGGTTTCGAAATGGCGCTTCAATCCGGGGATGCAGGGAGGCATGGCGGTGCCGGTGATCGCGACCATTCAAGTGAACTTCAGGTTGCTATAGAAAGTTGCTGAGAAAAGGGGTCAGACCGCTCTGTCCACGGACGCCGGGGAAGGGAGCTTGCAGGGTTGCTCCGGAGACCGAGATCCGGGTGGCTTTCTGAAGTGAGCTCCAGGAACCTGTTGACGAACCGTCAGACTGTGACCGCTCCCTGTGGTCGCGGCTCGTTAAAACTTCAAGCTTATTACTTGCCGAGGACGACCAGGAATCCGGTTTCCACTTTGCCTTCGACGATTCGGTTCCAGATGACGCGGGCGCGGCCCGTGGCTTCGAGATGGGCGAACTCGACGATCTGGCCGGCGGCCAGCGGGGCGTAACCGTGGGCCATGCGGAAGCCGCTGGAGCTTACGTCCATGAGACGGCCTTCAACGTCCTGAGGCTGGGGATCTGAAAAGCGCACGCGAACCAAGCCGCTGGCTTCGCGGCGATGCTCGCGGCGTTTTTCGGAGATGCTCATAGAGTCAGGCTGAGGCCACGCCTTCGGATTCATAGAGCTTCAGCTTTCGGCTCAGGGTGCGGCGGGAAATGCCGAGGCGCGCCGCAGCCAGTTGCTGGTGACCACCGGTGGCCTCGAGCGCTTCGCGGATCATGCGCCGTTCCATACCATCCAGACTAGTCGTATTCGCGTGGCCGTTCAACGACGGCGCGGAATTCATGGCAAGCGGGAGGTCTTCCGGCAGGATCAGAGCATCTTGGGCAAGCACGGCGGCCTTGGTGACGACATTGCGCAACTCGCGGATGTTGCCGGGCCAGGAATGGCGGATCAGGATGGCCAAGGCTGCGTCGGAGAAACGCATGCGCGGATCCTGCTGCGCGAGGAAATAGCGGGCCAGGGGTGCGATGTCTTCCAGGCGGCTGCGCAGGGCGGGCACGGTGAGGGTGATCTGACTCAAGCGATGATACAGATCGCTGCGGAAGCGGCCTTCGGCGACGGCGGATTCGAGGTCCTGATTGGTGGCGGCGACAACGCGGACGTCGACGGAGATTTTGCGGACACCGCCGAGACGGTAATAGGCGACGCCGTCCAAGACGCGCAGGAGCTTTACTTGCATCTTGGGGTCGAGCTCGCCGATTTCATCGAGGAAGATGGTGCCTTGATGAGCGAGCTCAAACAGGCCGGGCTTGGGGGCGTCGGCGCTGGAGAAGGCGCCTTTGTCGTAGCCGAACAGCTCGCTTTCGAGGAGATGTTCGGGGAGGGCGGCGCAGCTCAGATCGACCCAGGGCTTGTGGGAGCGCATGGAGTAGTGATGGATGGCGCGGGCGATGAGCTCCTTGCCGGCTCCGCTTTCGCCGTTAATCAGAACGGTGGCGCTGGATCGGGCGACGCGTTCCACCATGGCGATGAGGCCGCGCATCGGCTGGCTTGCGATGATGGCATGCATGCCCAGAAACACGCAGGTATCGGGCATCCGTTGGTCAGGCATCCTAATATACATTTCGCCATCTTTGAGGAAAACATGCGCTCGGCGGAACACCCTAGTACCCTGTCCAAACTTACCCCGGACAGTGGGACAGTTTGTCGCACGGGGAGCGGTCGGACCAGGACTGAAGTGCCAATCTGTCTCCCTCTAGAGAGCCAAGTGGTTCAAAAGAGGGGATGGCAGGGGGCATGCAACGTAATGGTCGGATGAATCCGTCGCTCCAGGCGCTCCCCTTATCGGGGGAAGCGCTACCGGCGCGTGCCGAGGCGCTACCCTCGCGGGCACGCATTTATATCACGGTGACCGCCGCGGCGGGGGTCGCGGTTCTGGCCATGAACCTGGTGAACTGGGAGTCGCCGGATCTGCTGAAATTCGGCGGATTCCTGATGGTTGCGCTGTGCTCCTCCGGGATGCGGATCCGCGTGCCGGGGATTACGGGGACGCTGTCGCTGACGTTTCTGTTCGTGTTGTTCGGAATTGTGGAACTGACGCCGGCGGAGACGATGGCGCTAGGAGCTCTGGCGACATTGGTGCAATGCTGT
Organism: Terriglobia bacterium; assembly: GCA_963842485.1. Classification (GTDB taxonomy): domain Bacteria; phylum Acidobacteriota; class Terriglobia; order Bryobacterales; family Bryobacteraceae; genus Palsa-187. The sequence continues at coordinate 46,922 of CAWJHI010000130.1, read as the reverse complement.
TGGAACCAGCCACAGCGGCCGCGTCCGGCGAGGGTGGCGTTCAACGTGGCGACCATGGTGCTGGCGATCGCGGCTACAGAGTGGGTGTATCACGCGCCGGCGATGGTAGCGAATCAAGTGGATCCGGCGATCCAGCTGGCAGCGGCGACGTGCACGCTGTTTCTGCTGAACACGGCGCCGGTGGCGCTGTTGATGAACCTGGCCGACGAAGGTCCCTTTGTGGCGGCGTGGCGCGAGTGCTTCTTCTGGTCGCTGCCGTACTACCTGGGAGGGGCGGCGATCGCACAGGGCGCCAGCCTTCTGAACCGGTACGTGGGATGGCAGACGGTGCTGCTGACGGGGCCGGTGGTGTATCTGATCTATCGATCCTATGGGCTGTATCTGGCCCGCCTGGAAAATGAGAAGATGCACGCCGAAGAGGTTTCGAGCCTGCATCTGCGGACCATCGAGGCGCTGGCGCTGGCGATCGAGGCCAAGGATCAGACCACGCACGGGCATCTGCAACGGGTACAGATTTACGCGACGGAGCTGGGGAAGGAAATGGGGTTGCGGCGCGATGAGCAGGAAGCGTTGCGCGCGGCGTCGCTGTTACACGACATCGGGAAGCTGGCGGTGCCCGAGCACATCATTTCAAAACCGGGGCGGCTGACACCGGAAGAGTTCGAAAAGATGAAGATCCACCCGGTGGTGGGGGCCGAGATTCTGGAGCGGGTACAGTTCCCATACCCGGTGGTGCCGATTGTGCGGGCGCATCACGAAAAGTGGGATGGCTCGGGGTATCCGTTCGGGCTGGTGGGGGAGGAGATTCCGGTGGGCGCGCGCATCCTGGCGATGGTGGATTGCCTGGACGCGCTGGCGACGGACCGGCAGTACCGGCGGGCGTTGCCGCTGGACGAGGCGATGAAGATCGTGCAATCGGAAGCGGGCAAGGCGTTCGATCCGAAAGCCGTGGATTTGCTGGCGCGGCGTTATGTGGAACTGGAGCAGAAGGCGCAGGCGCGCAGTCAGGAACAGGCAAAGCTATCGGTGGACGTGAAGGTGGCGAGGGGGGATGCGCCGGCGGCGGGATTCGTGGGGTCCCCGGCGCCGGCGAGCAGCGGAAGCAAGACGCAGTCGATCGACTTCCTCACCTCGATCGCGGCGGCGCGGCAGGAGGTGCAGGCGCTGTTCGAGATCTCGCAAGATCTGGGGAATTCACTCAGCCTGGACGAAACGCTGAGCGTGCTGGCGGTGCGGCTGCGGAAGATCATTCCGCATCATTCGCTGGCGATCTGGATCAAGCGTGAGAACGTGCTGAAGCCGGATTACGTGAGCGGCGACGACTTCCGGTTGTTTTCGGCGCTGGAGATTCCGGTGGGACAGGGGCTTTCGGGCTGGGTGGCGGAGAACAAGCAAGCCGATTCTTAATGGGAATCCGTCAGTGGAACCGGGGTATTTGAACGATCCATCGAAGTTCTCGACGCTGCGCTCGGCGGTGGCGGTCCCGCTCGAAGGCGTCAATGGCGTGCTGGGAGTGCTTTCGCTGTACCACGCCGAGCGTGATGCGTTCACCAAGGATCATCTGCGCATCCTGCTGGCGATCAGCGCGAAGATCGGGCTGTCGATCGAGAATGCCCTGAAGTTCAGGCAGGCGGAGTCGTCGGCGACGACGGATTACCTGACCACGCTGCCCAACGCGCGGTCGCTGTTCGTGCAACTGGATGCGGAGTTGTCGCGCGGACATCGGAACGACGTGCCGCTGGCGGTCCTGGTGCTGGATCTGGACGGGTTCAAGGTGGTGAACGACCGTTTCGGGCACCTGGAGGGCAACAAGGTGCTGCATACCGTGGGGACGAGCCTGAAATCGGTGTGCCGCGAATACGACTACATCGCGCGCATGGGCGGCGACGAGTTCGTCGTGCTGCTGCCGGGCGCGGGGCCGGGCGACGTCCACACGAAGATCGCACAATTGCGCGAAGTGGTGCACGACGTCAGCCGCAGGTTATTTAACGGCAGCGCGCTAACGGTGAGTATCGGCGTGGCGCACTTTCCGCTGGACGGAACCGACGCCGAGCAGCTTATCGCCGAAGCGGACCGGCGGATGTACAAAGAAAAGCGCGCGCACCAGCAGGGGTCCAAGGCGGCGGAGCCGTCGTGGAATAGGGATTGGGCGACTACGATCCAGTGAGTTAAGAAGGGCCGGGCTCGGGAAATGTGGGCGCCGCGCGGGCGAAACCGGTGAGCGGCGTGGTTGATTCAACACTCACCGCGGCCGGCGGCGACGAGAGCCGATGGAGCAGGGCCATCCCGGCGATTCCGATGGCCGTGGTGGCGACGGCGGCTGCCATGCGCAGGGCATCGGAGAGAGCCAGTGCGACTCCGGAACGAAGGGCAAGGAGCCAGGCGATGGTCAGGATTCCGCATCCACCGCAGGACCAGATGCGGACCGGACGCGCGAGCATTGGCATGACTGCCGCGAGCATGGACAGAAGAAGGGGCACAGCGACCACGGCGTCCACCAAGTAATGCTCGCCAGACCCGAGGATGGCGGCGAGAGTGGCCATCGCGATCCCTACAGTGGCGACTCGGAGAGGCCACTTCCATTCGAGCGAACAGAACACGATGAGCAGCGCCCAAGCAATGTGAAGAGAAGGCATGGCGTTACGCGCGCACGGGTCGAGGATGGCTGCGCCCACGGGCAGCGTGGCGACGTTCGGTTCGGTCCAGGGGAATAATCCGCTGAAGCGGTAGGCGGGACCCGCGGCCGGGCAAAGCTGGTACAGCAGGAATCCGCAGGCGCCCAAGGCGAGGAAACAGGTCTGACCGTTCCAGATTCGACGCTGCGGGTAGACGGTGAGCAACATCCAGGCGAGCGCGGACCATAGCGGCAACGCGTTGTAGACCATACAGCACGCCAGGTACAAGCCGGGATGCGCGCCCATGAATCTTCCCATTACAAAGGCGGGTGCGCCGAGCGACCGGTCAAAGGCGTACAACGTGTAATCGTAAGTGTAGGGGCTCCATTTGATCGCCGCGCCGACGGCCAGGGTGGAGAGGGTACACAAGGCCGGAATCGCGGACAGCATGATGACGCTGCGCTTCAGGTCGGATGGACCGCCCGGCGACCAGAACCACCGGATCATGGTGACTACGACCGCCGCGAGGCCGAGCAGACCGCCCGGATATGCCAGCCACCAACCGGGATAATGATCGAGCGGGCCGCCATAGAACCGGTAGAGTGCATCGTAGGCGAGAGCGCCTGCGATAACCAACGCGACGCGCCGCAGCGACCAGCCGGTCCAGATGAATCCGGCCAAGCTTCCGGTGAGGCCGAAGGCGATATACGGGTTCGTGGGCACTTTAAACAGAGCCAGGAACAGGAGCGAGCCGAGAAGCAGAGCGACGGTTTGTATGGACCGGTAGAGCATTTCGGTTCGCATATGATCTTACCATCGGCGGATTCCCTGAGCCGCTAAATAAGGGATTCGCCGTAGGCGCTGGAGGTTCCAGGCGGCGGGGACGATAGAAGAAGGTGAGTCTTTCCGCTCCCCGCGTCGCGACGCTGGACGGCTGGCGCGCCGTCGCCGTGCTCATCGTCATTTGGGGCCATATGGCGCCGGGATTTTACGCAAGTGAAGCGGAGTGCTACCGAAACAGCCTGTCTCGCTTCGGCGGCTTCGGCGTCGACGTCTTTTTCGGCATCAGCGGCCTGATTATTACCAAGCTTCTGCTGGACGAATACCGGCAGTACGGGCGTCTCAGCTTTCGCGGATTTTACGTGCGGAGAGCTTTTCGGATTCTGCCGCCGTGCTTTCTCCTTTTGACGGCGGTGGTGCTGACGGTGGGGGTGCGCACACCGCTCGAGTGGATCGCGTCAGCGTTTTTCTTTCGCAACTATATTCCCGATGCGATGGCGACGGACGCGACGAAGCACCTGTGGTCACTGGCGGTGGAAGAACACTTCTATCTTTTCTGGCCGCTGCTGCTGGCGGTAATTCTGGCGCGGTGTGGATTGGAGAAAGCGCCGAAGGCGATCGCGTGGATCGCGATCGGGTGCGGATTGTGGCGGGTGGCGGACGCGCAGAATGGTATTTCCGCGCACTGGCTGCCGCAGGTGCCGGTGCATTTTCGAACCGATCTGCGGCTGGACGCGCTGCTGTGGGGTTGCGCGGCGGCGTTCTTTCTGACGGACCCGAAGGCATCCGAGAAACTGCGGCGCCGCTTTCGTCCGTGGATGTTTGGGGTGGTGGTGCTGCTGGCGCTGGGCTGCGTGGAGCTGTATTCGCAGTTGACGTCCCTGTGGCTGGCGATTTTGATTCCAGTGGCGCTGCTGGGGACGGCGCTGCATCCAGCATGGGCGGTGAGCCGCGTTCTGGATCATCCATGGGTGCGGTCGATCGGGCGAATTTCGTACAGCTTGTATTTGTGGCAGCAGCTCTTTCTGCTGCCAGGCTGGGAAAGGCGTTCGGCCGCGCAACGTTTTCCCTGGAGCATCATGCTGGCTGTGGCGATCGCTACCTTGAGTTACCGGGTGCTCGAACGGCCGTGCATGGAATTTGGACGACGCCTTTCGGATCGGATGCGGCGTGAGACGGCGGCGAAAGAGCTCGCGGAGCCGGTTAGCGTGTAGCACATTGGGACTTGACAACTTTCGCTTTTTGTTCTCTAATGGGGGAAGAGAAAGCGAATATCATGTCCACCTCCCCTTACATCGGACCGGCTGGATGGGCATATCCACACTGGAGAGGAGTGGTATATCCGACTGCCGGTCCCCATCCGCTCGAAATTCTCGCACGCCAAGTTGGCGTGGTAGAGATCAATAGCTCGTTTTATCAGCCGCTTAAAGCAGAGATCGTGAAGTTGTGGATCAAGAAAGTTCAAATCAATCCACAGTTCCGGTTTACAGCAAAATTGCATCAGCGGTTCACGCATTCCCGGATTTTGGAGGACGGCGAAGTCAACGTATTCAAAGAAGGGCTACGTCCGCTAATGCACGCCGGAAAGCTGGGAGCGGTGTTGATGCAATTCCCATGGTCCTTTCGGTTTACTAGCGAAAATCGGGAGTTTTTCATCAGGCTGCGGCGGGCGTTCAGCGAATTCCCACTGGTGGCCGAGATGCGGCACGACAGTTGGATGGCAGAGGAAGCGATCGGCACGTTTCTGGATTATCGCGTCGGATTTTGCAACATCGACCAGCCGGAATATATGCGGGCGATGCCGCCGACCGCGTTCTTGACTTCAAGCGTCGGATACGTGCGGCTGCATGGGAGGAATCCGCGGAATTCGCTGGGAGCTTACGACAGGTCGGCGACGCGGTCGCGGCAGCACGACTATCTTTACGCCGAGGCGGAGCTGGCGGAATGGGCGGCGAGGGTCGAGCGGATCGGACGATATGCCGAATCGACGTTCGTGATTTTCAATAACGACGCGGGGGCGAAGAGCGTGGTCAACGCGTTTCAGCTTCAGGCAATGCTGACGGGGGTGCGCGCGGCGGCTCCTCGAGAGCTGAGGCGGCGGTATCCGGTGGAGCTGGAACAGTTCGGTGCGCAGAGTGTCGAACAGCAGTGTCTGTTCCCAGCGGCTTAGGCTTTTAGGGCTGAGGTGATTCTTCCGGGCGTCAAAGGGGCGGTTGCGCGCCGCAAGGATGGATGTTTCTGAGACGGTCAGCCGCCTTGTACAATAGGTGCGCATGACACATCGATATCTTTCCTGGGATACGGTTCCGCTCGAAACAATGAGCGATATGATTTCCCGCAAGGTGATCAGCGGCGAGAAGGCCATGGTGGCGCAGGTTTTCCTGAAGAAGGACGCCGTGGTGCCGGAGCACCACCATGAGAGCGAGCAGATCACCTACATCCTCGAAGGCGCGCTGAAATTCGATATTGAAGGCCGGGAAGTGATCGTGCGCGCGGGCGAGGTGCTGCATATTCCGTCGCATGTGCCGCATCGGGCGGTAGCGCTGGAGGATACGCTGGACGTCGATATTTTCTCGCCGATCCGGACGGACTGGCTGATCAAGGACGACGCGTATCTGCGCCGGGGCGAGCGCGAGAAAACGTAAGAACGCATGGATTTGGGACTGAAGAATCGAGTGGCCCTGGTGGCCGCGTCCAGCCAAGGGCTGGGGAAAGCGGTTGCGCTGGGACTGGCGCGCGAAGGCGCGAAGCTCGCGATGTGCTCGCGTAATCCGGGCGCGATTTTGATGGCGGCGGAAGAGATCCACCGGGAAACGGGCGCGGAGGTGATGGCGACACCAGTGGACGTGACGGATGACGCCCAGGTACGCGAGTTCGTCGCGGAAACCAACCGGCGCTTTGGCCAAATCGACATATGTGTGACGAATGCGGGCGGGCCTCCGGCAAAACCGTTTGACGCGATTACGGTGGAGGAGTGGCGCCGCGCGATCGACTTGAATCTGATGAGCACGATTTTTCTGGCGCGCGAAGTTTTGCCGGGGATGCGCGAGCGGCGGTGGGGCAGGCTGATCACGATTACATCGCTGACGGTGAAGCAGCCGGTGGATGGGCTGATTCTTTCGAACTCGGTTCGAGCCGCGGTGGCGGGGTTGGTGAAGAGCCTGTCGAACGAATATGCGCCGCACAACGTGCTGGTGAATAATGTTTGCCCGGGCTACACGGCGACGGATCGGCTGGGTGAGCTTTCGGCGGCGCTGGCGAAGTCGGGGGGAGTGAGTCCAGAGGAGATCGAGAAGCGGTGGACATCGCAGATCCCGCTGGGGCGGCTGGCGAAGCCTGACGAATTCGCGGACGCGGTGGTTTTTCTGTGTTCGAACCGCGCGAGCTACATCACGGGGCAATCGATCGCGATCGACGGGGGCTACGCCAAAGGGCTGCTATAACCGAGCCACTTGAACATCTGTTCGGCGAGCGTGTTCAGGCTGTTGGTCATGCGGTCAGTCTCAATGTTGAGCCATTCATTGCGGCTGCCGAGACGGTTATGATCTTCACGCAGATTGGGAAGGCTTTCAGGGGTAAGCGGCGATCCGCGCAGAGACTCCGCCAGGAAAAAGAGGACCTTTTCGAGATCGTGTGAGAAGGTTCGAAAGGCTTCGCGGGCGGGAGCGGCGGGACCGGGCGTGAGGCCGGCTTCAAGGGCCATGGCCGAGTGAGCGAAGCGATGGGAACTGGCGAGCATCGCATTGACCAGGCGCAATTGAGCCGGATCGACGTAGGGTTCGGCGCTGAGCCGGTCCACGGACGTTTCGACGTTGGAGCGCGCGCGGCGGCCGTTAACGCGGAGGCGATCGAGTTCATGCGGGGCGATGCTTCGCCCCTCAATGTAGGCGCGTGAGACGGCCTGGAAATAGAGGCGATAGGCGTCGAGCATGCTCGCCAGGGCCTGCGGAACCTGGGTCCGCTCGCGGGTGGGCCAGACCAGGTAGATGACCAGCGCTAACGCTCCGCCGATGGTGGTGTTCAGGGCGCGGGCGGCGATCACATCCTTTGGGGCGACGCCATTCAGCGAAAACAGGAAGACGATCAGCGCGCTGATGGCGGTGACCATGATTCCATAGTTGGCGCGTCCAAGGGAGCGCTGGATGAAGGCGAGGATGCCGATCCACGCGACACCGACGTAGGCCGCGGGCGAAACGAAATGGAACATCACGGTGGCGAGCATCACGCCGGCGTAGGTGCCGATGAGGCGGAGGACTCCACGGCTGAAGGTATTGCCGAAGTCGGGCTTGAGTACCAGGGTGACGGTCATGGGAAGCCAGTAGGACCGGGGGAGGGAAAAAGATCGGGCGATGAGGTCGCCCACGACGAGGCAGAGTACCAGCCGGATGGCGTGACGGCAAGCGGAGGAATCGAGCGAGAGGTTGGCGCGCAGGGTGGCGAGCCATCCACTGAGTTGCAGATGCCAGGGCGTGCGCACTTCCCGGGCCGCGAAAGCCGCCTCGCCGGCGGGAGTGGTGCTGCGGGCAAGTTCGAGGGCGGCACGGAACTGTCCGGCTAGCGCATCCAACTGAAGCCGGGCCTCAGAGAGATTGGCCTTCTGCATGGCGGAGTGGCCGGCGTTCTCTTCCGACTGACGGACGACCTCATCGGCGCGATCCGCTTCTTCAAGCCACGCCGATGCTGAGTCAGAGAGCGGGTCACCGTGAAGGGAGCGCCCGATGGAGGAGAGAAGGTTCGCGGCGAGCGCGAGAAACTGGTCGACGGCGGCCGCGGATGGCTGGATTCCGTCGTCATGACGGATGCGAGCGAGACATCGGCTGAGCGCGAAGAGCGAGATGCGGATGCGTTCGGCCTGGCTGACCAGCAAGAAAAGGCGCTCGGCTTCCACGCCGTGATCGCCGGACAGCGAAGACAGAGCTTCCTGCGCTTGGGTACTCTGCTGGCTAGCCAGGGGCGCACCGTAGGGGTTGGGAGGAACGGTGGCGGCGCGGGCGAGCTCCAGGTAGAAGTCGCCGATGATGGTCCGCTCGGGCTGACGGCCGCGGATGGGCCAGGGCGCGATGGAAAGGGCGGTTTGCAGAAGGCCGGCTCCAAAGGCGATCAAGCCGGACCCGGCGGCGTGAGCGGGAGTCATCGACTGCGCGGAGTAAATAATGATGACGACCAGGCTGATCATGCCGATGTCGGCGGCGACCGAACCGAGGCAGACGACTAATCCGGTGGCGAAGGCCCAGATCGCGCGGACGCCGATGACTGCGAGTTCGTTGCGGGCGGCAAGGGCTCCGATCAAGACGGCCACGGCGCCGATGACGCTCGAAGCCAGCATGCGCGCGGCACGGTTGCGGTAGGAATCCGTACCGTCTGCGGCGGCGACGTTCAATGCGCCGGTGGCGCCTACCAGTCCTCCGGCCGGATAACCGACGTGGACACCCACAGCCAGCGGGAGCGCGACGCCAAGAGAGTTGCGCAGGCCCATCCACAGGCTGATGCGTTTGCGGTCGAACTGAGTCAGCGCGCGCCAGAAGGCTTGGAGCGGTCGCGGATGGACGTGCGCCGGAGGGCGGACGACGGGCGTCATCCCTGGTCCCGATCCCATCTATGCGGCATGGGCGCGCAAATATTTCTCGATTTCAGTTTGTCCTGCGTAGATTGCCCAACCGAGGGGTGAACCCTGATGAATCGTGTCCTTAGTGTCGAGCCGCGCGCCGCGTTCGACCAGCAATCGAACCACAGCGTCGTGGCCGGACAGAGCGGCTTGATGCAGTGGGGTCGAATGAGCGTGATTTCCTTTAGGGTTGTAACGATTCGGATCCTCGCCGGCATCGAGGAGCAAGCGGACTACCTCTGCGTGACCATGCTGCGCCGATAGCGCGAGGGCGCGATGGCGTGTTTCAACGTCGGCAGTTGGCAGCATCTCGCGCGCTTCCGCGAGGCGACCTAATCCCGCGACTGCGGCGAGATTATCGACTCGCGCGCCGCGTCTGGCCAACGCTTCGGCGGTGTTGAGGTAGCCGAAGGCGAGAGCTGTCGTCAGCGGCGATCCGCCGTGACCTTCGATGGATGCGCCGAAATCGAGCAGGGTTTCGGCCAGGGCGATTTGTACTCCAGCTTTGGCGGGAGGGTCGCTCGAGACCAACATCGACATGGTGGTTTGTGGGCCGCCATACATATTGGCCACGGCGTCTGCTTCGGCGCCGGATTGAAGGAGGATCTTTGCAATTTCAACCGCGTTCGCGGGGGATTTTTGGCGATATTGCTCTACGCCGTTGGCGGCGATGTAATGCAGCAGCGTGGCTCGATGGGAGCGAGTGGAACGAGCGCGAATGAGCTCGGGAGTTTCGCGCAAAAGCGACGTCAGCGTGGGAGCATCGCCTGCGATGACGGCTTCGACAGCCGATTCGAACTCATAGACAAGAGAATCTTCCCGACTGACTGCAGCGGCATATTCGGCAAGCGCGGACCAAGCTTCAAAGCCGTAGAAACGGGCGATGTCGGTTTCTGGCAGCGCGAGGTCGTGAGCCTGTTTTTGGTATTGGTCCAGGCTAGAGTGGAATGGCAGTGGAGTGAGATTCATTCTTGCCGCAGAGCCTCCAGGGGGTCGACGCGAGCTGCGCGGCGGGCCGGTATGAATGCCGCGAGCAGCGCGAGGACCACGATCGCCGCTGAGCCAATGGCGATCGGGACGACGCTCGGTATGGATAGGCCGTCGATCACACTTGCGGCGAACTTTTTGGCCCAAAGCGCGATAGGGGCTCCGAGCAGCAGGCCGATGGAAGCCATCGCCAGCGCGTCGGAAAGAACCATGCGGGTCACATTGCCCGGTGTCGCGCCCAGCGCCATACGAATGCCGATTTCATTGGTGCGGCGGGCGACAGTGTAGGCCAGGAGTCCGTAGATCCCGATTGCAACGAGCAGCGAGCCCAGCAGGCCGAATGAGCCGGACAGCGTAGCAATCAGGCGCTCCGGGACGATGGAGGCGTCAATTTGGTCGGTCAGCGTGGTGATGCGGGTCACGGGGATCGTCTTCAGGGATTCGCGGACGATTCTGCGGACGCCGGGTGCGATGGCTGTGGGATCGAGACTGGTGCGCAGGGCGAAGTTGGATGCGCTGCCGGGAAATTGGGAGGCGTCCAAGAACATCGTACGAAGTGCCGGCTCGCGAATCTCGTAGTAGTTCGCGTTGCCGACTACGCCTACGATTTCGTATGGTTGGTCGCTGCCGTCGAGGGTGACGTGCTTACCGATGGGGTCCCGGTTCGCGAAATAATAGCGCGCCATGGCTTCATTGATGATCGCGACGCGCGGGCCGCCCTGGTCTTGCGGGCGAAAATCGCGGCCCGCGAGTAAAGGCGTCCCTAAGGTCTCGAAGTAATCGGGGCCGATCCAACTCAGAGAAAGGTAACGACGGGCTTCCGGAGCTTCCTGGAAGCCTTCGACGGCTGCGAATCGGGTGGCTCCTGCGCCAGAGAGCGGAGTGGGGGCGCATAGGGTCGCGGAGCGAACGCCGGGAATCACTTCGAGCCGCGTTAACACCTCCTGATAGAAGCCGGCCAATTGTTCCCGCGGAAATCCGCTGCGTGCGGGATCGAGCGTCACCAATAACACGTGATCCCGACGGAAGCCGAGGTCTAGGTTCTCGAGATTCGACAAGTGGCTGATGAAGAGGCCCGCGGCGCTTATCAGAACCACTGAGAAAGCGACCTGCGCCACGACCAGGCTCTTTCCGAAGAGCCGGCCGAGATTGTTCTCGCCGGCTTGTCGCAGAGAACCTGCGGGAGCCGTCGTGAAGGCGCTCCACGCAGGCATCAGTGCGAATAGGACGCCGGTGGCCAACGCGATTCCGATCGTGAACAGCAACACGCGCAGATCGGGATGCAAATCCATCGAGATTCGAGACGGGGCTCCGACGATCTGGCGTCCGGAGGTTAGAATGCGCAGCAACGCACCGGCGCCGAAATACGCGAGCAAAACGCCGAGCAAGCTTCCGGCGGCGGAAAGCAGCAGAGACTCGGTGAGTACCAATCGCACGAGCCGAAACGGACGGGCTCCGAGGGAAACGCGCACGGCCATTTCGCGACGCCGCGCTGCTCCGCGCGCCAGCAGCATACTGGCAACGTTGGCGCACGCAATCAATAACAACAGACCGACGATGGCCATCAGCAGCAGCAGCGGCTTTTCAAAGCGATCCCGCAGGAGCGAGAAGCCGGCGCCGGCCGGCTCCATTTCAAACCTCAGCTGGCGCATCAGGGGGTTCCTGCTGTTTTGGGATCTTTCGTCGATGGTGAATCGGTACAAGACGGTCATTTCGGCGCGTGCTTGTTCGAACGACACGCCGGGTCTTAGGCGAGCCATCAGGTGCAGGCCTCCGCCGCTTATTCGGCTGGGGCGATCGATTATCGATTCGACAGCGAGTGGCATCCACAGATCCGGGCGAGAGCCGACCTGCAAGCCGAAGAACGCGCGCGGTGCGACGCCGACAATCGTCAGCGGAACGTCTTCCACGACAATTTGCCGGCCGAGAATGGAAGGATCGAGATTGAACCTGTTTTTCCAATAGGACCAGCTGACCACCGCGACCGCTGAGGAAGCCGCGCCTGAGCGATCGTCGTCGGGAGCGATCAGCCGGCCGATGGCGGGTTTTACGCCCAAAACCGGGAAGAAGCCGCCCACGACAAATTCGCTATCCAGCATTTCCGGCTCGGCGCCGGCGTAGCGCACGCTGAAATGGGACGCAGCCGTCGCGATGACGCCTGAAAAGACGTGGTTATGATCGCGATAATATTCGTAGCTTTCGCGGGAGAAGAAGTTGCCGCGAGGTTCGCCGGGATATTTGTTAAGGAGCTCGACCAGCTGCTCCGGCTGGTGGACCGGGAGCATGCGCAGCATCACGTCATCGATCAGGGTGAAGATCGCTGTGTTGGCTCCGATGCCGAGAGCCAGCGAGAGCACGGCGACGAGCGTGAATCCGGGCGCACGTCGCATGGTGCGCAGCGAATAGCGAACGTCCTGCCAAATGGTTTCGAGCCGCATCGTGTGCCCTGGCAAGCATTTTACAAGTTTATGCAGAGAATGTGATTTTTACCTATCAGTCACGGAGGCGTCATGCGGCGCTGATATTCTCGCTTCCGCTGAACTGCCATTTCCCGAAAGGACTTCCATGTCGAAAGAAAGCGCCGAGCACCATACCAAAGCAGCCGAACACCACGAACACGCCGCTCGCCACCGTCGCGCGGCCGCAGAACATCATTCCGCTGGAAATCACGAGAAAGCCGGGCATCACGCCCACGTCGCAAACGGCCACCATAACATGGCCTCGCATCACGCCGAGGAAGCCAGTAAGCATCACGCCAACGAACACGGGAATTAAGACGCGCGGACAACTTCGTAAGGCCGCATCATTTCGTTGTCCTCGTGTTCGAGGACGTGGCAGTGCCAGACATACTTGCCGGGATAGCCGTCGAATTTCACGATGATGCGCGTCACCATGTTGGCATGTGCGCGCACGGTGTCTTTCCAGCCGGATTCGGTGGGCTCAGGCGGCTCGGGTGCACCGCCGTAGCGGATCTCACGGGTGGCTTTGTACAGCTCGCCATTGAAACGCCGGCGGTCGAGCACCTGGAAGCGTACCAGGTGCAGATGAATCGGATGCGAATCGTCGGTGGGATTCACGATCGACCAGATCTCGACGGAGCCGAGCGCGGGTTTCTCCGTAATGGGCATACTCCAATGCGCGCCGTTCAGCAGCATCAGCATGGAATCACCAGCGTGGTCCATGTACTCCTCGATGCTCAGCATCCGGGTTTGAACCGCGGATGATTCGGGAATTTTCGGCACGGGACGCAGGGCCGGCGGAAGCGAGCTTTGGTCGTTGACGAGAGCGCGGCTCACGCGGAATTGCATCAGCTCGAATGCGTCGCTGCGGAGGACGATCTGATCGCCGGCGTGATCCTCGAAGTCAAGGACTAGGTCGACGCGCTCGCCGGGCGCCAATACGAAGCTCGGAATTCTCGCGGGTGCAGGAAGCAATCCCTGATCTGTGCCGATGAGATGAAATTCCTGGTCGTTGGAAAGCGAAAAATGGAAGAAGCGGCCGTTCGAGGCGTTCAGCAGACGGAAGCGGTATTTTCGCGGATCGACATCCAGAAGGGGAAAGATTTTTCCGTTGACCAGCATCGCATTGCCAAAAACTTCGGGCACCCACGGCGCACCCGGGCGGTCCGAGACCGGATAATCGAGCGAACCGTCGCGCCGCAGAAAGCGATCGCAGATCACCAGGGGAATCTCATATTGGCCGCGCGGGAGATTCAGACGATCCTCGAACTCGTCGCGGATCACATACAGTCCGAACAGACCCGCATAAATGTTTAAGCGGTTGATGCCCATCGCGTGGTCGTGATACCAGAGCGTCGCAGGGTCCTGTTCGTTGGGGTAATAATAGGTCGCGGACTTGCCAGGTGTGTACCAGTCTTCGGGCCATCCGTCGCTTTCGGGCGGGGCTTTGGCTCCGTGGACGTGAACCACGGCTCGCACTTCAGGCTTGCCGGATTCCGCGCCATGCAAGGTGTGATCTATAGGCAGAAAGTGACGGCGCGGCAGATTGTTGATCCACTCGATGTAAACCGGTTCACTGCTGCGAGTCTCGATGGTCGGGCCGGGGACGCAGCCGCCATAGCTCCAGAGGGAAGTAGCGGGAAGGTCGCGATGCAGCCTGGCTTCGATCGGCCGCATCGCGATTCGATAAGAGGGGACTTCCCTGCCCTGGGCCGATCGGGCTCGCCCGAGTATCGGCAGAGGATCGACGAATTTTGCGAGAGTATTGGGATCGAGCTGCGGAGCGCGCGCGGTCCTGGCGAACGCTACCGCAGCTTGAAGCAAAGAACGGCGAGTCAGCAAATCTACTTCAGCTTCCCGGTGACCACCAGGCCGCTGGTCTCATCCAAAATGAATTTCTTATTGTTCGCTTTGGTGAAATCGAGCATGTTGGTGATGGAATTCGCGATGGTGTCGAACGATCCGTTGCCGATGCGCTGGCCATTCAACCAGTTATCTTCTACGAAACGAATCATCGAGCTCTGGTCGGTCACCGTGTGATCGACGAAGTTCTGCTTGGCCCAGGGAGAGATTACCAGCAGAGGCAAGCGCGGGCCGTAACCGCAGCGGCCTTGCACGGAGGCTCCGTTGGTTCCAGGACCGGGAAGCGAGGCGGCGCCGTTGCCGCATGCGCCAGGGCCGGTAAGCGCATCGGCCGCGCTGGTGGACTGATTGACGATGGGCGGCATCTGGTGATCGTACCAACCGTCGGAATCGTCATAGGAAATCACGACGGCGGTGTGTGCCCAGTCGGCGTTGTTCTGAAGAAAATTGATCACATGGACGATAAAGGTCTGCTCGTCGAGCGGATCGGAGTAACCGGCGTGGCCGTCCTGATAGCCCGGCGCCTTCAGAAAACTCACGGCTGGATAATTGCCCGCCATGATTGCATCGTAGAAATCATGCATGTCGTATTGATGATTCGCGGCATCGTTGAACCCCGACGCTGGTGACCGAAGACGGACGGGCGTGGGTCGGGTTCGCGGTTGATTTGTAATATTGGAACGGCTCATGATGCGGGATGTAATCGGCCTTCTTGGTATTCGTGACCAGCGAAGTAGTGCTGCGGCTGCAACCGGTGGTCCCGTTGGCGTTGGTGACGCCGAGATCGAAACCCTGGGTGAAAAATCCCCACGTTACGCCGGCGGCGTTGAGCAGATCGCCGATGGTCTGTCCGGTCATGCTGAACAGCTCGCCGGTGGTGGTGGAGCAGACGTCCCCCAAGGGATCCGCATCGCCAATGTCGGTGGTGCCTCCGTTGCCGTCAGCTTCGACGGAGCCGCTGCCGTTGATGTTCCCGGTGACACCATTGGTCTGGCCGGAAACCAGGTTGAGCGCACCGGGCGTGGACGGTCCGAAAGTGGTTCCGTAGGAGTTATCGCTCATCGCGAAACGTTGTGCGTAGTTCCACAGGGCCGTCAACGTATTGCCGTCGTAATAGCCCATGGTGAGGCCGGTGTTGGTAAATGCGCTGCCCACCGGTCCCGCGGCCGGCGGAGGTCCGGCGACTCCGACGTTGGCGGGGAACGCATCCATCAGGCCGGCGTGGAAAGCGGTCTGCTCCGGAGTATAGTTATGATTCTGATCGGATGTCGCGGCCTGGCTGCGGTCCAGTCGGAACGGATTCACCGCGCCGGCCTTGTTCGCCGGATTGGCCGCGTTAGCGTTGCGGTTCATGATGGCGTCGCTCAACCCGTTCACGGCCGGAGTATCGGCGACAGGCGTAAATGCAGGCGAGCCGGCGGGATTGGCCGCATTCGGATAGGTTCCGAAATAATGATCAAACGAGATGTTTTCCTGGAAGATCACGACCAGGTGCTTGATAGGCGTGATCGAATCCGGTGAAGAACTGGATTGCGCGCGGGCGCGCGTGGGGGCCACCAGCAGGCCATAAATCAGGAACTGCGTAGTCAAAACTGCTACGAATGGACGCATGCACTCTCCTCTTGTTTTCGTTTTGGACGGCAGAATCGATTCGCGAGGCTAACCCGCCGCTTCTAAAGCTGCGTGACCAACCGGCGGCCTGTTTGCCTGCGAGATCGTAAAGGAGACGATATCGCAGCTAAGTTGAAATTCGATGACGATTCCGCCAAAAACAGATGTCACTGCGCGATTCAGGAGTGGAGCGGGAAACTTTCGCCCGCTCCACTCGAATCGGTCCTATTGAATGGTGATCTGAACGGGATTTGCCGCTACGCCACCAGCGGTGAGCTGGAGGTTCACATTCCCCTTGCCGGCAAGCGATGCCGGGATCAGAACGTTCACCTGGTCTAATCCAGGCGAACCGCCCTGCGGACCTGCATACAATACGGTCGCGTTTACGCCGTTGATGGTGACTTTGGTGTTCGCAGTTCCCGCGCCTGCGATGCCGGTTCCGTACAGAATCAGGAACACCTGGTCGGTAGCCGAGCCAAGACTGATCGGGGTCGCCGTAATGGCTCCATTGGAGCTCATCGTATAGACGGCTTCGACCGTCTGCGTGCCGCTCGCGGACACGCGATCGGCGTACGAGGTGGCGAGCCCGGAGCTATTCAGCGTGAACAGTCCCGGCGCCGTGGCGGACACTTGTATATTTCCGGCCGTCTGGCTCACGCCGTCGCTGGTGACGATCACTCTTGCGGACCCGGCAGCAACTCCGGCCGGAACCTCAAAATCCACCTCGTTCGGAGAGACGTAGAACATCGGTGCGGATGTGCTGTTGCCAGCGGAATCGATGATGGAAACCGAAGTGCCATCAAAGACCAGAGGCAAAATCCCGAAAATCGGTCCAGGGAAGCCGAGTGCGAGGTTTTGTCCATTCGCGGCGACCAAGGATCCGGGAGCGATCCATTGACCGCCTGGATTCGCGATGGAGAGAATTTCCGGCACGTTCGACATCGTCGACGTTTTTGAGGGAGCCAGAGAAACCCCGCGCAGAACTTCGCCGGCATTGGCGGATTTGATTACCGCGAACGATCTCATTGGCTGCGCCGGTCGCGGTCAGGTTGGCCAGAACATCGTTGATCATCACCAGCTTGTTGGGATCGGCGCCCTGATCGCCATTCGCGCTGACGGTGGAGGTTACGCCCCAAATGGTCACGGTGCCGTCGGAGTTGACCCGGCCGGTGAGGTTGCGGAGACCGTCGGTGGAGGGATTCAGCGAAGTGGGATAATTCGCCACGGTGTACGGCTGGCCGAGATTCAAGCCTTTCTGCAAGACGTAGTCGAGCTGCCAGGTTCCGTTCACCAGGCTCCACTTCTGTAAGCCGGCGTTCGGGGCACTGGCTGCATCCGCGGGAGTGCCATCGCCCTCATCGCCGACGTAGAGTGTGGTGGCGTTGGCGAACCAGATGCCGAAGGGGAACATGCTGGAGGCCGTCGTGGTCTTTGCGAGCACGGTCGGGAATCCCGGCAGAACAGTAAGGGTGGCGTTGGCGGCGTTGGCCAGCGTCGGAAGCGTGCCAGCCGCCCCCACCTGGTACACCGTGTTGATTCCGTTGCCGCCACTTCCTTTGGTGACGTACATCGTGTTGTTGAAGATGGTCAGGCCACGGAAGTTATTATCTTTCCCGGCCTTGTCTGCCGCGTAGGGCATGCCCGTCGAGGGATTATTAACCTGCGTGATCGAAAAATTCCCGATCATGCTGGGAACGGTGGTGGCCGGCTGACCTGGCGTTGCGATCTGCGCACCGGTGGCGCTGATGACGTTCGCCGGCGTTCCGCCGCCGTTATTGGAATTGCCGACCATGTAGTACATGCCGCCGGCGAGCATCGCGGCGCGACCGTTATTACCGCTATATGCGTTGGTCGGCGTTACCTGAATCGCGCCGTTGGCGCCCACTTGCACGACCGCTCGATAGTAGCTTCCGCCGCAGGGGTTGGTGGGATCGTAAACGCCGGGCGTGTTAGCATTCGAAACGTCGATGGAGTTCATTGGGGCAACGTAGGCCATGAACGTAAGCGCGGTGCCGTCGTCGGATACGTTGATCGCCAGCTCGGATTTCGAGCTGAAGCTGGTGGTGACCATGTTGGGCGGGATCGCCAGCGTGTTAACCACGGTTCCGGTGGGCGTAATTTGATCGAGGAAAATCGGGGAGGTAACGCCGAAGCTGCCGTCAACGGTGTTGTTGTTGAAAACGTTGTTTGCGTTGGTTGAGCTTGGATAGGTGCCGTTCGCGGTGGCCGTCGCGGTACCGCAAGCGGCCGTGGCGGGGCAGACCGGCGGCAGCGGCTGGCCGGTGCTGAGCGTGGTCGCGTCGCCGCTATACACCGAGCGGGTCACAACCAGGTTCCCCGAAGTGAATCCCGGGAACGTGGACTGGCCAAAGCAGCTAAAGGGAAACAGAGTAAGCGCGAACGCAGCTAACACTTGGCGCCGCACGGGAGACGGGTTGCACTTGTGATTCATCATGAATTGAGACACTCCGCCCTTGGTTAAGGGTTTTCCAAGATAGCAGCGGGTTGTGAACAAACGATTACAAAATTTCTAAAGATTCATTACAGATTGCTTCGAGACTGGCCGCTCCGCATCGACTCGATTCATGGAGCTGCCATCGCGCGACGAATTGCCATCTGGAAGGGTGCTAGACTAAGCGGTGACTCCGATGCTGCCCGGGCGGGTTTTTGTGCAAACTCTGAAGAATTGCACGTGCTCCGTTGCGAGCGGAAGTCCAAAGGAGCGGCTTGAAAGTTCATTTAGTCAATCCAAGCGATACGTCGTTTGGGACTGCAGTAATTACTCCGCGCTGGCTATTTGTGCTGGCAACGGCGACGCCCGAGGCGTTCGGCGATCCAGAGATCTGCGATGAGACTCTGGAAAGCCTGGATCCTGCTCGGATCCAGCCAGGAGACGCAGTAGGAATCGGCATTCACACGGGAAACGCGCTACGCGGTTACGCGATCGGCAGGATCGCGCGCGAACGGGGCGCATTCGTGATTTTTGGCGGGATCCACGCGACGCTTTATCCGGGAGAAGCTCTGGAACTGGGGCGCGCGCATTCCGTCGTCAAGGGTGACGGCGACTTGATTTGGGCGGACGCGCTGCACGATTGTCTCCGGAACTCGCCCCGGCAGATCTATGAGGGCGGGCGCGTGGAACCCGAGGATCTCAAAGCCGCGCGCTGGGATCTGCTTCCGAAGGATCGGTACATGTGGGCTTCGGTACAGACCGTGCGAGGATGCGCGAAGCATTGTTCGTTCTGTTCGGTCTGGCGGACGGATGGACAGCGCCCGCGGCAACGCACAGTGGACGTCGTGATGCGGGAAGTGGTGGAGCTTCGCCGGCTCGGATTCCGGTTTATCGCGCTGGCGGACGACAACTTCTATCCCGTAACGTTCACGGATATGAAACTGGCCGAACGTCAGGGCAATCACGAAAAGCTCAACACTCTGAAAGCGATTCGCGAGGAACGGTTCGAATTGATGGAGCGGCTAAGTGAGCTTCCGAGCGATCTGACGTTCTACACGCAGATCACGATGGAAGCGGCGGAAGACACCAAGTTTCTGGACGCGATGAAACGGGCGAAAATTCGAGGCGCTCTGGTAGGAGTCGAGGCGGTTACCGCGGAAGGGCTGAAGGCGGTGTTCAAGGATTTCAACCTTTCGGGCGAAGCTTTGGTCCAACGGCTGAAGACGTTCCGGCAGCACGGCGTACACGTGCTCGGTTCGTTTATCTTCGGGCTGCCCACGGACCGCCAGGATACGTTCGACGCGACGCGTCAACTGGCGGAGGAATCCGGGCTGACTTTCGCGCAATTCGTGATGCTGACGCCATTCGCCGGAACGGTTGATTTCGAACGCTGGGAAAAATCGTTCGAGGGAAACGTTCCGCTGGTGGATGGGACGCCGATCACGAGGTACTGGCTGATCCCGCAGGCATCGCGACCCAAGATGTTCATGGCCCACCCGACGATGAGTTCCGAGGAGATGCGTGCCCGGACCCAAGGCGTCTGGGACCGTTTTTATAGCATGAGTTCCGTTTGGAAACGGTCGCGCTGCGTTTCGTCCTTGAGAGCACGTTTGGCTTTCGTGTTCGTTTCGAAGCTGTACCGGCAAATGTATGCGAGTACCGGGATTTCAACCGATAGCGCGCGCAAGAGCCGGGCGACGTCTTGGGCCCGGTTGCTGGCGGTACCTTGCCGCAAACTGTTTCTCGGGCGCCCGATGCCCGGCTTGCAGGTTCCGGCCGGGAGAGCCGTGACCGAAGGGAATGCAGTGGCTGCGCAGGCGGGTGGGTTCAACGTGCTGCGGTGATGTGCGTCATTCTTCCCGCAATGCCGCCATGGGTTCGAGACGGGACGCCCGCAGGGCTGGAAGCAAGCTGGCGACCAGGGCAACCACGGCGAGCAGGGTGTCGGCGATTCCGATGATGAGCGGATCGCCCGGCTGGAATCCATACAGGAGTGAAGTCGCGGTACGAGCGGCGGCGATGGCGAGCGCGGTCCCGATGACGAGCCCCGCTGCGACCAGCAGGCTGGCTTCACCGAGAATCAGTCGAAGGACGCTGCGGCGATTCGCGCCCAGGGCAATTCGAATCCCGATCTCGTTTCGCCGTTTCGCCACCATGTACGAAATCACGCCGTACAAACCGACCGTGGCGAGAACGCCGGCGAGAAGCCCGAAGAAGCCCGATAGAGTCGCCATGAGCCGTTCCCGCAGCAGCGAGTCCTGCACCTGAGTTTTAAAGGACTGAAATTGAATCAGGATGCCGGCGTTGTGGTGAATGATCGTGTTCTTTAATCGCGGCAGCAGCGTTCCGAGGGGAAAGGCCGATCGAACGATAAGATTGTTTCCCGTTCCTGGTTCCTTTTCCTGAGTAACGGCGACATACACCAGCGGCTTGAAGTTCTCGCGCAGGCTTTGATACTTGGTGTTTTTCACCAGGCCGACGATTTGCATAAATGTGTTCGGGCTCACGGGGTCCCACAAGAACGCGGATTTGTTTGGCGATGGGGTTCGCGCCAGCCAGAAATTTGTTTGAGAATTCCTGATTCACTATGGCGACTTCGGGAGCTGCAGGAGTGTCGCGATCGTCGAAGTCGCGGCCGGCGATCAGGGGCGTGCCCATGGTTTGGAAGTATCCGGCGCTGACGTGATCGAACCACGGAATCAGGTTGTCGTGACTGTTCTGGCCGAGAATCTCTATGAAATCATTCCAGCCCGATCCGCTGAGCTGAACAATACCGGCCGTGGCCGCCCGCTCGACTCCAGGCGTCGCGCGGACAGCCGCCAGAAGATCGCGATAGAAGACGGCCCGCCGCGCGACGGGATAGTTCAATCGCGAGATATCGATTCCGGCGATCAGAAGTCCATCCTGTCGAAAGCCTGCGTCAAGGATCATCAGCTTTCGCAAACTTCCGACAAACAGGAGCGCGCCCACCAACAGCACCAGAGAAAGCGTAACCTGGCTGACCACCAGGGTTCGACGCAGACCGAAGCGCTCCCGGTCCGCGGTGAGGCCGCGGCTGGAGCCTTTCATGGCCGCACTGGGAGGAGTGCGCGTCGCCCGAAGCGCGGGCGTCAATCCGAAAAGGATGCAAGTCAGCACGGCGACCGCGGCAGTGAATGCGAGCACTCTCCAGTCCGGTTCCAGTTCGAGGAACAGAGGATTCCTGCCGGTTGTCAAAAAGGACACGAGTCCCCCGCTCAACCAGTGCGCGAGCCCTGCGCCGAACGCAGTGCCGATCAGGGTCAGCAAGAGGCTTTCTGCAAGCAACTGGCGGATCAAGCGTCCACGGCCGGCTCCGACGGCAAGACGAATCGCCATTTCGCGTTCGCGCGTGCTGGCGCGAGCGAGCGTGAGATTGGCTAGGTTGGCGCACGCGATCAGCAGCACCAGTCCCGCGATTCCCAGGAGCAGCAGGAGGGGCTGCTGATAATCTTCGCGCAACTCCGACACGCCCAAGCCCGCCGGTTTCGCGGTGAGCTTGTATTGGGCATAATACTTTGCGTCCTCGGGCCGGTAATTGGGTGGAACTGTCGGCTCGAATACCGCGGGGGACATGGCCGTGGCCTGCGCGGCGGCACGCGGCAGCGTCCAACCGGGCTTCAGGCGTCCCATCACGGCCAGCCACCAGTGATGCCGTTTCGCCAAGTGGCTGTCTTCGCCCATGATCCACGGCTCCGCGCACACGGGAACGGCAACGTCGAAATTGCGGCCAACCTCGACGCCAAAAAATTCGGGCGGTGTAACTCCGATGACCGGAAGCGGATGTCCTTCGAGCGACAACTTCTTTCCGAGTGCATCCGGATCGCCTCCGAATTCGCGCTGCCAAAACGAGTAGCTGATGACCGCGCCCGGCGAGCCGCAGCCTGGACGATCGTCCGCGTCGCTGATCAGGCGGCCCAACAGCGGGTTTACCCCCAGCGTCGAGAAGTACTGTCCGCTGACCCACAGACCTTCGGCGAAGCGATCCTCGCCGCCATCCACCAGGTTGAACCGATAGTCACCCCAGGCAAAGATGCCGGAAAAGGCTTGCTGATGGTCGTGGATCTGTTGCCACTGCGCGTAAGTGAAATGGGGCCTTCGATCCGAAAAGTTCCCCGAGCAGCAGTGGTCGTTCTTGGCGATTTCGAGTTCAGCAAGCTGCTCGGGATGCGATAAGGGCAGCATGCGGAGCCGCACGGCGTTGAGTAATTCGAAGATCGCGGTGTTGGCGCCGATTCCCAGGGCCAGCGACATGGTGGCGACGGCAAAGAAACCTGGGTTCATCCGAAGCAGGCGGCCGCCGTAGCGAAAATCCTGCCACAAACCTTCGAGGCCAAGTATCTTCATGCTTATGAGGGGACGCCGGGTGAGCGGAAAAGTTAGCCGATCACGCGACGATTCCGAACAGCGCACCGACGCCGGCGGTCAGAGCCATGGCCAGGGCGCCCCAGAACGTGACGCGGATGGCGCCCGTCGCAATGCCTGCTCCGCCGGCGCGTGCCGCCAATCCTCCGAGGATCGCGAGGAACACCAGGGAAGTTCCGGAGACCAAGGGAATCAGACCCGCTCCCCGGGTTAGGGCGGTGACCAGAAGGGGCATGGCTCCTCCAACGGCGAAACTGGCGGCCGAGGCGAGCGCGGCTTGAAGGGGACGGGCGCTCAGCGTCGCCGTGAGGCCGAGCTCATCGCGGGCATGCGCGCCGACGGCGTCGTGGGCCATCAATTGGTCGGCGACTTGTTTCGCGAGCGCAGGATCAAGACCGCGAGCGATGTAGATGTTGGCCAGTTCCTTGTGCTCCCCCACATAATCCGATTCGATTTCCCGGCGCTCCAGATCGAGTTCAGCCCGTTCCGTGTCCGCCTGAGAGTGGACCGATACATACTCTCCGGCAGCCATCGACATGGCTCCGGCGACCAGGCCGGCGACCCCTGCGATTAACACGTTGCTATGAGTCCCATGCGCAGATGCCACGCCAAGCAGCAGGCTCGCAGTGGAAAGAATGCCGTCATTCGCGCCCAATACCGCCGCACGCAGCCAGCCGATGCGTCCTGTCTTATGTTGTTCCTTCGCGCGTACTGGCATTCTGGCAGGTCCTCCGTGATGTCAGGCTACAACGCTAGAGTACAAGAAGAACCTATGGCCGGCCCGGAGGATCGAAGAAGACCATGACGACGCCGCTTCCGCCTGCCGAGACGCCGACTCCTAGGATCGTGAAGGGCAAAACTATTCACGTTTCGCCAGAAGTGCTGGATGCCGCGCGGAAGGAAGGTGACGAACTCCTCCGCGACTTGCGAACCGCCGCAGGCGGCCTGACGCAGGCTGAGGCCGAAGCGCGGGCTCTCACTGCGGGTCCCAATGAGGTCGCACAGGAGAAGCCGCAGGGCTGGCCGATTCGCCTTTTGAAAATCATGCGCAACCCGCTGGTGATTCTGCTGGCGATCCTCTCAGCGATTTCCTTCGCTACCGGCGACGCGCGCGCCGGCATCGTGATGGCCATGATGGTGCTGCTCAGCGTGGGGCTCCGCTTCTTGCAGGAGGCGCGGGCGGACACGGCGGCGGCAAAACTGAAGGCGATGATCCACGTGACTGCAACGGTCATCCGCGACGGCAAGCCTCAGGAGATCCGGCTGCGCGAACTGGTGCCCGGGGACATCATCCAGCTCTCGGCGGGCGATATGATTCCAGGCGACGTGCGCGTGCTGTCTTCTAAAGACCTCTTCGTGAGCCAAGGCAGCCTGACGGGCGAGTCCCTCCCGGTCGAGAAATTTCACGACCCGGAGACCAAGGCGGTGACCTCGCCTACCGAGCTCACGAACATATGCTTCATGGGGACCAGCGTCCAGAGCGGCACGGCGACCGCCGTCGTAGTGACGACCGGGGTCCATACCTATTTCGGCAGCATGGCCAGCTCGATCACGGGGGAACGGGTGCAGACCAGCTTCGACCAGGGCCTTAACCGTTTTACGTGGCTGATGATCAAGCTTATGTCCGTGATGGTGCCTCTGGTTTTCCTGATCAACGGATTCACGAAACACGATTGGAAAGGCGCTTTTTTCTTTGCAATGGCCGTCGCCGTCGGGCTCACGCCGGAGATGCTGCCGATGATCGTATCCGTTTGCCTTGCCAAAGGCGCGCTGGCGATGAGCCGCAGGAAAGTGATCGTGAAGCGGCTCAACTCCATTCAGAATTTCGGCGGCCATGGACATGTTGTGCACCGACAAGACCGGCACGCTGACCGAGGAT
Organism: Terriglobia bacterium; assembly: GCA_963842485.1. Lineage (GTDB taxonomy): Bacteria > Acidobacteriota > Terriglobia > Bryobacterales > Bryobacteraceae > Palsa-187. The sequence goes on along the minus strand of CAWJHI010000130.1, from coordinate 22,288 downwards.
CGCGTCGTCCTGATGCGGCATTGCAACGTCGCTGGGAAGGAATCCGAGGAAGTACTCTTGGACGGCTACCTGATCAGCTACTTCCAGACGGGCCTCAAGAACCTGCTCGACCGCGCGATTCTGGATAGTCACCGACTTCCATGCGAAGGCGACTATTGAGAAATACAAGAAGCTGGATGAGATCCCCTTCGACTTCACGCGGCGCATGATGTCCGTGCTGGTGGAAAACCCGGAAGGCCGGGCGATCCTGCTCACCAAGGGAGCTCCGGAGGAGATTTTCGTCCAATGCTCGCAGTTTGAGTTGGACGGGAAATTGTCGGCGATGGATCCGCAGCTGATGGTCGGGCTGAAAGCACAGTACGAGAGCCTTAGCAACGACGGCTTCCGCGTGCTGGCGGTGGCGACCAAGGAACTTCCGGGGAAGCAAATCTGTTCGAAAGAGGACGAGCGTGGACTCGTGCTGAAAGGGTATGTTGCGTTCCTTGACCCGCCCAAGGAAACGGCGGCGCGCGCGCTGGAGGCCCTTCGTCAGCATGGCGTGGCGGTGAAGATCCTGACCGGAGACAATCAACTGATCAGCCGCAAGGTATGCAAAGACGTGGGCCTGCTGCCCGACCCGATGCTGCTGGGCGGAGACGTCGAGAAAATGTCGGACGTCCGAATTGGCGGACGCCGCGGAGAAGGCGACGCTTTTCGCTCGCCTCTCGCCGGCTCACAAGGAGCGGGTCATCCGTGCGCTGCGGGGCAAGGGGCACGTGGTCGGGTTCATGGGCGACGGGATCAACGACGCGCCAGCGTTGCGGGCCGCCGACGTCGGCATTTCAGTGGACACGGCCACGGACATCGCCAAGGAATCCGCGGACTCTGATCCTACTCGAGAAGGACCTCATGGTGCTCGAAGGGGGCGTGACCGAGGGCCGCAAGGTATTCGCGAACATCCTCAAATACATCCGCATGGGTGCGAGCTCCAACTTCGGAAATATGTTCAGCGTTCTGGGGGCGAGCGCCTTCCTTCCCTTCCTGCCGATGGCGCCCATCCAGGTGCTGACCAACAATCTGCTGTATGACTTTTCGCAGGTGCCGATTCCGACCGATGCGGTGGACGACGAGCAGATGGCCCAGCCACGGCCCTGGAACATCGGGGAGATCACGCGGTTTATCCTGTTCATCGGCCCCATCAGCTCGATCTTCGACTACACGACTTTTTTTGTGATGCTGTGGGTTTTTCATTGCTGGGATCCTTCCCGAGCGCCGGTGTTTCAAACCGGCTGGTTCGTCGAGTCGCTGATGACGCAGACGCTGATCATCCACGTCATTCGCACCAACAAGATCCCACTTTATTCAGAGCCGAGCGAGCCGGCCGCTAACGCTGACGACGCTATGCGTCATGGCGTTCGGGATGTGGCTCCCGTATTCGCCGGTGGCATCGTCGCTGGGCTTCACGCAACTGCCATCGATGTACTGGCCGATCCTGATGCTGACCCTGCTGGCGTACATGGTCCTTACGCAGATTACCAAGGGCTGGCTGCTGCGGAGGAAATGGATTTAAGACATACACTGGGGTCGTATGGGGCGAGTTCTATTTGCGCTCAGCGGCTTGGTGTTTGCTGCAGAATCACAGCCTGACCTGGCGGTGGTAGCTGCGCTGAGACAAGCGGACGCTGGGATGGTTCACGTCAGGGTCCTGGCATGCGCGGCCGTGACAGAGAACCTTGATGTGGCGATCGCGATGGGAAGCCCGAAGAATTGGCCCCTGGAGGCGGATCGACTGGTTCCGTGGACCGATAGACAAAAGCTGGGGCTGTTCCTACAAGACAAGAACCAGCCGGGTCGCGTGTATTCGCTCACCGTCGAGGCCGGGTCGGGAAGTTGCGTCGTCAGGGTTGAGCGGATTGCCAGCACCGACATCGTGATCGCGTGCACTGGGGACGACGTGCAGTCTACCCCCATGAATCACAAGTTCGTGTATAACGTAGCGGAGAAAAAACTCGTTAGCCATTTCGCGTATGCGCCGTTCCGTATGTATCGGGGCTTTGTGGACTCGGGAGGCGCGGTTTTCGTGGGAAGCGATTCGCAACGGCTGATCGCGATCGCGTTCCGGCTGGACAGCAGCCAGCTATTCCAGGTGTTGGATGACGTCCAAGCGCGACCCTGGCTCGCACGGCTTCATGCGTCGGTAGGAACTGTCGGCGAAGAGCGAAAACGTATCCTGTACCTCGAGCCCGAGGAGTTTCATCCAGTGCGTTTCGGCACGTTTTCGCTGGATCGCGAAGAGGGGAATTCATTCGGACCGCGCCTGGCGATCACGGGACAGCGAGGCGGCAAAACAGTCCACTATGAGTTGCCGCAATCAAGCTATGATGCTTTTGCCGCGGCCCGCCCGGAGAGGGTGACAAACAATTACGTGCGCGCAAATACCGAGTTCGATGAACGAATCGGGCCGTACCAGATCGAAGGCGGCAAGTTGTGGTTCGGAAAGACTTTTTATGACGGAGAGGGCACCAGCGGGGTGGGCGGTTTCGGCTATTTCGATCCAGCCGGCCGGAAGTATCGTTTGTTCGCTCCGGCGGAGGTCGCCGACTGGTCTGTTTCCGCAATATTGGTCGAGCCGGGCACGGTCTGGACGGCGCTGGTTCGTCGCGGCGAATATGGAGGACCAAGCGGTGGTGTGCTCCAATTCGACCTGCGGACGGAAACGGTTCATCGGTTCGGGATGCCGGATTTCGGCGAGCAGTTCCTTCGAGTTGGAAGCGATCTGCTGGTGGCCACGACTGGTGGCGTGGCGGTTATCCACGGTGGTCAGGTCGCGCGCTATTTCGTAGATCGGACAGCGGATGGGCGCGTGCGCGTCATTCCATCGAACGTCCAGTGAGTAACCATGCAGGACTTCGCGCGTATTAACTGGTAAATGCGCGCAACTTGGGCCGATTTGAGACACGGATTCCGGACGCTGCTCCGTAATCCCGGGTTCGCGAGCCTCGCCATCTTGACGCTGGCGCTGGGAATCGGGGCCACGTCGGCGATCTTTGGCGTCGTCGACCGGGTGTTGCTGAGGCCGCTGCCGTTCCGCCAACCGGATCGGCTGGTGTACGTCTGGGGACGGCTCACCGGCATCGGCCTGGTGCGCGATCAGAATGGAGTCTCGCCACCCGAGTATATCGATTTGCGGACGCGCAACCGTGTTTTCGAAGATGTCGCGGCCCATGATTCCGGCAGCTTGAATTTGACGGGCGACGGCGAGCCGGAACGGATCGAGGCTGCCTTCGTTACGGCAAGCTTCTTCCACGTGCTCGGCGTGCAGCCAGTGATGGGGCGCGCGTTCATCACGGACGAAGATCGTCCCGGGACTGCCCATGTCGTGGTCATGAGTTTCGAACTATGGAGGCGCCGTTTTGCATCGGACCCGGGGATCGTCGGCGGGAGGCTGCGGCTGGACGGAGAGAATTACACGGTTATCGGCATCATGCCGGCGGGATTCGAGCTGTTTAACCATGCCGACCTGTGGCGGCCGGTTGCTTTCACGCCCGATCAGCTCAGCGAGAACCAGCGCGGGTCGCATTACTTGAACGTGATCGCGCGCCTGCACAGGAATGCTTCGATGACGGCGATGCAAACCGACCTCGACCGAATCGCCGACGAGCTTCTGCGCGAGCACCCTGACTATTATCACGTGGAGAGCAGTTCTGGCCCGGCGAAAACCCGATCGGAAAGCGGATCAAGAACGGACACTGGACTTCCGCACGTCCGTGGTTTGAAGTCGTGGGCGTGGTCCGGCACGTGCGGATTCGCGACTTGAGCGCGGCATCGCGGATTCAGATTTATTGGCCCTATTCGCAGGGGTCCTGGCCGTTCGGCTCGCTGGCGGTGCACACCTCCCTCGCAGATCCGAAGGCGTTGGGGCGAACGCTGGAGCGCGCGATTCAGAAGGCCGACCCGGAGATGCCCGTCTACGCGGTCCGGACGATGGAGGAGGTCGTGGCACGGAGCGTGGCAGAGCGCAAGACCACCATGGTTGTGCTGCTGGCGTTTTCCACGTTGGCGATCCTTCTCGCGGCCGTCGGAATCTATAGTGTCTTCGCTTACAGCGTGGCGCAGAGAGCGCGCGAGATCGGAATCCGGATGGCCGTAGGGGCTCGTGCCGTGGACGTGATCGGCATGATCGGCGCGGAAACCGCGCGGCTCGCGCTGGCGGGGATCGGTGCGGGCGTATTGGCCGCGTTGGCGCTGGCGAGGTTCGCATCGAGCCTGCTGTTCGGCGTCAACTCGTCGGATGCCGCGGTCTATTCGGCGGCGGCGGCGATTGTGGCAGCGATTGCCGTCTTGGCCAGCGTGGTGCCTGTGCGGCGCGCGGTTTCGGTGGGTCCGGTGGTCGCTCTACGGCAGGAGTAGGGCCCGATTCCGCGGGGACGATCCCATATACGGACAGGTGCATAGACGTAAGTAGTTGAATATCGATGCATTTGCGTGGCAAGCGAAATGCTTCCTCTTTCCGCATGCTGAAAGACTTTCGATACGCGATTCGAACGCTCGCGAAGACTCCGGGATTCACCATTGTGGCGGGTGCTGGCACTCGCGCTTGGCTCCGGGGTCAACACGGCGATTTTCAGCGTAATTGACGCAGTGTTGTTGCGGCCGCTTCCATTTCCGCATGCGGACCGGCTGGTGCAGATCAATGAGCAGGATTCCGGCGGCAGGCATATCTCGCTGTCTTATCCCAACTTTCTCGCCATGCGCACCCGGAATCGCAGCTTTTCGACGATCGCAGGTTACCGGAATCGCGGCATGAATTCAACCGGCCTGGAGGCTGCGGTTCGAGTAAAAGTCGCGGAAGTGAATTGGGAGTTCTTCGTGCTGCTCGGCACGCGTCCGGTGCTGGGGCGGATTTTTACAGCGGAGGATGATCGCGTGGACGCCGAGCCCGCGATTCTGATTTCGTCGGGCTTGTGGACCCGCAAGTTCAGGCGGCGAGCGAATGTGCTGGGCCAAGACATTGCGCTCAACGGATGGAAATACAAGATCGCGGGCGTGATGCCGGCGCTGCCCGAGCCGTTCCAGACGGCCGAGGTGTTCATCCCGCTGACCTTGTTTGCGCGTGAAGGCGATGGGATGCTCGACCGCGGCAATCACACCGGCCTATTCGCGATTGGTCTGCGGAAGTCCGGAATCAGCCAGGAGCAAGCGGAAGCCGATCTGCGCGACATTTCCGAAAACCTGGAAAGACAAGATCCGCTGGTGGACAGCGGCATTCGCGGGGTCGCTGCGCTGTTTCTCGATTCAATGGTGAGCAAGGTCCGGCCGGGACTGTGGATGCTGTTCGCAGCAGTGGGTCTTGTGCTGCTGATCGCGTGCGCGAACGTGGCGAACCTGATGCTGGCCCGGTCGAGCGCGAGACGGCGGGAAGTTGCAGTGCGCGCGGCTCTGGGAGCGGGTCGCTTGGCAATCGTTCGGCAGTTTCTGGCGGAAAGCCTGGTGCTTTCGGCAGCCGGCGCAACGCTGGGGACCCTGGCTGCGTTTTGGGTGGTCGGCGTCGTGATCCGGTACGGGCCGGGCAACATCGCGCGATTGGCGGAGACACGTTTGAATCCGGCGGTGCTCGGGTTTACTATCGGGCTGACCGTGATTTCCGCGATTCTGTTCGGGCTGGCGCCGGCGATCGGTGCCGCTCGAACCGACGTAATGGACGCCATGCGGTCCGGCGGGCGCACTGTGACGAAATTGCACGGGCGCGATCGCATGCGCAGCGCGCTGCTGGTCGCCGAAGTCGCCCTGGCAATGGTGCTGCTGGCCGGAGCGGGACTGATGCTGCGGACCATCGACAGGATTACGCGCGTCGATCCGGGGTTCGATCCGCACGGGGTTATGGCGGTGACGGTGAATCCGCGCTACTCCGACGCAGAGGTGAAGATGTTTTGGGAGCGTGCGCTGGACCGGGTCCGTGCGATCCCGGGCGTTCAATCCGCTTCGGCGACGTTGAATCCGCCGTTCGAGGAATCGCAATGGAACTCGGTGTTTCTGGCGAGCAACGCGCCGCCGGCCGATCGCGCCCATTTGCCCACCAGCCAATTCACCGCAGTGGCGTCGCGCTACTTCGAAACGATGGGCATCCGAGTGGTGCGTAGACGTCCGTTTACGGAGTCGGATGGCAAACAGAAGCCGTGGGTGGTGATCGTGAACGAAACGCTGGCGCACCAGATTTGGGGCGCCCGCGATCCGATCGGGCAACGCCTGAAGCAGGGATTTCCGGAAATGAAGATGGAATGGTGCGAAGTGATCGGCGTGGTGGCAGACGCGAAGCAGGATTCTCTGGACGCGCCAACGCGCATGGAGACTTACCTTCCTCTGACGCAGGACGCTGAAGATTACATGAGCATTCTGGTTCGTGCCGGGACCAATCCGCTGCGGCTGGGGCCTGCGGTTGAGCGGGAAATCCGCGCGATGGACGCGACTGTTCCGGTGTTCGACGTTCCGGACGCTGGACCAGGCGCTGGAGGGGTCGTATGCGCGGCAACGGTTTTCAACCGCGTTACTCGAGGTATTCGCGTCAATTGCCCTGCTGCTGGCGGCCGTCGGAATTTATGGCGTCACCAGCTACATGGTGGCGCGGGCCAGACAGGAAATCGGGGTGCGTATGGCGCTGGGGGCGCGCAGGACGGATGTTTTCGGAATGGTATTGAAGCGGGGACTGATGCCGTCGCTGTTTGGACTCGCGATCGGCGCCGCCGGGTCGATCGCCATCGCGCGAGCGATGAAGTCGATGCTGTTCGGCGTCAGCGGGATCGATCCGTTGACGCTGAGCGCGGTGGCAACGATCCTTTTCGCGTCGGCTCTGGCGGCGTGTATCGTACCTGCCTGGCGCGCAGGCCGAGTGGATCCGGTGGACGCCCTGCGCGCGGAGTAACGATTACTTCACCGGCTGGTCCTTCCACCACCACGGCTCCGTAAGCTTTTTTGCCACGGGCCAGACCTGATTTAACGTTTCCGCCTCCCACATGTCGCCGCCCTTCATGACGAAGCGGATGGCGCTGGTGTTGCGGATATTTTCGAGCGGGTCCTGGTTCAACACCAGCAGGTCGGCCAGCTTGCCCGGCTCGATAGAACCCAGGTCCTGGTCGTAACCGATCGCTTGCGCTCCATACAACGTCGCCGAGCGCAGCACTTCGTGGTTGGTCATCCCGCCGGTCTGGAGCGCCCACATTTCCCAATGGGTCCCGATGCCCTGGAGTTGCCCATGGCCTCCGATACAGACGCGTCCTCCGGCATGCACGATTTTCGCGGCCTGCGCGGCGAGCTTGGGAAAAACCTGCTCCTCCTCAGAGAACCACGGACGGCGCTTGGCGCGCTCGTCCAGAATGTCATGCGGGATGAAGCGGCGAAGCTTCGCGTCGTCGTGAACGGTGGTCGTCTCGTAGAAATAGTTTTCTGCCCACGGGCCGCCATAGGCAACGATGAGCGTGGGCGTGTACGAAATTCCCGACCGCGCGAAAATTTCCACCACATCTTTATAAAGAGGCACGATCGGCAGAGCGTGCTCATTGCCGGAAAATCCGTCAATCGCGTGCGTCAAGTCGAGCTTCAGATCGAGCCCGCCTTCGGTGGTCGGCATGATGCCGTTCTCCTTGCAGGCCATTACCATCCATTCGCGCTGCTTGCGATTACCGACCATGTAGGACTTGACGGTGTTCGTTCGATAGTACTTCTTGTAGCGCTCTACCGTATTGCGGGCTTCGTCGAGGCTCTGAAAATCGGTGGACGAGAAAATTCCGGGACCGGTGTTGAAGGCGCGCGGCCCGAGCATCTCGCCCATGTCGATCAGGTCTTCATAAGCGAATACGTCATTCGTCGACGTTTGCGGATCGCGGCCGCTGGTGACGCCGTAGGCGAGGTTCGCCATGAACACCCAGCTTTGCGGATCGAGTTCCCCGCGAGCGATTTCGATCCAGTGCGCGTGCACGTCGACGATCCCGGGCATGATCGTCGTGCCCTTGACGTCCATGATCCGCGCGCCGGCGGGAACGGTCACAGATCCGCGCTTGCCCACCGCGGCAATCCGGTTATCGGTGATCACGATATCGCCGTCCGGGATCACCTCCTCGCCTTTCATGGTGATGATCTTGGCTCCACGCAGCACTACGGTTCCGGTTGGCTTGCGGCGAGGCTGTTCGATTCCCACTTCGATTTCCTCCGCGAGAGATTTCTTCGACGCGGGCTTGGCTTCTTCGTCCTTCTTTTCTCCATCGGCATTTTCCGCGCGTGGCGTATCGTAGGTGACGGTCGAAAGCGCCTGACGGAAAAAGCTGGAGCCGAGCGCCCAAGTCATGGTCTTGCCATCGTCGGCCCATTGGAAATCGTCGGCGCCCAGGTCGGTGAGCTTTTTCACCGGAACCGAAGGCGTGTTCAGGTTGATGCTCGGTGTCTCGCCTCCGGCGGCGGGCATGGCGATCAGGAAAAGCTGTTCGTTGAGTTTCGCGAGCGCGTGTTTTCCGTCCGGCGAAATCCGCACGTCCGACGCCGGCGTCGGCTGAGGAGTGCGGCTCTTGCCTTCAACCTTGATAATCGTCCGGCGGTCCGTGCCGTCCCACCGGAACGACTGCAAGCCCTGGTTCGAGTACACGTAAATTCGATCCGTGTCATGCGTGAAATGCGGGCGACCGGTGCCACGCGCGGGAACGATCAGAGTTGCGTCTCCGCCTTCGGCTGGAACCCAGACGACATCCATACCAATGCCGGATTGTGCGAAACCGTTGGTACCCGTTAATCGAGCCTGCCTGGCTTGTCGCAGCGCAACGATGCGCATGGAGTCGGGCGACCAAACCGGGTCGCGATAAAACGCCGGAACGCGCGTCAGTTTTATCGGTGAACCCGACCCATCGGCGCGAAGCTTCCACAAATCGCCGCCATTATCGTCCCAGGTCGCGTAGGCGATCCATTGCCCATCCGGGGACCACGCGGGCTGAAACTCGCGTGCGTTCGAAGATGTGATCCGCGTTGCTTTTCCGCCGCTCGTGTCCATCTTATAGAGATGCGTGAGCGACGAAAAAATGATGCGCTTGCCGTCGGGCGATTCGCTCGGCGTCTGGATCAGGCGCGCCTTGACGGGTCCTTCCTCCACGCGAGAGGCGAATTTCAATTCGGGACCGAGATCCTGCGAAACTTTGGCTGTGAACGGAATGTCGGACGCTTCGCCGGTTGAAATCTGAACGCGATGAATCTTCCCGCCGTACGAGACGACGATGTCTTTCGAATCCGGCGTGAATGCGAACCCCGGGAGCACGTCGCGCGTCGCCGCCGATTCCTGGTCGTCGCGCTGAACCGGATATTTGAGCCATTTCTCTTCCCCGCTCGCAAGATCGCGGACGCGCAGCCCGGTCTCAGTGTCCTGCCGCGTTCCGAACACCAGCTTCGATCCATCCGGCGAGATCACGGGACGAAACGCGGACCCCGGCGCGCTGGTGATCACATCTTCATCGCCGGTGATTCGATCCCTCCGCACGATTTGCCAGAGCGGAAACGTCGTGTTGTAGCTGAAATTCCCAGTGCGGCGGGCAAAGTAGAAATATTTTCCATCGAAGGATGCAACGACGCCCAACGCTCGAAAGCGCTGTTGCGGAGGAGTGGTCGCGGTGGGCGACGACTTGGTCACCTGCACGCCGGAACCACCCTGTATGTTGTACATCCAGATCTCATGATTCCCGTTGTTGGGCTTGCGCGAGACCAGCACGTAGTCGCCATCAGGAGTCCAGGACGGTGATTCGAAATCGCCCTGAGCATCCTTGCTGAGCTGCTTCGCGTCGCTGCCGTCAAGATTGCAAATCCAAAGATTCTCCGACCCATCGCGATCGCTGACGAATGCGATTCGCTTGCCGTCGGGCGAAACCGACGGTTGCGAATCAAAGGCTAGTCCGGTAGTGACCGGCTTGGCCTCGCCGCCGGTGATCGGAAGCGAATAGAGGTCACCCAGTAATTCGAAGATGATGGTCTGGCCGTCCGGTGTCAGGGTGAGGGACAACCAAGTCGCCTCGTCGGTGGTGAATTCTATCTTTCGTTCGGTTTTCAGGGGAAGACCGGGCTTTTTGGAAGCCGGATTCTGGCTTTGCGCGAGCAGTGGAACAGAGAGTAAACAAAACAGCAGGCGACGGTTCATGTTGCGGATTTTATCAGACGCGCTTCAAAATGGGTAACTTCGTTCCGCCGAAACAGTATTGCCTGACATGGGAAACTTCACCGCGGATCTTCGCTTCGCCCTACGCACATTTCGCAAGTCCCCGGTTTTTGTCGTCGTGGCGACGCTTTCGCTCGCTTTGGGGATCGGCGCCAACACGGCGATCTTTACGCTGGTCGATCAGCTCATGCTGCGCTTGCTGCCGGTGAAACATCCTGAGCAACTGGTGATGCTGTGGGGACGCGGAGATCATTATGGCGGCAATAACGGCATGTACAAGATCTCCTACCCGATGTATGTGGACTTTCGCGACAAGAATCAGGTCTTCGACGCCATGTGCGGAGCTTGGGACACGTCCATGAACCTCAGTTTCGATGGCAGGACTGAGCGCATCGCCGGTCAACTGGTCACGGGAACATACTTCCCGATGCTCGGAGTAAGCGCAGCGCTCGGGCGCGTTTTCACCGCGGATGACGACAAGATCAAGGGCGGCCATCCCCTGGTGGTCCTGAGCTACCGGTACTGGATCACGCGCTTCGCGGGAGATCCGGGCGTCATCGGAAAGAAGCTTTCCGTGAACGGCTATCCGATGACCGTGATCGGAGTCAGCCAGGCCGGCTTCGACGGTACCGATCCCGCCAGCTCGCCGCAAATCCGCGTGCCGATGCTGATGGAAGAACAGATCGACCTGGGCGGCGACAATTTAGAAAATCGCCGGTTCCGCTGGGTGAGCGTTTTCGGCCGAATGAGACCCGATGAGACGATCGCGCAGGCCAGGGCCGGTCTTCAGCCGTTGTTTCATCAAACGATCGAGTGGGAAGTTCAGCAAAAAGAATTTTCGCACGCAGCGCCGATCACCAAGGAGAAATTCCTCAGGATGTGGCTTGATCTTCTGTCCGCGGCGAAAGGGCAATCGGAAGCGCGACGGCAATTCTCGAATCCGCTTCTGGTACTGATGTCGATTGTCGCGCTGGTATTGCTGATCGCCTGCGCCAATGTCGCCAACCTGCTGATCGCGCGCGCGACGGCGCGGCAAAAAGAGATCGCCGTGCGACTGGCCTTGGGCGCCGGAAGAAACAGGATCATCTCGCAGCTGTTGATGGAAAGCCTGTTGCTGGCATTGGCCGGAGGTTTGGCCGGACTCGCGCTCGCGGTCTGGATCGATCGAACTCTTGTCAGTTTCCTGCCGGCGCGAACCAGCCAGTTCGCGATTTCGACTGCTCCGGATTGGCGCGTTCTCGCCTTCAACCTGGGAATTTCGCTGGTGACCGGTGTGATCTTCGGACTGGTTCCCGCGCTTCAATCCACGCGTCCCAATCTGGCTCCGACGTTGAAGGACGAAGTCGGTTCGATCACCGGCGGCGCCTCGGTCGGGCTGCGGAAAGCGCTGGTGGCGGCGCAAGTCAGCCTGTCGCTGCTGCTGCTGATTGGCGCGGGACTCTTCATCCGCAGCCTTCAGAACTTGAAAGATCTCGATCCCGGTTTCAAAACCAAGAATCTGCTGACGTTCTCAGTCGACGCCAGCTCCAACGGATATCCGAAAGAGCGCACGCTGCAATTTTACCGGCAGTTGAAGGAGAAACTCGATTCCGTGCCGGGAGTGGAATCCTCAAGCCTCGCCGTGGTCGGCGTGCTCGAAAACAACGAGTGGGATAACTGGGTCAGCCTAGAGAATTTCACGCCCAAGCCGGGTGAATGGATCGATCCCCACGTGAATTTCGTTTCGCCAGACTATTTCAAGACCATGGACGTGCCGCTTCTGGCCGGGCGCGATTTCCGGATCACCGATGCGGCCGGCGCGCCCAAGGTGGCCATCGTCAACGAAAAATTCGCGAAGCAGTATTTCGGAGGGCATGCACTCGGGCGGCGCATGGGATTCGGCGGCGATCCGGGAACCAAGCTCGATATCGAAATCATCGGCGTCGCTCGCGATACCAAATACGAAAGCATGCGCGACGAAATGCCGATAGAAGTCTTCACGCCGTACCTGCAAAGGAATTACACCAACACCATGCGAGCCTACATCCGCACCACGCGCGACCCTGAACAAATGTTCTCCGCTATGCGCGGCGTGGTGAGCAGCATCGACTCGAACGTTCCGATGTACCAGATGAAAACTCTGGAAAGACAGATGGAAAATTCCCTGGTCACGGAACGTCTGGTCGCCAGCCTGTCGAGCGCGTTCGGCCTGCTGGCGACGATGCTCGCGGCAATCGGGCTGTATGGAGTGATGGCGTACACGGTGGCGCGCCGCACGCGGGAAATCGGCATTCGCATGGCCTTGGGCGCGGCTGGCGGCGACGTGATCTGGATGATCATGAAGGAAGTGCTGATCCTGATTGCGATCGGTGTCGGAGTCGCTCTTCCGCTCGCTTGGGGGTTGACGGGATTGGTGAAGGCACAGCTTTATGGGATTGCTCCTTTCGACCCGTTGTCGATGGGTTTGGCGACGCTCGGAATTTCGGCCGTTGCACTGACCGCCGGTTATGTGCCGGCTCGGCGCGCTACTACGGTCGATCCGATGCGTGCGCTTCGGTGGGATTAGCTAGCTCGCAGCTTCTGCATCAATCTCGCCAGCGCTTCATCTGTCGAGCCTGACGCTGCACAGTTCGACTTGCGCTGCTGCCAGAGCTGTTCGGCGAGCAAGAGGCGCTCCTCGGCGAGTTCGTTGGTGATGTTTCGGCGCACCTTCGCCTTGAGTTCCTTGTCGGCGTCATCGAGCAAGCCCTGCGACTGCGTGTCCTCCTGACAACGGGCAAGAGCGTCGCGCGCGAGCTGCAGAATCCGCACGCTGCGGCGGAACTTCTCGGCAGAGCTGAGGAGCCGGAGTGTGGGGTCGAGTCCGGCCATCTCGTCGGCAAGATCCGCCTGGGCCGTGGCTCCGGCGCTCCGAAAGGCGGTCGCCGCGGCGCCATACCTTCCCAAATCCAGGTCGGCTTGGCCCAGGCCCTCGTAGTTTGACTTGTCTTTAGGGTCATCGCGGATCAATGCGCGATAGCCGCCTTCAGCCCGGCTGGGCGAGCCGGCGGCCAGGAACAGGCGCGCCACCTGCTTTCGAGCCGCAAGGTCGTGTTGCGTCTCGGTTTCTAGGGGAAGAAGTTCGGCAAGCAGTTCCTTTTCGGATCCATTGGCGGCGAGAAGATTTGCTAGCTCCAGCCGGGCTTGAATCGTTCGAGCATTTCCGTTCTCGCCCCATGCGCCGTAAATCGCGCGATGGTAATTTGCCGCGGCGTCGGCAAGTCGGCCGTGCCGGGCGGCAAGCCGGCCTTCGAGCAGGTTGGCTTCGCCGTCGTTCGGCGTACGTTCCAAGATGTCCGCCAGGATCGTTTGCGCTTCGTCAGGCTTGCCCGCCTGGATCAGCGCGGAGGCCAACTGCAAGGCGTAGCGGGTGTCGCTGCGATCCATGGCGTGGGCCTTTCGGAGCTGATCCACGGCCGCAAGCGCGTGATTGGCTTCCAGAAGGCGCTTGCCCGTATCGTAATATTGGCGGGCCTGGACGCGGCTTTCTTCGCGGTCGACGCGGGCCAACAGCAGATCGATTGCCCACAGCGCCCCGATCACGGCGATGATGAAGGCGATCAGGCCGAATTTGATGCTGCGAGGCCGGCTAGTCAGCTCCATCGCGCTCCACTCCATAAGCCGCGAGGACATCGGCCAGGGTTATGATCCCGCGCGATTCGCGGATATTAGCACGGCTGACCACCGGCAGTGCGTCGACAGCGGCAGCACCCATTCGCTCCAATGCGACGGCGAGCGGATGGTCGGGATGCACGTAGGGAAATGCCGAATCCGGCGCGACCAGCTGCCGCAATGAATGCGCCGATGGGCGCTCTTCCAGGTCGCGCATCGTTACTACTCCATACAGCCGATCCTGATCGCCGACGGGCCACGCGTTGCGTCCCATCTCGGCCAAAATCTTGTGGGCCGCAGGCAGGGTGAGGTCGGCCGCGAGTGGCGCAGGCCCCGTTTTCATGACCTGCGCGACGCGAATTCCGTCGAGTTCCCGGCGCGACTCGCCGGTAGGCAGGAAAATTCCTTCCTGAAGGGCCAGAGCTTCATAGATCGGCTCGCGCTGGAGCTTCTGCGAAACGAAAAAGCTGATGAGATTCGCGATCATGAGCGGAACGATGATCGAGTAGTCGCGCGTCATCTCGAAAATCATGATGACGGAGGTGAGCGGCGTGCGCACGATTCCGGCAAACGCAGCGCCCATGCCGATCAGCGCATAAGCTCCAGGATTCGCGGTGATGTGCGGGAACAGCGAATGCGCGACGCTGCCGACGCTGCCGCCGATCATCGCGCCGATGAATAGACTCGGCCCGAAAATGCCGCCGGCGTTGCCCGATCCGTAACAGGCCGGCGTCGCGATCAGTTTTAGCACGGCGAGCACTACGACGATTTTCAGCGGGAAATCGCCGCCCAGGACGATGTCGACAAAATCGTATCCGACGCCGAGCACTTCGGGCACGAACCAGCCCATCAGACCGACCAGGAGTCCGCCGGCCGCGGGCTGAATCCACTCGGTCGATTTCGGAAGCTTTTTGAACCAGATGCGAATGGCAAGCAGCAGTTTCACGAACGCTACGGAAGCCAGGCCGCCGATCAGGCCGAGGATCGCGTAGAAACCGAACTCGAGCGGGTTCACCAACTGGTACGGCGGAACGTGAAATAGCGGCTGATCGCCCAAAACCAGGTGCAGGACCATCCAGGAAGTGGCGGAGGCGATGACAACGGAGCCGAGTACGGGAGCGTGCAGGTCGCCCAGAATTTCTTCAAGGGAAAAAAGTACCGCGGCGATGGGCGTGTTGAATGCGGCTGCAAGCGCCGCCGAACATCCCACAGGCACCAGCGATTTCACGTCTTCGGCGGCGAGCCCGAAGCGCCGTCCGAGAACCGATGCGATCCCGGCGCCGATATGTACCGCCGGTCCCTCGCGGCCGAGCGCGATGCCGCTGGCCAACGAACCCGAGCAGCACAGAAACTTGCCGATGACGGTCTTGAGAGAGATGTAGCCGTTGTTGATGAAGACGGCAAACTTGGTCTGCGGGATTCCGCTGCCACGCGCGTTGGGGAAGTAGCGCGCAAGGAGGAATCCCGTGGCAAGGGCTCCCGCAGTAGGGATGAGAACGCGCCGCCAGGCCGCGCCACCGGCTGGATACATGCGGGCGGCCAGGCGCCCAGTGAGCAGGATGAATGCGACCACCACCAATCCGGCCATCACACCGATAACCAGACTGAGGAAGATCGTAAGATTGCGCGGGGGCGCCGGACGAGGCGGCTCGGGGCTCACGAATCCAGGCTAACGCAAGATTTCAACTAACCTTGACGATACTCAGACGTTCTGTATACTAGGAAGTCTTAGTATGGCTAAATCTGACTCTCTCCAAGGCTCGCTCGATCTGCTGGTCCTCAAGATTCTGTCACGCCGCCCGCGCCTGCACGGCTACGCCATCATGACTGCGATTCAGGACATGTCCGGCGACGTTCTGCGCGCCGAGGAGGGCTCGCTCTATCCGGCCCTCCACCGGATGGAGGAAGCCGCCTGGATTCGCGCGAAATGGATCACGAAAGAAACCGGACGGCGGGCCCGCGTGTATGAATTGACGCCAGCCGGGAAACAGCAGCTTGCCGCCGAGGAGTCGCGCTGGCAGGCTGTGATTTCGGCGGTAAATCGTGTACTAAGGATGGCTTGATATGTCGTTGTGGACCCGCATTGCGAACGTGGTTCGCCCGGATCGTCTGAGCAGGCAGATCGACGAAGAACTCCGCTCGCATCTTGACGAAGCTATCGAACAAGGCCGCGATCCCGTCGAAGCCCGCAGGTTGTTCGGTTCCACGCTGCGGCTTCGGGAAGAGAGCCGCGACGTAAGCCTGGTGGCGTGGCTCGATTCGCTCCGCGCCGACGCTGTGTTCGGCTGGCGGCAGCTCATGAAGAAGAAGGCGACTTCGGCCGCGGCAGTCCTTTCTCTGGCCTTGGCGATCGGAGCTTGCACCTCCGCATTCCGGCTGATCGACGCGCTGCTGCTTCGTCCCTTGCCGGTTGCTAATCCAGAACGGCTGTATGTACTCGCCAGGCGGGGAGTCGGTCCCGCGGGGGATTTCAGGATCAGCGAAAGCTGCGAGTATCCCCTGTTCCGGCGGCTGCGCGCCGGCGTGAAAGATCAGGCCGAGCTGATTGCCGCCTCCTACGGCGACCGCGTCGACCTGACCTACGGTTCCGACCAGGAAATGGAGAGAGCCCACCGGCAATACGTTTCGGGCTGGACGTTTTCTTCGTTCGGGATTCAGCCCGCGGCCGGGCGGCTGTTCACCGAAAGCGACGATGTCACGCCGGGCGCGCGTCCCGTCGCAGTCCTGTCCTACGATTACTGGTCGCGCCGCTTCGGAAAGGACCCGAAAGCCATCGGGAGGAGCCTCCGGATCGGCAACGATCTTTATGAAATCGTCGGCGTGGCCGCGGAGCCCTTCACCGGAACCGAGCCCGGGACATTTACCGACATTTTTGTTCCCACGATGATGAACCCCTATGTCAACCGTTCCGACGCGAGCTGGTTCCGGCCGCTGGCGGTATTGAACCCGGGAGTTGCCGTCGAACCGCTCCGCCTGAAACTACACGCGATCTTCATGTCGTTTCAAGAGGAGCGCGCGAAAGGATGGAGCGGACAAACCAAGCTGTTCATCGATCGATTCCTGAATCAGACGCTGCTATTGGAGCCGGCGGCCTCCGGTGTTTCCGGGATGCAGAGCAATTACCGGCAAGCGCTGATCGTTCTTGGCGTGCTGGTGGCACTGGTACTTCTGATGGCTTGTGCGAACGTGGCTAACCTGTTGATGGCCCAGGCCACGGCGCGGGCGCGCGAAATGGCGCTCAGAGTTTCGATCGGTGCGGGGCGATGGCGTCTGGTCCAGATGGTCCTGGTTGAAAGCGCGTGGCTCGCGTTCCTCGCCGCCGCGATCGGAGGATTGTTCGCATGGCGGGCGGCGCCGCTCGTGGTCGCGATGATCAATCCTCCGGAAAACCCCGCTCGCCTTGCGCTGCCTGCCGATGGGAGGGTGCTGATATTCACCCTCGCTTTGGCGGTCGGCGTGACCTTCGTGTTCGGCTTGGCGCCGGCGCTGCGCGCATCTTCGATCAAGCCAGCCAGCGCGCTGAAAGGAGGAGACGACCCCCATTCGCGCCGCCGTCTGATGCACGCGTTGATCGCAGTTCAGGTCGCGTTTTGCTTCATCGTGCACTTCGCTTCGGGCCTGTTTGTCGCTACCTTCGACCGCCTGGCGAATCAATCCACCGGCTTTTCTTCCGAACGGGTGCTGGTTCTCGACACGGATGCCCGGCGTCCGCAGCCGCCCGCTGTGTGGGATCAGACACTCGACCACTTACGCGCGGTGCCCGGCGTCGAGACCGTTGCACTCGCCGGATGGCCGCTGCTCGCCGGCACCGGCTGGAACGGATTCATCTGGGTCAACGGCGCGCCAACCGAGATCCTGGCCTACTTCCTGGCGGTCTCGCCCGGCTTCACCGATGCGATGAAGATTCGATTGATCGACGGTAGAGATCTGCTCCCCACCGAGACGTCCCCAGGCTCCGCCTTGGTCAACGAAGCTTTTGCGAAGCAGTGTTTCGGGGGTCAGAACCCGGTCGGGAAATGGTTCGAGAAGGAGAGCGGCGATGGTGTCTCTCGGGTTCGCTTCCAGGTTGTCGGCCTGGTCGGTGATGCCCGCTACCGCAATATGCGGGAGCCCATTACGCCTACTGCCTACGTTCCGTTTCATTCCCTCGACTCCGCTGGCGCCGCGCAACCAAAGGCCTCAGGCGTATTCATCGTGCGCACCATCGGGCCTAACCCGCTCGCCATGGCATCCATCCTTCGTCAGGAAGTTCCGCGCGCGCGGCCGGAGCTGAGGGTGAGTGGGGTTCTGACCCAGGCGGAGCTGGTCGCGCAGCACACCGTCCGGGAGCGGCTGCTGGCGATGCTGGCAGTGTTCTTCGCGGGTGTCGCGCTGCTGCTGGCATCCGTCGGACTGTACGGCGTGCTCGACTACTCCGTCCTGCAACGCCGCCGCGAAATCGGCATTCGACTGGCGATCGGCGCGCCTGCCGGCGATATCGCGCGGCGTGTGACCGTGGACGTGTTCACGATGGTTCTCATCGGCGCGGCCGCAGGTTTGGCGCTCGGCTTGACATCGGCACGATACATCCAGTCGCTGCTTTACGAAGTGAGAGCCACCGACCTCGCGATGCTTGTGCTTCCGTCGTTGATAATTCTCGCTGCCGCGTTACTGGCCGCGCTGCCGGCGGTGATCCGCGCCGCCCGAATCGATCCGGTTACTATGCTACGCTCCGAATAGGAACGCCGAATGTTTACTCGTGCGGAACGGGTATAGAGGATAATAGCAGCGATGCGGCTTTGGATGAAACGTCCGCGGCCCGGGCTTGGGTTCGTACTGGGAGCCCTGGTCGCTTCCACGGCTGCTCTTAGCGCCCAAAGCGCTAGAACCTATGGCCCTGGCAGGGTTTGGTGGGACGCTGGACAGGCCGATATTCTCCCCTGGGACGAGGATTACGACAATCCAGACGGGCAGGTCCGAATCCTGAACACTTCCGGGGCGATCCACACGTCCGACCACCCGTTCTTTGAAGCGCTGGGAACCAACGGGCGCGCCTGCGTGACTTGCCACCAGCCGTCCAACGCGATGAGCGTGTCGGTTGCCACCCTGCGCGAACGTTGGAAAGAAACCCAGGGCAAGGATCCCATCTTCGCCGCCATCGACGGGTCCGACTGCCCGGATCTGCCGCAGAGCGCGGTGAGTTCCCACTCGTTGCTCCTCAACCGGGGGCTGTTTCGGATTTCTTTGCCGTGGCCGCCGAAGACCGCGGACGGAGTTTTGATCAAGCCGGAGTTCCGGATCGAAGTGGTCCGCGATCCGACCGGATGCAATACCAGCCCGGTCTACGGAATCACGAGCGCGAACCCGTCGGTCTCGGTGTTCCGTCGGCCTCGAGTCGCGGCGAACCTCAAATTCGTGTTGGACGCTCTGATGGCCGACGCGCGGGAGCCGTCTCTGCAGGCTCAAGCCGTTACTGCGGTGATGGTACACGAGCAAGCCAAGATCCCGCCGACGCCGGAGCAACTCCGCAGGATTGTCGAGTTCGAGTCCCAGATTTATGCGGCACAGGTCTCCGACATTCGGGGTGGCCTCCTGAACGGAAAGAACGATCCGATGGCGCTAGGTCCGGAGAATCTGGCGGGCGGAAAGGCCGGAACACTGAGCGGCAAATCTGATATCTCGTTCGAGGTTTGGCGAAAGTCGAAAGGCGCGGGAGATCTGGGCGTGCAACTCGAGTTCCGCGCATCCGTGGCGCGGGGGAGCGATGTATTTTTCGCCCGCACGTTCCACATTTCCGGCGACGCTGGCATGTACACCTGCGCGACTTGTCACGCTGCGGGAAAGAAGAGGTGGATGGACATCGGCACCAATAACCGGCCGGCGGAGGAAGCGGCTGACCTTCCGGTGTTTCGAATCACTTGCGACGCCATGGCGCCGCCGCATCCGATTCTAGGCCGCGTAATCTATACGCAAGAACCCGGGCGAGCGCTGATTACCGGGAAATGCGCCGACGTCGGTTCGATTGTTATGCAGCAATTCAGAGGGTTGGCAGCGCGGGCCCCCTATTTTTCGAACGGGTCGGCAAAGAACCTTCATGAGGTCGTCGACTTCTATAACCGTAGATTTGAGATCCAGTTTACGGAGCAGGAAAAACAGGATCTGGTGAACTTCCTGCGTGTGCTCTAGTATTAGGGATCATGATCTCATCGAGGAAAGCAGCCATTCAGGCGTTTAAGGAACGCAAGGTTGCGCGAGGCGTGTTCGCCGTGCGTTGCAACGTCACGAGCAGCGTCTGGGTGGATTCGGCGATGGACCTCCAAGCCAGAGAAAACAGAACCTGGTCCAGCTTGCGCAACGGGGATGTTCACATCGAGAAATCGATCTTGTCGGAGTTCCAAACCCACGGCCGGGAGTCTTTTACCTATGAGATCCTCGAAACGCTCGGCGAAGATGTCACGCCGATCGCGTTGAAGGATCTGCTGAAGGAGAAAAAGCTCCATTGGATGGCGCATCTGGGCGCTCGCGCGATCTCACCGGCCTGACACGAACATTGTGAGTGCCTGCAAACGCCGGTATGTGATAATGGAGCGTTTTAAGTGGGCATCTTTCAACGATTGTTGATGGCGATTCACCGGCACCCGCGCTGGAGTTGGGCCGGGCTGGCCGCCTACGCCGCCGCGGTCACGTTTCCACACGAGAACGTTCAATATGTGGTCAACCTGATCGCGATCCGGTTCACGCACAAGCGCCTTTATCAAGGCTCGGCGGCAATTGCTCTCTTCGAAGCGGCGCTGCTGACCGTCATCCTTGTCAGATCTCTGGCGACGCAGCCGGAACGGCGCAGGCTCGGTGCGTTCTGGATTCTCACCGGGGTTCTGATCTTTGGCACCTGGCGAGCCTTCACCGCCAACAACGTCGAACTGGTGCATTATCCGCAGTATTTTCCCGAAGGCGTCGTGCTGGCCGCGCTGACCCTTTCCCCCGCCGAATCATTGACATGGGTGACGCTGTTCGGCGGCCTGGATGAGTGCTTCCAATATTGGCATCTGATGGGCGACAAGCTGGTCCCTTTCGATTTCAACGACGTCTATATGGACCTTCTGGGGGGAGCAGCCGGGGTGCTATTTGCCATGGCATTTCTGCATTGCAAGGCGCGGCCGGCGGGCTCGTGGTCCGCCGGCAGTGTCTTTTCGAGGCCCGGCATGGTGACGATTCTGGGTGTCGTCGCGACGGGCATCGTGCTATGGAGTTTCGGCCTGATGCAGCTTTACGCGGACAAAACTAAGCCTCACTATTGGTTCGCGCTGAGTCGGATCAAATCTCCGGCATTCTGGGTTGTCGTTCGCGCCAACGGACCGCATCCATACCACACGATTTCGCCAATCGAAGGGCCGATCCTGATCCTGGCGACGATCGCCCTGTACGGGACGCTCGACCGGCGTTTGCAGATTTCGGCGCCATCTTAGCGTTTCGGATGTGTGCTGCAATAAAAGCATGAACCGATGGATCATACTGGCGATTTGCGACGCCTTTCTAACGACTTCAGCTCCCGCCGACGAAGGCATGTGGACCTTCGATAATCCACCTGCCAAGCTGATTCAGGAAAAGTACGGCTTCACCCTCACGAAGGAGTGGCTGGATCACGTGCGGCTCGCCTCGGCGCGCTTGAACGACGGCGGCTCGGGATCTTTTGTCAGCGTGCACGGCTTGCTGCTAACCAATCATCACGTGGCGCGCGGCCAGTTGCAGAAGAATTCTACGCCGGAGCACAACTACATTCGCGACGGCTTCTACGCACGGACGCAGGAGGAGGAGATGAAGTCGCCGGACATGGAAGTGAATGTCCTCATCTCCACCGAGAACGTGACGGCGCGAGTTCAGGCAGCCGTGAAAGGCGCCAAAAACAGCGATGAAGAGTTCGCCGCGCGAAAGAAAATCATCGCCGATATCGAGCGCGAGAGCACCGAGAAAACGGGCCTGCGCAGCGATATCATCCCGCTGTATCAAGGCGGCGAGTATTGGCTGTATCGCTATAAGAAATACACTGACATCCGTCTCGTGTTCGCTCCCGAGGAGCAGGCCGCGTACTTCGGAGGCGATCCCGACAACTTCACTTATCCCCGCTACGACCTGGACATGGCGTTGTTCCGGGTCTATGAGAACGGCAAGCCAATCGAAAGCCCGAATTACTTGAAGTGGAACGCCAAAGGCGCCGCGGACGGTGAATTGGTCTTTACTTCCGGCAATCCCGGGTCGACCGACCGCCAAGATACGCTCTCGCAGATCGAGTTTCGCCGCGACATCATGATTCCGAATGAATTGAAGACCATCAAGCATCGGATCGCGGTGCTCGAACTGTTCTCAAAATCGGGTCCCGAGCAGGCGCGCGAGGCCGAGACCGAGATTTTCGATCTCGAAAACGGCGTCAAGGAGTTAGAAGGCGAGCTGAACGGCCTGGAGAATCCGAGGGTGATGAACGCCAAGCGCAGCGAGGAGGAAAAGTTCAAAGCGGCCGTGACG
>CAWJHI010000129.1:0-38200 GCA_963842485.1 Terriglobia bacterium | reverse complement strand
GCGGCGGCGGCTGGGGCGCCAGAACGTCCAGGCCGTGGGGCGTCAACGGCGTGATGACCATGAAAATGATCAGCAGCACCAGCAGCACGTCGATCAGAGGCGTGACGTTGATATCGCACTTCGCTCCGCTCTTTCCACCACCCATACTCATTGCCATGACGATTTCTCCTTAATCCGTTCCTAAAACTACTGCGCGGGGGCTGGCGGCTTGGTCGCGCCCGTGGGAATGTCCTGGTTCCTCTGCTCGGTCAGCAGTCCGATCTGATCCACACCGGCGGCGCGCAAATTGTCCACCACATCCTCCACCGCTTCATACTTGGCTCGAGCGTCGGCCTTGATATAGACCGTCTTGTCGAGCTTATTGGTCTGCAAGTCGCGAACTTTGCCCGGAAGGTCCTCAATATGGATCTGGTTATTGCCGGGGCTCAGCCAGAACTGCCCGTTGCGGGTCACCGCCACTAGGATCGCGTCTTCCTTATCGGCGGCCTGCATCGCAATGGCGTTCTTGGTTACCACCTTTTCCACCGTAACGCCCTTGGTCAACATAGGCGTGATGACCATGAAGATGATCAGCAGCACCAGCATCACGTCCACCATGGGAGTGACATTGATGTCGTTCATTACCGACGGCGCTTTTTTCTTTTCCATACGGCTCCTTAATCTCGGCCAGAACGGGGCAAGCGATGTGGCTCGCCCCGGTGGCCCATTTCAACTCGCGAGGACAGATTCCCCGAAACCTACTTGCCGGCGCCGGCGCGCTGGGACCGCTTTAGGAAGTAATCGATCAATTCCGAACTGGAGTTGCCCATCTCGACGTCGAACGCCTCCACGCGGTTGGTGAAGTAGTTGAACACCATAACCGCGGGGATCGCGACGAACAGACCGACGGCGGTGGTGACCAGCGCTTCCGAAATACCGCCGGCGACCGCGCCCAGACCGGTCGACTTCTCCGTCGAAATGCCCTTGAACGCGTTAATGATTCCCAGCACCGTTCCGAACAGTCCCACGAAGGGAGCAGTCGAGCCGATAGTCGCGAGACTGGAAATACCGCGCTTCAGCTCGGCGTGAACGATGGCTTCGGCGCGCTCCAAGGCCCGGCGGGAAGCTTCGATCTCTTCACCCGATATCTCCGCGCTCATCTGATGCGCACGGAATTCCTGCAACCCCGCGACCACCACCTTCGCCAGATGGCTCTTGCTGTACCGGTCGGCGATCTTGATGGCCTCATCCAGCTTGCCTTCCCGCAGCGCGCCAGCCACGGCCGGAGCAAACTGACGGGACTGCTTATGGGCTGCATTGTAGGCGATAAAGCGGTCGATCATCACTCCGATCGACCATGCCGACATAATGAACAGCATGATCACGACGAGCCGCGCCGGCCAGCTCATATTGCCCCACATGGCGCGCGGATCGAAGCTCACGGGCGCCGCAGTCTCCTGGAGGAGCATGAAGGCCCAAACTTGCAATTGTAAAAGCATAGTGTTCTCCTGCGAGTTGAAATTGAAAGCGGGCGACTCGCGCCACCCGCTCTGTCTTACTGACTCAAAGTGAAATTCACTTCAATTTGAGTAATCACTTCCACCGGCTCGTTGTTCAGAAGAGTCGGTCTGTAAAGCCATTGCTTCACCGCTTCGGTAGCGGCGGGGACCAGCAGCGGGTGGCCGCTGACCAGCTGAAGGTTCTGAATCGTGCCATCCTTACCGATGATGGCGGTGAATCGCACCACGCCTTGAATACGCGCCTGCTTGGCGAGCGCCGGATAGGGTGGCGTCACTTTCTTGATCAAATTCGCAGCCTGCACATTTCCGCCCACGCGGATGCGCTGCGGAGTGGTCGGCTTGGGAGCCTCTTTTACGGCCGGGGGCGGGGGCGCAGCCGTCGGTACCGAACCAATGATTCCCCCGATCACGCCGCCGACGCCCGGAACACCGCCCGGCACGCCGCCGATCACGCCGCCACCAGCCGAGGGAGGCGGCAGAGTGTCTTCTTGAATGAGCGCGACGTCTTTGGGGATCTGTTTGGGCGCCATTAGCCGGCCAGCATCAAACTGGCGCGGAGCCACTTTCACGATCTTCGGCGCCGCCGGAGGCGGGGGGGAGGAGGAGGAGGAGGCGGCGGCGGCGCGGTGAGGAACGAAGTCAGCGTCGCCTTCGGAAGCACCTCGGTATAGATCAGCGGAATCAGAATGAAGACGATGATGATCAAGACCTGAATGGTGAACGATATGAAAACCGATGCACCCTTTCGAGTCTTATTCCCGGCTTCAACGAATGATTGCTCAAACATCTCCGTCTCCTCCCTTCGCTTGCGTCAATTACTTGATCGCCTTCCGCGGCGCGGCCATTTCTTTCACCGGCGGCGCGGACGGCGCAGTTCGCTTCTTCGACTCGATAATGTTCTGCCAGAATATCAGGATTGGACTGGCGATGAAAACCGACGAATAGGTACCGAAGATGATTCCCATCACCAGAGCGAACGAAAAGCCGTTCAGCACCTGGCCGCCGAACAGGAACAGCGACAACGCGGTCAGCAACGTCAAACCGCTGGTCAGCACCGTCCGGCTCAAGGTCTGATTGACGCTGATGTTAATCAAAGCTTCCAGTTTCTCCCGGCGCATCAGCTTCAAGTTTTCGCGAATACGGTCGAACACCACGATGGTGTCATTCATCGAATAGCCCACCAGGGTCAGCAGCGCCGCCACGACCGTCAACGAAATCTCCTTGTTGAACAGCGAAAACAGGCCGATCGTGATGATCGTGTCGTGGAAACACGCGAGCACCGCGGCCGCGCCGTAGATCCACTCGAACCGGAACGCGATGTAGACCAGCATCCCGCCCAGCGCGTACAGCGTCGCCAGAATCGCCTGCTGCTGGAGTTCCTTTCCGACCTTGGGACCAACCATGTCCGCCGAGAGAATCGTGAAGGACCCCAACGAGCACTCTTTCTTTAACGCCTGAATCACCGCCGGTGTTACACCTTTTACAGAAGAAAGTTCATCGAACGAACCCAGCAGGCCGCCCTTGTTGGCGCGATACGCTTCGATCGCCTTGGCCATATCCTGCAAATCCTGTTCGGACATTGCCACACCGGCCGTGAGCAGCGACTCCCGCAGGCGGTCGGCAAGCTGCTCGGCGGAAGAATTATTCAGGTCCAGCTTCCCTTCCCCGCCGCCGAACGTCGAACGTAGCGTGTCCTCGATGACCTGGCGCTTCTCGTTCAGCTCTTTTTCGCTGGCGATCTGGGTGCCCACCTGCACATCCTGCGTGCCGGTGATCTGCTGGACGGAGATTTGTCCACTGATCTTGCTGCCCAGAACGCTGCGGATCTGCTGGGCTGGAGGTTCGCGATTGAACCGGAGCATAAGGTTCGCGCCGCCGGTAAAGTCAATGCCGTACTTGGGGCCGCCCTTCATCGCAAGGCTGATCAATCCGGCCGCCGTTACGACCAGCGAGAGGCCGATGAACGGCCACTTCTTGCCGAGAAAGTCAAAATTCGTGTTCTTAAATAATTCCATTTAGCCTGTACGGCCGGCTTAGTGCTACAGACACCGGCCAACGTTTCAAAGTTCCCACTCTCCGGGCGCCCGGCACGTTTTCTTTCAACGTGCCGCGGCTTATCAACATACCAAAGAACCGCGGTCAGTTCAAGTTGCGTCAAATACTTAACGTCACGACCCGCTTCTGCATTCCCAACTCCCAGTCGAAAATCGTCCTGGACACGAAAATCGCCGTAAACACATTGGCGAGCAGACCGATGACCAGGGTCACCGCAAATCCCCTCACCGGCCCAGTTCCGAACAGGAACAGAATGGTGCAGGAAACGACGGTGGTCACATGCGTGTCGATGATCGTCAGAAACGCCTTCTTGAAACCCGCGTCGACGGCTGCGATCACGGCCTTTCCGGCGCGCAGCTCTTCGCGGATTCGCTCGAAAATCAGTACGTTCGAATCCACCGCCATACCGACCGTCAAAATCACGCCGGCGATACCGGGCAATGTCAGCGCGGCGTTGAAATAACTCAGCACCGCCACCAGGATAATCGCGTTGAGGATCAGGGCCAGGGTGGCGTTGATGCCGCTGCGCCGGTAGTAGACCAGCATCACGCACACCACGGCGAGTACCCCCGCGACGCCGGCCCAAGTTCCCTCTCTGATCGAATCCGACCCAAGCGATGGCCCCACCGTGCGTTCTTCCAGAACCTCGATTCCGGCGGGCAGCGACCCGGCGCGCAGGTTCAGCGCGAGATCGGCCGCTTCTTCATGACCCGAAAGGCCTTCGATCACGCCGTTATCGGCGATCTTTCCATGGATCACCGGCGCGCTGATCACCAGTTTGTCGAGCACGATCGCCAGGCGGTCGCCGATGTGCGCCGCCGTGAACTTCTCAAACCGTTTCGCGGCTTCCTGGGTCAAAACAAACTCCGTCTCCCAACCGAGCGTGTTCGAAGACTGCTGCGGGCGCGCATCGCGAAGGTCGCCGCCAGTCACCACCGCGTTGCGAGCCAGGATGAAGTATTCGGGCGGCGCGCCCCCGTGTGGCTCGCCTTTGACGATCTCGGAATCCAGTGGCAATACGCCGCCTTTGCTGGCACGCGCCTCCTCGGCCGAGCTGAACGTCTGCGGGCTCTTCACCTCGCGCAGTTCCAGGACCGCCTGCGTCTTCAGAAGCTGCTTGACGTGCGCCGGATCGTCCACGCCGGGAAGCTGCACCAGGATCTCGGCATCGTCCGTCGATCCGCCGCGCTTCTGGACGCTCGACTCAGACAGACCCAGGCCGTTGATCTTGTTCTCGATCGTATTGATGCTCTGCGTCAGCGTGTCCTCTTTCATCTTCAGCGAGTAAGTCGGCTGCATGGTCATGCGATAGTCGGTCGAGTTGACGGGAGTCAGAATCCACGCCGTGTTGTAATTTTCGGTCACGATCTGGCGGAAATTGCCGGCCTGCGTGGCCGGAACACCTTTAATATCAATCTGAATCTTGGCTGCGTCGGCGATCGACTGCGGATCGTTGCGCGCCATCTCCGTGTAGCCGATGGAGGCCTTGCGCAGTTCGTCCTTCAGGCGTTGTATCACGCGGTCGGCTTCCGCCTTGAAGGCGTCCTGGAGCTGCACCTGGAGCACGAGCTGGCTGCCGCCTTTCAGGTCCAGGCCGAGCCGGATGTTCTTCTTCCAGTTGTCGACCAGCTCCGTGCTTGGAGGTCGGCAGGCCGATGATCCCGTAGACGCAGATCAGGATCACCACCAGGATCGCGATGGCCCTGAACTTGAGATTGCTTTTCATGACTTACTTCTTTTCCTCTGTGGATTTTTCCTGGTTGACCAGGCTCGACACCGCGCTGCGCGCCACCTGCAACTTGATATTATCCGGTTTCACGCGCAGGATCAGGGTGTCGCCGGTGATGCTCACGATGGTCCCGACGATGCCGCCGGTGGTGAGCACTTCGTTGCCGCTCTGCAATCCGGATAGCATCGCCGCCTGCTGCTTCTTCTGTCGCTGCATGGGCATGAACACCAGGAAGTAGAAGATGCGCGACGATGAAGACCAGCGGCAGGAAGCTCATGACCGGATTCGATGTTCCGGTCGCGGGCGCCTGCTGCAAGAGTAATAACGCGAACATGTTGGGGGTTTCTTCTAACTCGGCTGGTCTACTGAAACGTGCAGAGACACAGCCGTCAGGAACTCGGGGAACTTCCCAAGTAATATAGCCTGCCTGATCTCCCGCATGATGTCAAGGTACCGGCGGAGATTGTGGAGGGTAGCGAGGGTCGAAAACGTCATCTCCCCGGCCAGAAACAGGTGCCGCAGATAAGCGCGGGAAAAGTTCCGGCAGGTATAGCAGGCGCAGGACGCGTCGATCGGACGCGCATCCTCTTTATATTGAGTCTGTTTGATGATCACCCGGCCCGTGGAGGTAAACAGATACCCGTTACGGGCGTTGCGCGACGGCAGCACGCAATCCATCATGTCGACCCCGCGCGCGACGTACTGGGGGAGTTCGTCCGGCATCCCCACGCCCATCACGTAGCGCGGCCGGTCGCGCGGGAGCAGGGCGGTGGAGATTTCGGCCATTTCCAGGCTGAGCGCTCGCGGCTCGCCTACGGACAGCCCCCCGATCGCGTAGCCGTCGGCGTCCAACTCCAGCAGCTGCTCGGCGCACTGGCGCCGCAGATCCGGAAACATCGATCCTTGCACGATCGGGAAACAGCGGCACTGTCCATCGGCGCGTTCCCGATAATGCGCATAAGCTTTTCGGGCCCACCGGACGGTCCGGTCCGTCGAGGCGCGAGCCGCTTCATGGCTTGCCGGATACTCCAGGCACTCATCGAGAACCATCATCACGTCGCTGCCGAGGGCAAGCTGCACATCAATGGTCGATTCCGGGGTAAAGAGATGCGCGTCGCCGTTGAGATGCGACCGGAACAGCACGCCTTCTTCCGTGATCTTACGCAAGCTGTTGAGGCTGAAGACCTGAAACCCTCCCGAATCGGTAAGGATGGCCCGCGGCCAAGCCATGAATTTGTGCAATCCGCCGAGTTTTCGGATGGTCTCGTGCCCCGGCCGCAGGAACAGATGATATGTGTTGGCGAGGATAATTTTAGCGTCGAGATCGTCAATCAGTTCGCGCGGAAGAATCCCTTTGACCGTCGCCTGAGTGCCGACAGGCATGAACACGGGCGTTTCGACATCGCCATGAGCGGTGTGGAGAATCCCCGCGCGCGCGCCTGTCGCGGGGCAGGTGGCCTGAATCTCGAATCCGAGCACAGATTTTATTGTAGGGTCGACTCAGCGAACCGTGAGCGCGATTGGGTCGCTATTCGAGGGATCGAAATATTCGAAAAATTTCAGCACGTCCGCCCGTGTCCCCGCTATGACGCTGATTTGGCCTGAGTTCAGCCCGCGCACGAGCGTCATGCGGCCGGCGATCATCTGATCCAGCACGCGCTTATCCATGCTGATTGCGACGTTGGCCTTTGCCGGCGCGGATTCGTCGAACTGCGCGACGCCGCGGCGAACTTCCAGGCCGTATTCTTCCTTAACATCCGGGAACCGGAACGCCATCGTGGTGTGGACGCTAAGTGTTTCCTCCGCCTTCAGGCGAGTGGTCAGGCCTTCCACCCATACACGCGCCGGCAGTGCGGCGATGGTCTCAGGCGACCCGAAGTTCGTCCGCGCACGCGCCGTCACCGCCGCCACGTCGAGCGTCCCATCCAGCTCATGCGCGGAGGCGAGATACCAGTTCCGCCAGTTCGTGTTGATCGACGCGTAGCCGAGCTTGCGAAACGCCACCGCTTTCACCAGCCGTGCGTCTTTATCCTCGTGATTCATCCGGATCAGGTACGTTGCGAGCTCCGCCGCCCACTGCGCGTCGCCAGTGTCCATCGCCTGCCGCGCCTCGCTCAGCACGCGGTCACGCCCGCCCATCAGCATCACGTGCCGCCGGGCCGATTCGGCCGGAGGCGTCGGATCGAGCGCCACCGGATCGCCGTCGAACCATCCCAGATATCCCACGTAAATCTCCCGCACCGAATGCGAAACGGTGCCGTAGAATTGCCGCAAATAGGGCGCGTAGCCATCGAGGTGCGGCGGGAGCTTCACGGCCGCCACCAGCTCATCCGGCGTCATGCCGCGATTCATGTACCGTATAGTCTGGTCGTGCACGAACTGGATTCCGTCGCGGTAATTGCGCATTACTTCTTCCACTTTTCCCAAGCCCGAAACCGGTTGGCCGTGCGACGGGACCAGGTGTTCGGCGCCGAGCGCACGCATGCGATCGATGCTCTCCACCCACGCCAGCGGATCGCGAAAACTGGCGCCTCGTAACGTGTGGATGTTCGGAAAAGCCGGCCCCTGAATCATGTCTCCCGAAAGGAGAACATGTGAATCGGGAAGAAAAACGTTCAGATGATCGGGTGTTTCACTCGGCACGTGAATCAGCCGCAACTTCACCCCCGCGATGGTCACGTCAAGTTGTTCGGCAAACGTCTTCGTGGGCGGGATGAATGAAGTGGTGCCCGGCGCGTATAGCGGCCCCAGGCCGTAGTTCATTTCCTTCCGTTCCTCCGCGGTCATCCCGGCGCCAAACGAATAGGAGCTGCGCACACCCAGTATCGGCCCGATCAGCTCGCCTTGGGTGACGTAATTCTTCAGCAGCGACTCCTGCGCGTAAATCGCCATGCGACCCGCCGCCATGTCTTCTGGCGAGGCGAACGCCTTCACACCGCTGGTGTGATCGGGGTGGAAATGCGTGTAGATCACCGCAACCACCGGCTTGGGAGTAATTTTTCGAAACTCCTCGCGAACCTGCTTCGCGGCCTCGACAGACGACAGCGTGTCGACGATAATGACGCCGTCGCTGCCTTCGATCATGATCGAGTTGCCCAGCGAATAGCCCACGGCGGAGTAAACGTTGCCCGCGACGTGGAAAATCTTTTTCTCGAACAGCGCGGTATGTTGGGCAAGCTCCGGATCGATCGACTGCGCGGCCGCCAGAGCGGAGAAAAGCATCAACGTACGGAAGGAGGCCATGGGGCGATTCTACATGCGATTGAAAGAACGCCGCTCGCGCTGTACACTTTCTAACGTGAAACCTCTCAGGCTAGCCGCTCTTACACTGATCTCCTTCGCGCTGGTCGCGCAAACGCCGCGGTCGCGAATCGAAACCGGGTTCGATACGATTCAGGCGTCGAATCTCCGCGCCGATTTGACGTTCCTCTCCTCGGATGCGCTGGAAGGGCGCATGTCGCTGGAGCGCGGCTCGGAAGTCGCCATCCAATGGATCGCCACCGAGTTTGCGAAAGCCGGTTTGAAACCCGTGACCGGCGATTCTTTCCTGCAACCGGTGGAGCTGGTCGAATACCGCATGGACCGCGAGCAGACGTTTCTGAAACTGCGTCTCAATGGCGCCGCCGGGCAGAGTTTCCACGCTCCCAACGCCACCGGCAACTATCCGAACGACGGCGTGTTCAAAGGACCGGTGGTATTTGGCGGCTTCGGCATCACCGCGCCGGAGCTTCATTATGACGATTACGCCGGCATCGACGCGCGCGGCAAAATCGTTTTGGTCTTCAACCACGAACCGCAGGAGGAGGACGCCAATTCGATTTTCAACGGCAAGGGCAACACGCGCTACGCCAACGCCCGCGCCAAAATGATGATCGCCCAGCGGCATGGCGCCGTGGCTTTGCTGATCGCGCCCGATCCGAATCATCGCGCCAGCCAAGTCCGTGGCCCCCTCGACGGAGCGGCCGGCCGTGGAGGTCAGCCGCAGCGCACTCCGCGTCCTACGCAAGCCATCGCTGCAGAAGATTCGATTCCCGTATTCAACGTAAGCGCGAAGGTGGCGGCAGCCTTGCTCGCCTCGACCGGAAAGACGCCGTCCGAGCTTCAGACCGCGATCGACGCGACGCTGAAACCGCAATCGCGCGCGCTCGGAGACGCGGATGCGGAATTGCACGTCGTGACTTCGGCGCGAAAACGAGCATTGTCGTATAACGTGATCGGGATGGTCGAAGGCAGCGACCCTCAGCTTTCCAAAGAAACCGTGCTGTTCAGCGCCCATTACGATCATGACGGCCTGGCTGCCAACGGCGGCATTTATCACGGCGCCGACGATAATGGATCGGGAACCGTAGGCATCGTCGCACTGGCACAGGCGTATTCGAGAAATCCAGTAAAGCCCAAGCGGTCTCTCGTGTTCGCCGTATTCGCGGCTGAGGAACGCGGACTGCTCGGGTCCTATTACTACGCGGCCCATCCGCTGCGGCCGCTTGAAACCACCCGCGCCCAGATCAACTTCGACATGATCGGACGGGATGAAAAAGACAGCTCGCAAACGCACGGCCTGATCGACATCGCGCCGGATACGTCGAATGAAGTGAACATTGTAGGCACGAAATACAGCCCGGATTACCGTGCCGCCGTGATTCGAGCGAACGAGATGGTCGGCCTGCACCTCAATTACAAATGGGATGACGATACGGTGTTGAACGTGCTGTTCCGCAGTGATCAATACCCGCTGCTGCTGCACGACGTCCCTGCGATGTGGTGGTTCACCGGCTTCCATCCGGATTATCACCAGGTGACCGACACGGCCGAGAAGATCAACTATCCGAAGATGGAAAAGATCTTGAAACTGGCCTACGTCACTGGCTTCGATTTCGCGGACACCGCGAATCCGCCAAAATTCTTCGCGGCGGGCATGCCGAAATAGACCGTAACTTTTCCAGCGCTGCCAAGTTACGCTATATGCCGAACATCCGAAACATCTCCGATACCGCTCTCTGGGCGGCGCGCTATCGCGCGCTGGAGAGCGAGCGCCCGGACGCGCTCTTTCACGACCCGTTCGCCAGGCGCCTGGCGGGCGAGCGCGGGGAGCAGATCGCGAACTCCATGCCTTCCAAAGACAGACAGGCCTGGGCCTGGATGGCGCGCACGTACCTTTTCGATCAATTTATCAATGAACGGGTCCAAAACGGAGTCGATCTAGTGTTGAATCTCGCGGCAGGCTTGGATGTCCGGCCCTATCGCATGGCGTTGCCTGCCTCGCTCCGTTGGATCGAAGTGGATCTGCCCGGGATTCTGGATTGCAAGGAAGAAATCCTGGGCAGCGAAAAGCCGGTGTGCCGGCTAGAACGCATCCGCTTGGACCTTGCAGATGTGAACGCCCGGCGCGCCTTATTCGCGAGGCTGGGCGCCGAGGCACGGCAGGCGTTGATCCTAAGTGAGGGCCTGATGGTCTATCTGACCGAGGAGACTGCAGGCTCGCTTGCACGGGACTTGGCAGCGCCACCGGGGTTTCGATACTGGATCCTCGAGCTCGCGTCGCCGGGGCTGCTCCGCATCATCAAGAAGGAATCCGCCGCGCAGCTTGCCGAGAGCGGTGTTTCGATGCAGTTTGCACCCAAGGAGGGCCCCGCGTTTTTCGAGCGCTTTGGCTGGAAGCCGAATCAGGTTCACTCTTTTCTGAAAGCGGCGGCGCGCCTGAAACGGCTCTCCCTTGGTATGCGGATATTAGCGATGTTGCCGGAATCGAACGGCGCACAGGGCTCGCGCCCATGGTCAGCGTGTTGTGTATTCGAAAAGCAGTGACTCACTGCTACGATAGTGAGATACCCTCACTATGGCCTTGCGGTTCTACAACACCCTCTCACAGCAGGTGGAGACCTTCACTCCACTCTCGGATCGCGTAGTGCGCATGTACACCTGCGGGCCGACGGTTTATAACTATATCCACATCGGCAACCTCCGGACCTTCACGTTCCAGGACATTCTGCGCCGCTGGCTGCGAGCGCGCGGATATAGGCTCGACCATGTGATGAATATCACTGACGTTGAGGACAAGATCATCCGCAACGCCGCCGCCGCGCATAAATCGATTTACGATTACACGGCGGTCTTCACGCAGGCTTTCCTGGAAGATATGGCCACACTGCGGCTGGAACGGCCGGAGCGCATGGTCAAGGCCACCGAGCACATCCCTGAAATGGTCTCCGCCATCGAAAAATTGAGCGAGCGCGGATTCACCTACGTAAGCGAGGGGTCGGTCTATTACCGCATCGCGAATTTCCCGACTTACGGTAAGCTCTCGCACAATGATTTCAGCGGCATTCGAGCCGGTGCGCGCGTCGATGTGGACGAATACGACAAGGACGACGCTCGCGATTTCGTGCTGTGGAAGGCCAAGAAGCCCGATGAGCCGGGCTGGGAGACTCCTCTCGGCGCGGGCCGTCCCGGCTGGCACATCGAGTGCTCCGTGATGGCCATGAAGTATCTGGGCGAAACGCTCGATATTCATACAGGCGGCGTCGACCTGATGTTTCCGCATCACGAAAACGAGATCGCGCAATCGGAAGCGCTCACCGGGAAACCGTTCGTGCGGTATTGGCTGCACGCGGAGCACCTGATTGTCGAGGGGCAGAAGATGTCCAAGTCGCTGGGCAACTACTACACGCTCCGCGACCTGCTCGACAAAGGTTATGCGCCGGAGTCTTTGCGGTATCTGCTCGCATCGGTACCCTACCGAAAGAAGCTGAATTTCACTTTCGACGGATTGAAAGCCGCTGCGACGTCCATCGACCGGCTGCGCAACTACAAGCTGCGCCTGGAGACCGCGAAGTTCGCTGAAGGATCGAACGAAAAACTGGTGGGGCGAACCGAGGCCGCGCGCGGGGCGTTCGGCGAAGCGCTCGACGATGATCTGAACACGGCGGAAGCGCTGGCTGCAATTTTTGAGTACATTCGAGATACGAACACTGCGATGGACGGCGGCGAGCTCCGCGCCGGCAACGCCACAGACGCTCTGGCGCTTTTAGAATATTTCGATTCCGTGTTCGATGTCCTGCGCCCGTCGGTGCAAGCAGGCGGTTTGTCCGACACCGAAATCGACGCACTGGTGGTCGAGCGCGCTTCTGCGAAGAAATCGCGAAACTTCGCGCGGGCCGACCAGATCCGCGGCGAGCTCGGCGAAAAAGGCGTAGTGCTGGAAGATACCAAGGAAGGAGTGCGTTGGAAGCGTCAGTAAGACGCTAGTCACGCCGCGGCAATGAAAATCGAAAGCAAGCTGGTTCATGTTGGAGACAGGAAGAAAGCCGGCGATTTTATCCCCGTCACCACGCCCATTTACACCGCGGCAAGCTATTTCTACGATTCCATGGCCCAGCTCGATCGCGTGATGGGGCGTGAAGAGGAAGGACCTTCCTACGCGCGTTACGACAATCCCACCAACAACGCGCTGGAAGAGCTGGTGAACACGCTTGAAGGCGGCGGAGGCACGGTCGCGTGCGCATCAGGGATGAGCGCGATGCATATGGGCGTCCTTACCGCGCTGCTCGACCGGCCAAAGCGCGTGCTCGCCGCCAACGTCCTCTACGGCGCGACGGTCGGCATGCTGATGAAGATCATGGAGCCGTTCGGCATCGAGACCACATGGGTCGACATCTGCGATCTCGCCGCGGTGGAACAAGCCATCGCTGAAACCAAGCCGGGCCTGATCATTATGGAGACCGTTTCAAATCCGCTCTTGCGCGTCGGCGCGATGGACCGGATTGCCCAGTTGGCCAGAGCCGCGAACGTTCCGCTGCTGGTGGATAACACGTTTGCGACACCGCTCCTGGTTCGGCCCTTGGAACTGGGCGCGAGCATCGTGATCCACAGCGCGACGAAATACATGGCGGGGCACGGCGACGTGCTGGGTGGCATGATTATCGCGGACAACGAATATTGCGGAACTATCCGGACCATGTCCCGCACCGTGGGTCCGGTGATGAGCCCGTTTGAAGCCTACCTGACCATGCGCGGCATCAAAACCATGGGTCTGCGCGTCGAACGGCAGTGTCTGAACGCGTGTAAGGTGGCAGCCTGGCTCGCCGGGCATCCGAGCGTGGAGCGCGTCCACTTCACCGGCGATCCGTTGCATCCCGACGCGGCTACCGTCGCGCGGTTGTTCCCCAAGAACCTCTACGGCGCCATGATTTCCTTCGAGCTGAAAGGCGGGCGTCCCGAAGTTTTCCGTTTTATGGAGCGGCTGAAGATGATCGTACGCGCGACTTCGCTGGGAGACGTCCACACCATGATGCTCTACCCCGCGATGGCGTCGCATCGCGACCTGTCGCCGAAACACCGCGCTCGATTGGGAATTCACGACGGCCTGGTGCGGATTTCCGTAGGCATCGAAGCTCCCGAAGACATCATCGCGGACCTGGAGCAAGCGTTCGAAAGCTAGTCCACGAGCTCGCGTGGATGGTCGATCCAATAATCCGGCTCCCACCGCGCCATTTCCTGGGCATTGCCGTATCCGTACCGGACCGCGCAGGTCTTGACTCCGGCGCGACGTCCGGCTTCCATGTCGGCGGCCGAGTCGCCGACCAGTAAGCACTCTTCGGGACCCACGCTGAAAACTTCCAAAGATTTCAAGAGTACGTCCGGCTCCGGCTTCGCAGGAAATCCGTCGGTCCCCTGCACATGATCGAAGTGTCGCAGCAACCCGAATTGCTCCAGGACCGCACGAGTGGTCGGTGTTCCCTTGGTGGTCGCGGTCGATTTGCGTCCGCCCATGCTGCCCAGCATCTCCGCCACGCCGGGATACACAGTGGTCGAAGAATGTTTTCGCGCCAGGTAGATCTGCCGGTACTCGGCGATCATTCCGTCGATCGAATCGCGGGGAAATTCCAGGTCGAGGAACAAATCGAGCAGGTGCCGACCGATATAGCGGCGCAGAAAGACTTCGGTAACATCTGCCCGCCCGCGGGCAATCAGAACTTCCTGGATGGCTCCGCAGATGTCGCGGGCGGAGTCCATCAGCGTCCCGTCGACGTCGAACAGGTAGACCTGAAAGGCCGGAATCCCTTTGGATTCCGTTCGGTGGCGCCTCACGCCGGCTGCGGTCCGCCTTCGAGCACCCCTGGAACCCGGCGGCCCGTTTCGGGCTTGATCACCTGTTGGGTTCCATCGCCGCTCGGCGGCGGCTGCACGGCGGCGAGCGTCTTGCCGTCGATCAACTGGTGCACTTCGCTGCCGTCCAGAACCTCGCGTTCGAGCAGCGCCAGCGCGATCCGCTCCAGCGCGTCCGCCCTCTGTTCGATGATCAACCGCGCGCGATTGTATCCGCTTTCCACCAGTTTCTTCACCTGCTCATCGATGCGGATGGCGGTCGCTTCGCTGTAATCGCGGTGCTGAGCGATCTCGCGGCCCAGGAAGATCTGCTCTTCGCGTTTGCCGAAGCTGAGCGGACCCAGCTCGCTCATACCCCACTCGCACACCATCTTGCGAGCCATCTCGGTGGCGCGCTCAATGTCGTTGCCGGCTCCCGTGGTCACGTGATGCATGAAGATCTCTTCAGCGATGCGCCCGCCCATCAGGATGGAAAGCTGTGCTTCCAGATACACCTTGTTGTAGCAATGCTTGTCGTCGATCGGAAGCTGCTGCGTCAACCCCAGCGCCATGCCGCGCGGAATGATCGTGACCTTGTGCACTGGATCCGCTTCCGGAGTCAGCGCCGCTACCAGCGCGTGCCCGGCTTCGTGATACGCCGTATTCTTCTTTTCTTCGTCGCTGATGATCAGGCTCTTGCGCTCGACGCCCATCATCACTTTGTCTTTGGCGAGCTCGAAATCGAATTGGGTGACCACCTTGCGATTCTGCCTGGCAGCGATCAATGCCGCTTCGTTTACCAGATTGGCCAGATCCGCACCCGCGAACCCCGGCGTCCCGCGCGCCACCACGGACAAATCGACGTCATCCGACAACGGCGTCTTCTTGGTGTGGACCTTCAAAATCGCTTCGCGACCCTTCACGTCCGGCCGCCCGACCACCACACGCCGGTCGAACCGTCCCGGCCGCAGCAGCGCCGGATCCAGAACATCCGGCCGGTTCGTTGCGGCCACCAGGATCACGCCTTCGTTGGATTCGAAGCCGTCCATCTCGACCAGCAGTTGGTTCAGCGTCTGCTCGCGCTCATCATGGCCGCCGCCGAGCCCCGCCCCACGATGCCGGCCGACCGCGTCGATTTCGTCGATAAACACGATGCACGGGGCATTTTTCTTGCCCTGCTCGAACAGATCGCGCACGCGCGACGCGCCCACGCCGACGAACATTTCGACAAAATCCGAACCGGAAATGGAGAAGAACGGGACATTTGCCTCGCCCGCAATCGCCCGGGCCAGCAGCGTTTTGCCGGTTCCCGGAGATCCGATCAGCAGCACGCCCTTGGGAATGCGTCCGCCGAGTTTCTGGAATCTCTGCGGCTCGCGCAGGAATTCGATAATCTCCTGCAGCTCTTCCTTAGCCTCTTCGACTCCCGCGACGTCCTTGAAAGTCACTTTCTTCTGTTGCGAGGAATGCAGTCGCGCGCGCGATTTTCCAAAGCTCAGCGCCTTGTTTCCGCCGCTCTGCATCTGGCGCATCATGAAAATCCAGAATCCCAGGAGAAGCACGAACGGGATCGCGTTCACCAGGATCGAGACCCAGTTGCCACCGTTGTCCTTTTCGACCTTGATCGAAACGTGTTTGTCGAGCAGCAGCTTCGTAAAATCGTTGTAATTAGTGAGAACGACGGAATGAAACTCGTCGCCGTTCTTGTATTTCCCGCTGATATCGCCGGTCGAGCTGTTCAGCACAATGCTGTCGACTTTGCCATCCTCCACCTGCTGCACCAGCTCCGAGAACTTCGGCTGCTGGCCCGGGGGTTTGCTGCCCTTGAACACCAGCCAAACCAGGACCACCAGGCACAGGATGATCAGCCACAGGACTGCGTTTCTAACGCTTGAATTCATGACCTCTCCACATACATACTACTCGTACAGACGCTCAAATGTTCACTTAGATTCAACGCGCGTCGTCTCCGGCCAGCGAGCCGCTATCCCAAATACGCAGCACCGGGGATTCCTCGTTGCCAGTTCCGCAGTCCGCGGCAAACTCCGCGGCTGCGCCGAACCGTCTGGCCCACAGGATTTTACCCTCAACCTCAACAATCGGCCACGACCGCCGCTGCCAGGAGGGTACCCGAGCGCTTTGAAACATTTCCCTAATCTTTTGATCTCGTGATTTGCCCACTGGGCGGTAGTGGTCACCAGGTCTCCACGCGCGCAACTTCATAGGCGCGGCTAATTCCAATCTAAGATTAACACAGC
The DNA here is from genome assembly GCA_963842485.1 of Terriglobia bacterium. Lineage (GTDB taxonomy): Bacteria > Acidobacteriota > Terriglobia > Bryobacterales > Bryobacteraceae > Palsa-187. The sequence goes on along the minus strand of CAWJHI010000129.1, from coordinate 21,575 downwards.
CTGGCGCGCCGGTTGGCTGGACCTCGAACCGGATGCGGCCGAAGCCGTCGGGAGCCGTATAAGTGCCTGGAACTATTACACAAACTGGCTCTGGCACCTGCGCTGCGCCTGGTTTTGCGAAATGTAGCAAATCGAACGACCGGGTGACTTCCACCCCCGGCAGCCGAAGCCGGCCGTCGCCGGTTGGCCTCGCAGCCAGTTCAATAATGCGCTCCACGTGCTCAAACTCGAGCCCGCGAAGATCCCCTTTTGCCTTCGCGATCGCCCGCCGGAGATTTCGACGGGCTACCGCCCGCGGCGCCGATACCAGTTTTTCCACGCTCAAGTCACTTTGGGCCGGATCGAGCGTCGTCGCCCACCAGCGCTCCTCTTCATAAGCCAGGTCGGCAAGATGCGCCAGCGCCTCCCCGATTCGCGGATTCCAATCCCGCGCCAGCTGCGGCAGCAGCTCATGCCGGATACGGTTGCGCGCAAACCGCCTCTCGCGGTTGCTCGAATCCTCGCACCAGGCAATCTTGCGCGAGTTCAAGTACTCGATAGACGTTCGGCGCGTGTGACTTCAATGAAAGGACGAATGAAACCGTCACTGGTCACGGGATGAATTCCCGCAAGACCCGCCAGCCCCGATCCGCGCAGAAACCGGAACAGCACCGTTTCCGCCTGATCGTCACGCGTATGCCCCGTCGCCACGCGATTCGCCGCGCCGTCCCGGATTAAGGACCGGAAGAAATCCCCTCGGGCACGGCGCGCCGCTTGCTCCAAGTTGCCTCGGACGCCGCGCAAATCCGATTGGGCGCGATAGAACGGCAGCGTCATTCTCTCGGCCAGCGCGGCCACGAATCGTTCGTCTTCTTCCGAGGCCTCGCCCCTGAGCTTGTGATTGAAGTGAGCGACACCCGCCACGGCAACTCTGGCCTCGCGCAGGACGTGCAGCAGGCACACCGAATCGGGACCACCCGACACCGCGACCATCACGCGGTCGCCCGGCGCCAGCATGCTATAACGAGAGATGGTTTTGAGCACCCGCTCCAGCACGATTCCCCCATTCTATGACTCCTGAAATTCGAGAACGCGCCGGCCGGATCCGTCTGTTACTGATGGACGTCGACGGCGTCCTGACCGACGGGCATTTAATCAACGTCCCCGGCCCCGACGGCAAGCTGTATGAGACCAAAATGTTCGACTCGCAGGACGGGATCGCACTGCAATGGCTCAGTTGGCACTCGATTCAGACCGGGGTGATCAGCGGACGCCTTTCGCCCGCAACCGAGGAACGCGCGAGGCAGGTGAAGATGACGTACGTGTATCAAGGGCACATTGAAAAAATCCCGATCCTCGAAGAGATTCTCCAAAAGAGCGCCATTTCGCCCGCCGACATTGCCTATGTCGGCGACGATCTTACCGATGTCGTGGTGATGCGGCGCGTGGGATTCGCGATCGCGCCCGCGAACGCACGCCCCGAAGTGAAGCGCGTGGCGCATTACGTCACGACGGCCCCAGGCGGCGCCGGTGCGATCCGTGAAGTGGCCGAGCTGCTTCTCGAATCGCAAGGCAAATGGGGTGACATTCTGCGCAAGTACGAAGCGGAGTAGTTAGCCAAGAACACTCGCTGACGCGCGCGGCTTTGAAGTCACATCTGGCAAACTACTGCTGCACCGCCGACGTCAAATCCCCCTCCGCCGACCAGTACAGCGCATTGAACAGCAAAGGGAGCGTCGCATGCGTCTGCGCCCGATGCTGCGGCCGGATTCCGAACAGCACCACCTTCCCCGTATTGGTCTCGATCGCGACCACCGCCGCGCGCCCCAGCATGTATTCTTCTCCGCGCAGCCAGCCGGACGCCTTCGCTCCGGTGTTGGGATAGCGCGCTACCACGCTCACCTTCTGCGATGAAAATCCTTCGGTAAGCTGGAAAAACGGCGAGTTGATGTAGAACCCGTACGTGTCCGCGGCGGAACCGAACCCCATGGGGTGCGAAGTATCCACCTGCAAATTCACGATGGTTCCCGGCGCATAGTGCTGGTCGCGATTGAGAGTGCGCTTCAGCTCCTTCACCGGCAAGGGCATTTTGTCGACCAGCAGGTTCGACGCTTCGCCGAGCGCGATCAACGTCCCGCCATGTTCCACGAAATCCTTCAGGGCTTGCATGCCCTTTTCTTCCAGGCCCCCTTTATATTCGGGCACCGTGGTCGAGTAATTCTGACCTTCCATGATGTCGCGCGCGCGCTGATCGGGCAGAATGATGGCATCGAACCGCTCGCGTAGCTTGCCCGCTTGAATATCCTTGTTGTGCAGAGTGGTGTATGAGAACTCGTAGCGTTCCAGGATCCAGCGCGTCCAGCCCTCATCCATATTTCCGGTCCACGACTGATACATTCCGACGCGTGGCGTCTTCAGCGCGGTGCCTAGTTCGCGCGGCGCGGCCGCACTGTTCTTGACGTTCACATCGAATCCCGCAACTGCTTTGGCCCACGACTCTGGCTTTGCGATCGCTTGTACCATCGCAGGGTCGGCCCCATGCGGTTTCGAAATGGTCACTTTCGCGCCGTCTTTTAGGAGTCGATTCACAATCACCGCGCTCTCCGCGCCGTTATATGCGAAACTCCACGAATTGGGCGATTTTCCCGCAGCGAGCGTGAACTTCGGCTTCGCGGCCACCCGCTCCAGAGCCAGATCCGCAGGCAGCGCGGTCTTCGCGAACGCCGTTTTCACGCCGAATTGCATCCCCAGCGACCACGCGGAAACGTCGTAGGGAGCCTCCGCCGGCGCGTTCGGCGCGCGATGCACCTCCGGGTACGTCTGCACTTCAATGAGATCCTTCGCGTAGCGCGCAAACACCTGATTGAACGGGACCACGTAGGTTCCCGCCTCATAAGCTTCGCCATCCTGCACGAAATTCTTCTGCGCCCGCGAGACTTCGACGCCGCCGAGCATCAGCTTGTCGACCAACTCCACCACCTCGTTCGGATCATGCTGCCCCGCCACCGGAATCAGCAGCGCAAAGCTCTTCTCTTTATTGCCAAATCCCAGCTCGCCCTTTTTTCCCAAGTCGATGGTGTCGCGATTGATGTCGTATATCTCATGCAACAGGGCCTCGCGCCGGTCCGCGGCCGCGTCCAGCAAGCCGAACGTCGCAATCAATTCGTAATCGACGATGTCGCGCAGCTTCCACGTTCCTCCCAGCCATGGCCGCGGATACTCGGTTCGGGGAGCAATATCGCGAGGCGCCGGCAGCGGCTCATCGGGATGCTCGGACTGGCGCCTGACCTCGTTCTCATCGGGCCGTCCCTGCGTCGGCACCGATGCCGCGGTGTTGCTTGGATCGGCTTTCCGTTGGAGCACCGGCGTCGCGATGCGCGCGCTGGCAACTTCCGTCAGCAGACCCACCTCGTTGTGCCACCATCCACTCCACGCCATCGCACCTTGCCAGAAATTCGTATACGTCGCGTTATAGATGATGCCTTCTTTACCTTCGGCCTCCAGCGCGGCGGCTTGCGCCTGGCCATAAATCGTGTTCAGCCGGTATATCAGCGGGTGAACATTGGGGTTGATCGGATCGGTGGCGGGCATCGTAAAAATGCGCGCGCCGGCGTTGCCCTGTTGATGCTCGTCGAGCCAGATCGAGGGAAACCAGTCGTGCCACAGCACTTGCGCGGTCATCTGGCTCTCTTTCTGCGATAGCAGGAACAGATCGCGATTGTCGTCGTGGCCGACGTAAGGATGATACAGAAATGGCAGGTTGCTCGCCTCATACGGAGTGCCGAGATACTTGTTGTACCAGTCGGTCACCATGATCTGGCCGTCCGGATTGGCCGAGGGCTCCATTACCAGAATGGCGTTGTCCAGAATCTTCTGGATGTATGGCGATTTCTCGGTGGCGAGACGATACACCAGTTCGACCACCATCTGCGAAGCGCCGATCTCGGTCGAGTGAATATTGTTCGAGATGAACACGACGGATTTTCCGTGCGTGAAAATCTCGTCGCGCTCCGCGTCCGTAGGTGCGCCGTTCTGAAAATACAGCTTGCGCTCCAATTGCTTGTAGCGATCCAGATTCCTGATCGTCTCCGGCGCGCTGATCTCCACGATCACGAACGGATTACCTTCGGTTGTTGGCCCGACAGTGCGGACACGCACGCGATCGGACTGGTCCGCTATCTTATGGAGATACTCGACGATCTTGTCGTAGCGCGCCAGCTTCTTGTCGGCGCCGATGCGAAACCCGAAAAACTGCTCCGGGGTCGGAATCGACTGTCCGGGCGTTAATAGAGCAAATCCTAAGAAAACAAAAAGAGTGCGCAAGCTCATTCGCTTAGGGTACTAAGCATTGGCCTGTCGGTGCACGTCTTTCAAGCGCAACGATAGTGTGGACAGAATGCTGAACACCAACGGAAAGATCGCCAGGAACCCCAGGCACGTCCACAAGCGGTCCGGCGGATGCCGGCTCTCCTCGAAGAAATAGTGCACCAGCGTAGAATCGTCGCCGACCTTCGCGACCGGTTGATCCGGGTGCCGCACGTCGCGAAAATCGACCGTCATCGGCCGGCCTTTATTTTCGATCACCAGCGCTGCCTCAAACGCCCAGCGTGCCGGCATCACCGTGGCGATCTGCCGCGCGACTTCATTCTCGACGTCCACCAATCGGGTGACCGCACCGCCGAAAAAGATCATGGGCAGAAGGGCCAACGGGACCAGTTGAATCGCTCTTTCGCTGCTCGACACCAGCGATGAAATCAGCAGCCCAAACGCGACTCCCGCGACCGCGGCGACCCAACAATCGAGCCACAGCATCGCCCAATTCGCCTTCAAATCGCAGGCGACCGCGACGGTCGAAACCAGGATCGCGCACTGCACGCCGCAAATTCCAGCCGAAGAAACGCCAGTTTCGATCCGAGATAGGCAAACAGGCTCAACCCGACCATCCGCTCCCGTCGATACACCGCGATTTCGCCGACAATTTCGCGCGCGGCGTTGTTGCATCCGAACCAGATGGCGGAAAATGTCAGGAAAAACAAGCCTTTTCCGATTCGCAGGAACTCCTGAAGATACTCGCCAGGACCGTACTGTAGTCTTGGTTGCGAGCGTTCCTGTAATCAGCACGATCCCGATGGCGACGATTAGCGGCTGGAGCACCAGCATCTGAATCATGGACCAGTTATCGGACACCTTGATTTGCCAGAGCCTGGCAAATAAAGTCTGAAACTGGTGCAGCGGCGAAGGCAGGTTGCGACGCTTGGAGCTTGGCGAGGCGGCCGGAACCGGGCGCGACAACGGATCGTAAACGCACGTGCGATACAAGGGCGACGCTTGATAATTCGCCTCCCATTCGCCTGTCGTTTTTTGAGGATTCTTTTCGATTGCGTCGAAAATCGCGTCGGCTCCGGTCATTCCTTTGGACGCGGCGCCACTGAAAGATTGAAAATAAGCCGGCGCTTTGCTCACGGGGCCGAGGAAAATCAAACGGCCGGGTTGCGGCGCGGGCGGCGGCGTCAGGCGGACCGTATGATTGTCGATGACGCACAGGTCGTCGAACATCTCGAACACGTGCACCGCGGGCTGATGGATGGTCACGATCACCGTGCGGCCTTCGTTCGCCAGTTCGCGCAAAGTTCGCACGACGCGTTCCGAATCGGACGACGACAGACCCGAACGTCGGCTCGTCGAGTAGCAGCACCGAGGGATCGGCCAACAATTCCATGGCGAGATTCACCCGCTTCCGCTGGCCGCCGCTGACTCCGCGCTTTTCAGCGGAACCGATGATGACGTTGGCCTGATTTGAGATGCCCAGCCGGACCATAATCTCGTCGATGCGACGCTGTATCTCGGCGCGCGAATAGTCCACCGGTAAGCGCAGCCGCGCCGAATAAAACAGTGCGCTACGCACGGTCAACTCGGGGTGCAGAATATCTTCCTGCGGAACGTACCCGAGCGACGAGCGAATCTCGTTGAAGTGCGTGTACAGATCGCGTTCGTTGAACAGGACTCGTCCAGTCTTAGGCGGCGTCTGGCCAGCCAGCACGCGCAGCAGACGTGGTTTTGCCCGCTCCGCTCGGCCCCATCAGCGCAACCAAGCGCCGCGCCGGAACGTATAGGCGCACACCGTCCAGATTGGTGAAACGCCGCCACGGGCTGCCCACTTCCGTCGCGATTCCGTCGCCGCGAATCTCAACTCCGGTATCTTTCGGCGCGGCGACCGCGATAGCGTCCTTGCGCGCCGATCGAGAAGCGATATCCCGCGATCCCGATAACCTGGTTCGGACCCACCGCGACGCGACGGCGCCCGACACGCTGCGAATCGAGAAAGGTGCCGTGGGTCGAACCGAGATCCCACAGAAATATTCGTCCTTATCGGTGCGCAGCAGATCCGGCATGATTGCGCGACACCATGGGATTCGGCAGAACGATGGTCTGGCGGTTGGCGGCGCTGGGCTCGCGTCCGATGACCGTGACGCCGCGCTCGCACATGCAGCGCGAGCAGACCGGGCGGCGGCGGCGCCCCGCGGGCGATTGCGAAGTTCGGTAAGAGTCGCGATTGGAACCGGCATCGAGGGCGGGCTTGCGCAGCGCTTCGAATATCAGGCGCGCCGGAATCGGAGAGTGCGCCGACGTAGATCAGGTCCGCAGGTTCCAGCCAGCTCACGCTGATGCGGCGATCCGGAGAATTCAGCGCCGTGCCCGCCGGCGAGCCGAGATCTTCAATGCGCATGCGCCCCCGGTCCAGGCACGCGCGGGCGTGGCTGGGCGGCCACGCCGGAGCCAGTCACGCGCACCTGGCATTCGGTCGCGCTGCCGATAAAGATCCACTCCGGGTCGTTGGGCATGCTGAGCAGCGGCAGCGGGAAGTTGCGCCTGTATCGTCAGAGGCGAAGATCGAGCCCGCGTCATTAGGCATTATAAGGAACTGTCGGATACCATTTGAGGAAAGCCCGAACCCTTGTGAACGTCCTGTATAAATTCGCACGGGTCTTGTTGCCGATTGTGGCCGATCGGTCCGGCGTTCGCGCAGAAGAGTATGAGGCTGACGTGATCGTGATTTCCGACACCTCGGGCAGCATGCAGGAAAACGATCCTCGCAATTCCGTGGTGCTGGTGACTCGGTTGTTCGCCGATATCGTGCCGGGGAAAGCTGGCCGCCGTTCGCCTCGAAGACGTGAACCGCGAAGGCGCCAGATTCGGAGCCGCCGAAACCGGCGAGCGTTCGCCCATGCGGTCCAGACCGGCCCGGGGAAGATCTGCCGCACCATGAAATACCCGCCGGGCGCGGAGGACCGAATTGTCGCGCAGATCGTGCTCGGCGCGATCCGGCAGGGGCGCGGGGATGCGGCGTTCAAGAACACCGTGAAGGAGCTGCTGCATCCGGAAGCTCCTTATACGGCTTACAACCTGGGGCTGAGGACCATCGCGCAGATTTTCAAGAACAATGCCTCGCCGCCGACCATGCCTAAGTTCGTCGTGTGGCTATCCGACGGAGCCGGCGATTCGAAGGACTGGAACGTCGCCAAGCCCGAATGGCGCGGATTGATCGACAGCGGCGTGCAGATTCGTGCCGCTGGTGTTCCGAAGCGGCGGTCCGAACAAGCTGTCCGAACTGAGTCTGCAACCGGACCTGGTGGACGGCTCGCCGCAGGGCATCATCGCCGCATTTGCCAACGCGTTTCGAAAGATCGTACAGGCGCCCTATCGCGTGGACGGGCGCGTGGCGCAGAATCCGACGTTCAGTATCAAACCGCACATGGAGCAGGTTTGGGTGGTGATATACGGCGACGCGTCGCTAGGCACCGCATCGATTAGCAATGGCGGCCAGACCGTGCAGGCGGATTACGCGGCCGATTCCTACAACGGATACGCGTATCGCGTCATATACATGAACAACCCGGCCGCGGGCAACTGGACCATCTCGGCTGTCGGCGGGTCGAACGCTTCTTACGCCGTGATCCAGCGATCGACCATCACTCCCAAGATCAACGTGCCGCCGGAGGTCTCGCCGGGGACGCCCTTCAAGCTCGATATCACGCTGCAAACCGGCGGCGTCGACTTGGGCGAGAACGATCTGCCGGAAAACGTGCAGGTGGAAGCGAAAGTCGACGGCGAGAACGTCAAGATCGAGAAAGGCGCGGACGGGCATTTCACCGCGATGGTCACGGCGAAAAACGCCGGCGCGATCCAGATCACGGCGCACGCCTGGAATGCGTACATGAACGGAACCGCGAAGGCCACGGTCCAGGCGAAGGGATTCTTCCGGTACACCGGCCCGCCGGTCGCTATCGATTTCGGCGAATTGCGGTCCGGTGAAACGGTGTGCCGTCCGCTGCTGTTCTCGGCGCAGCAGGAAGGCGCGATTGCATTTGAGCTGCGGACGCTGCGCGCATTGCCGTCCGATCACGAATTTGAGCTGCGCGCAGCGGGAAAAAGCCAATCGCCCGGCGGGTCGCCGCTGAGCCTGGATCCTGACGAGACCAAGCAGATTTGCCTGGTGACCGGGCGGCTGGCGCCGGCGTCCAAGGCGAACGGAGAAAACTATGTCGTGCTCGGCGTCGCCGGACGGACCGAGAGAGAATCCACCGTGGAGATTCAGACCACGTGGACCGTCAAACCGTTGAGTTTCTGGGAGAAATGGGGCTGGCTGATTCTTCTGATTCTGGCCGCGCTCCTGGTGTTTTTCATCATTTATGGATGGATCAAGCCGAACCGTTTCCCGACCGGACTGGCGCTTCAATTCGCGCCGGCATACGAGGAACTGGACGACCAGACGCCGCAACCGGTCAAGTTGTGGCGAGGCGTGGGAATCGGCTGGTATCGCGACGCGCGGGCGTGCTTGCAGGATAATTTCCGGGTGACGGCGAAGGTGAAGGGGTCGGTGGCGATCTTGCAGGCGGGGAAGCGGAAGGCGGTGTCGGTGCGTGCCGGGGCGAGGACTCTGTATCGCGAAGTGGGCTTAAATGAGTGGGAGACCGTCCATCAGAATGGGCGGCGCACGGGACACGGCGAGACCTATCGAGTCGGGGAGTCGGGTCCATTTTTTCGGGTCAGCTTGCGGGTGGGCGGATGAGACGCAGTTTCATCGCGCTGATGCTGTTTGGCGCCGCGCTTCAAGCGGCTGATCAGCCGCATAAGCACATCCGCGTGATCGTGGATACGTCGGAATCGCTGCGGCGAACGGATCCTTCCGGTCACGTAAAGCTCGCCACGGCGCTGCTGTATGACTTGGTTTGCGGCACGCTCGAACTCGCCGACAGTTTCAAGATTATTCAGTTCGATCCGGACTGGCGGCAGAAAGTAACCAAGGCGGCGCCGGTGCCGATGACCTCCGGACCGGTGATCGACATGGACCGCGATTCCGCGCATCGCACGGCGGTGGTAACCGGAATCCTCAACCTGCCCTACGATCGCGACCGCACTTATTTTTATCCGGTGATCAATGAGGCGTACAAAGAACTGAAAGAAGCGGGCACGGAAGACGACAACCGGGTGATCGTTCTGATCACCGACGGCGTTCCCGAGCCGGATGCGCGGGAGGAGGAGAAGCGGCTGCTGAAGGAACTGGCCCAGTCTCTGAAGCAGGACAAAATTCATCTGTATATTCTGGCCTTTGGCGCGGAAGTAGACGAAAATTCCAAGTGGTTCGACGAAGCATTCACGTTCGGTGGCGCGGACGGCGTGAGCGGCGCGAGGTTTCTCGGCAAAGATACGAGTCATCTCTTACGGGATACCGTGGAGATCTTCAGCCAGAGCTTCGGCTATTCGAAACAGTCGTACACTTCAACGCCTTCCCAGATCCCGGTAGCCGAACAGACACTGGCGCGCGCCGCGGTGGTGGCAATCTACGATCAGGGCAAGGAACAGGGGTTCGTCCTGACCTCACCGGCCGGAAAGACCGGATCGCAACCGGTTCTGAAGGCAGTGGGCGTGCCCGATCAGCACGCCGTGGGTACGCCGAAGCCTGCCAGCTACGCACTGCAGTGGCTGATTCCGCCGGAAAAGGGGGCTTATAGCTTCCGGCCCGCCGGGAACCCGATCGAGGTCGCGGTCCTGCGGCCGATTGCGGTGGGCATCACTGTCCGGCCAGCGCGCGGCTATCCTGATCACGTGGTGATGGCGGGCAAAGAGAGTCCCTTCGAAGTGGTGGTGACGCCATCGAGTGGAGCCGAAGGCGACCCTGGCAGCGATCTGACGGTCACATTTTCGCTGCATCACGTAACGACGGACGATCATCGCGATCCTAAGAAATACCCGGCGGCGGATACTCAGGGAACATTTATCAAGGGAACTGGCCGCGTTTTCAAGATCTTGCCGAAGTTTAGCGATGACATTCCGGGCAAATACCAGGGATTTATCGACGTCGAGATAAGTCGCGGCGACGTGGTGATTCAACGGTCGGGGGAATTGATGTACGCCGCCACGGTGTATCCATTTGTCTCGCTGTACCCGAACCCGAATCCGGGGGAAGCGGCGGTCAGCAACTCGCGCAAAGAGGCTCGCGCGGGAGAAACGGCGTGCGCGACGGTTCGTTTTCAGGGAACCCTCAAGAACCTGACTGACAACGATTATCATCTGGGGATTCGGCTGGGACCAACCGTAGAGTTGAAGAACGCGCTGCGCGGGGCTCGGGTGCGCTTCGGCGACGCTTGGCTCGACACCAGCCTGGACAGCAGCAAAGGTACGTGGGAGGCGGCAATTCCCGTAGATCGCCAGGGGTTGCCGTCAAAGGAGATCCCCATCTGCGTGACGCTGGGACGGCCGTCGACCGGCGCGTTGAACCCGCCACTCAGCCTTCCAATTGAGTTCGGTTTCTGGCATCAGGCGGGCGATCCTTACGAGCAGTTGAAGGTGGTGGAGGATTTCACGCTGCATTTGAGCGTCGCCGATCCCGATTTCTGGCAGACGTGGGGCGCGGCGTTGACGCTGCTGCTGAGTTTGCTTTTGATGTGCTTTCTGGCGATGTTCTGGCGAATGCGGCGGATCCTGGCGCCGGATTTGGGGATTTCGTTAGGGAATGAGAGGTCGCCATTGGTGCCAGCGAGGCTCGGCGAGGGGTCGATTCTGGCGCGATGGCTGGGGCTGCCGGAGGACCGCGGCGTGACGTCGATCGCGGGGGACAAGCACCTCGGGTGGGTGCGGCCGGCGGATCGCGAATTGTACGCGTTCAAACCGGGACACGGATTCGGCAATGTGTGCAGCGAGGAGAACGGCGAGTGGAAGTCATTGACCGCGCAGGAGGATGGCACGTTCCTGGTCGCTGCGGGGATGACCTATCGCGCGGGCCTGGGAGCTGACGCGCAGTTGTTCCGGATCGAATTTGCGGCCGAGCGGCCCAAGTTATAAGGCCCGCGGCTAATTCCGCCGACGCTGCAACGCCTTCGTTCCTTTGGCCAGTTGAGGCACAATATAAACCATGGCATCCGAACCTGAGATCCCGCAAGCTTCTATCGTTCCCACAATGTTTATCGGCATGGGCGGCACGGGGTCGCGCATTGTCGACCGGATCGCGATGCGCGCTGCGCGGCTGCCGCATTGGGAATCGCATCTGCGCGCGCTGACGCAGTTTGTCTGCGTCGACACTAGCCACTCCGATCTGAAGATGCTCAGTTATATCCCGGAGAACAACCGCATCCAGATCGGCGCGTTCGATAAGCAGCGCGCGGTTTCAAATTACCGGGAATCGAACGATCAGAAAGCCCTGCAATGGCTGGATCGCGGTTATACGCCGCGGCCGGGCGTAAAGGATGGCGCGGGGCAGATTCGTGTGGAGTCGCGGCTTGGTTTCCATTTCAACAGCGCGCGGATTCACGACAAGCTGGATCAACTGGTGCGTGCGACTCTGAAAGCAGACAATCCGTTCCGGCAGATCCAGCCGAGCCAGTTCTACGTTTACATGTTCTGTTCGCTTGCGGGCGGGACGGGATCGGGCAGCTTTCTTCCGATGAGCTACCTGATTCAGAGCATCGCACGATCAATCGAGTGGGAGCCGCGGGTGCTCGGGTATTTCGTACTGTCGTCGTTGCTGACGAAGAAAGTCGCGCCGGATCTGCACCAGGATATTCACGCCAATACTTACGCGGCGCTGAAGGAACTGGAGCATCTGACCAAGCTCGATTATCCCGAGACGCTGGTGGAACGTCCGCAGGGCGAGCCGTTTGTATTCTGGAACAATCCCGTGGACCGGACGCTGCCGGTGGTGAAGGAGCGTCCGTTTTATCTGAGCATGCTGATTGACCGGCCGGATCATCTGGAACTGCCCGAACTGGAGCCGGTGGTGGGCGACGCGGCGTTTCTCGAAGTGTTCAGCCCGGTGCTGGGCCGCATGTCGGCCGAAGTCGACAACTACGACAAACATTTACAGGAGCTGACGCGGACGCCGGGAAAACTGAAAGCGGTGGGACGCGGATACTCGAAACATTTCGGCGCATTCGGCGTGGCAGCGCTGGTGCTGCCGGGATACGAATTGCTGGAATACTCCGCGTTGCGATTCGCCGCGGAAGTGCTACGGCAGCAGATTACCTTCGGATCGAGCGATGCATCGGCGACGATCAACGCGAAGCTGGCCGATCTTGCGAGTCAATTACGACGATCCGAAGTTCGGACGCATGTCGGAAGGAGAGCGGCAGGCGGCGATCAACAAAGCGTTTCTCCTTTCGATGCTCGCGATGGCGGATGAGGATGAGCAGGATGGGTTGACAGCAGGCGTCTGGTACAAGCTGGTGGAGGACGTCGATCGTGGCAAATTGACGGGCCGCGACGAGCAAGGGAAAGAACAGCGTTCGGAGACGCTGATGGGTCGCGTACTACGACTGCTGGACGAAGAGCGCGCGCCGATCATGGCGGGGATTTCGATCCCGTCGCCGAACCTGCTGCCGGTGCAGCCGGAATCGCTGGGAAACTACAACGACATCCTGACCAAGTTCGAAACGGCGATCACCAACGCGCAGAAGAAGATCGAGGAAGGCAAGCAGCGCCTGCGCACCAGCGCGAAGAACGGCGATGTGATTGAACGCCTGAATCCCCGGCCATCGCCGCTGCAAGAGCGCTACCTGGTGATCCGGCTGCTGGAGAAGCTGGATTCGACGCTGATTCCGGAAGCGGAGGCGAAGCTGAAAGCGGCCAGCGTTAAAAGCTTCAGTAATAACAAAGTCCAGGAAAAGTTCAAGCAGGAAGTGCCCACCAGTCTGAGTGACGCGGCCGGCGCGAAGAAGTTCGGGATCATGAAGGACCGGGAAGCATTTGAAAGCGTGCGGGACAGCGTGCAGATGGATTTTCAGCAGACCGGCGTGGCGCAGAAGAACTACTTCGATTCCGATCTGCGCTTGGCGCAGCTTAAGTCGCTGCGCGATTATCTAGATGGCCGCGCGCGCCAATACGCGACCCTAGCCACGCAGATGAACGACTTGGTGAACGATCTGGAACGCGAGGCGGAGAGGATTCGCAGCGGTCTGGCTCTCGATCAGCCGCGGTTCGCGCTCAGCGTGGAGGTGTTCGAAACGTTGGATGAGCCGAAGCGGCGCATTTGGCGCGAAGTGTTCGACGAGCTGTTCGTGCGGGGCGGCAAGGGACAAAACACGTTCGACCGGCAGGTGCTGGCCACCGCGATCGCAGAGCAGCTTCGGCCCGTGCAAGATCCAGGAACGGGAAAATTCATTCCGAAGCCGGACTATAAGCTGGCCGGGGATTTGAAAAACGCCTTGGTCGATCTGGGTCGCGAGCGTCTGCATTCGGCGATTTACGGCAGCGCGAACGAACGGGGGCTGACCATCGAAACCGGGCTCGAACTGGAAGCTCGCATCTGTCTGCGATCGGGGCCCGGCGTGTTGGTCCGCGAGGAACAGGTCGCGGACTACATGGAGCGGAAACTGCGCGCGTTTTCCCTCTTGACGGGAATTTACGCCCGGCTGGCGAAGGTGGATACGGAGACGCTGGACGACGGCGTGAAGCTGGCGCGCACGCGAAACCTGGTGATTCAGGATTCGGCGCTGACGCCGCGCTTCGTCGAAACGCTGCGCAAGATGCTGGCTCGCGACGGGCGGGAGCCGCAGATTTCGCCGTGGAAACCGTGGCCCAACGTGCACATAGCGGTCGCGCACGATATGGATCTGCCGATCCCGTTGTACTATTTCTCAGCGGTGATTGGAGAAATCGAATCGTCCTATGAGAAAGTCGCGGCGAATGAGCGGCGCAGTTACAACCTGCACATCGACTATCACTGGGAACAGGCGCTGCCGAATTTGAATCCATCGAAAGACAAGCTGAGCACGACGTGGGCGCTGGATACTCTGCTCGAAGCGCTGCTGCTCAAGGTGATCACGCAGAGCGAAACGGGATGGATGTGGGCGGAGGTTGGAGAATCGCTCGGCTCGAATCTGGCATCCGCGTTGTACCGGCTGGGCGAGTATCATCGCAACCCGATTCTGAAGCGGAATTTCGACGACAGCTTACACAAAGCTGCGGCTCAGGTGCAGGCGGCGGAGTTGCAGTCGCGCACGGAAAATCTGCTGGCCTACATCAAGAAAACGCTGCTCGATATAGGCCTGGACGCGCAACGTGGACTGAAGACGCGGGAGGACGGCCTGGAAGAGCCGATCTGGCAGGCTTTCGAAGAGCGGCTGGAACATCGTCTGCAGAGCGCGGCGCCGGCGGATGGTGAGGAGCAGAAAACGCGGTCGATGCGGCGGACGTTGAGTATATAAGGGGAGTATCTAGGGCCGCGGATCCGCCGTAACTGATAAAGATGCCAACGATTCTGATTGGATACGGCGGATATGGGCTGCGGGTTTTGCACTCGTTTCTTTCGGGCGCGGCGGCGCGCGGCGCGCTGGCCTGGGACGAACGCGCGGCAGTGGGGACGCTGAACGAACGGCGGCTGGAATCGCTGTCCCTGTTCTGGATTCCCGACACTCTCGATCTACCGGAACAACAGGTCGCCGGAGCCGTCAACGTCGACGGCGGATACGAGCTAATGGACGATCTTTACAGCCAGGTGGAGCACGTCAGCGGCGCGCGTGACCGGCTTGCCGAAATTCTTGCGGACGCAGTGGAACGCGAGAAAAAGCGGCTGACGGAGGTGACGCGCGGCGGGGTGTTCGGGCTGGATGTAATCGTGATCGCGCAGCCGACGCGTGACGAAGTCATCGGCGCATTGCGCGATCTGATCGAACCTTCCATGGCGAGGCTGGCGGAAGATCCGTCGCTTGCCTCGGCGCAGGACGGCGGCGGAAATTCCTTGCTGAATTTTCTCGAAATTCTGGACTTTGAAGACTATTGGGCGCCGCGCATGGAACCGGTGCGGCAGGCGCTGCACCAGGTTCTGAACGAGCACCTGGAGGGATTTTCGGCGGGACGCCCGACGCTGGGGCGTGTATACCTGTTCGATGGAACGACGCCACAGGGGCACCGGCCGGCGGATTCACGTGTGCACGAAGCGGTGCTGCTGCTGGAGCTGCTGCTGCTGGAAGGACTGCGCCGGGAGCCGGACGCGCAGGCGTTATACCGGCGCGAGCGGATCGACGTTCCACCGGTGTGCACCATTGGGATTCGCGTGGTGGAGCGGAGCTCGGGTCTGTTGAAGCGCCTGGCAGCGGCGAGTTTCGCGCGGGGATGGTTGGATCACCTGACATCGAATCCGGTGGACGCGGAGGATCCATTCGGCGAGGTGGTCAACCAGTTTCGGCCGCAGGGAATGGCCCACACGATCGGCGAGCCGGCGTTGCGCGCCGCGGCGGCACGCGCAGTGTCGAACGTCCAGGAGCGGTTTCTGGCCGCATCTCGCAGCGAGGCCGATTGGAGCCGCTTGCTACGCGAATCGGCGGAAAGAGAAGTGGACGCTGCGGTTACCCGGCTGACCCAGCAGACCGGCAAGCAGACGACCGTGCTGGGCCAGAAGCTAAATGCGTTTCGCGACGAGTTGGAAAAAGCCATCACGACCTGCTTGCAGTCGCGGCGCCCCCCCTGGTCTGTGGGTGCAGCGATCGAGGAATTGCATCGTTTGCAGCTGGAGTTTTCGAGCGTCGCGTCTTCAAGTGACGAGTCGGCGCCGCCCCCGCCGCTGGTCGACGCGTACGCGGCGGCCGAGGAGATGCAACGCGAGTACGCGACGTACCGAATGAGGCAGGTCAGGACGCTTCAGCTCGCGACGAAGTGGTGGACGATCGCAGCGGTGGTGTTCGCGTTGGCGCTAAGCCCGTTGCTACTGCAAATCTTCTCGGATGGCTGGCCGAATAGTCCGGTACCCGCGCCGGTGCAATCGCTTGTGTCGGCGATTCTGGCCGGCGGGACGTTCTGGGTCCTGGGGCGGCTGGCGATTCAACCCGCCCTGGAGCGAACCGCAGAGCGGGCGCGCGACTATTACACAAATCCGCAGCGCGGGCGCTTGTCGGAGCGTTTGCAGAAGGCCGCGGCGTCTCCGGCGATCGCGGGACGTATCGAGAACCACTGCCGGAGCTTGCTGACCGGGCTGCGGCAGTATTTGTTGGGAGGGGCGGTGGGGGAGTTAGTGCGGCAGCGGACGATGCTCGCCAGGCGGCGCGATGAAATGGAGTGGCTGCAGCGGCAGGTGGGGGAATTTCTACTGTCGAACGGAGTGGAAGCCGCGGGCGTGGTCCCTGTGTTCATGGAAGGGCGCGCGACGCCGGATGTCCGGTATGCGCTCGAGACCAATCAGGATCTGGCGACGATCGCGCAGTCGCTACCTCGGGATACAGGGCGGTTCCAGGAATTGGTGGAAAGCTCCCGGCTGTTTTCAGATTGGTCCAAGACGTATTGCGATACATTTCTGCATCCGCTGCCGTTTCTCGATCAGTTGAGCGAGTCGTTTCGCGATCCGCTGGAGCTCGACGAGCGCGAGACAGAACGTCGCGCGAATCTGATCGCGACATTCCTCAGAACCAAGGTTTCGATGAGCGTCTGCTTTCACTGGCTGGCTACGGACGGCTTGCCGGCGGCCGCGCGCTGGAGCATCTTTCCGCGATTCTGGAAGACTTTTCCGGGGGTCGAGTTCGCGCTGGCGGACGCCGGGTTCGCGTCGCATACCATCACGACGGATAAAACCGAGCGCCTGTACCTGGTGGAGACGATTCTGGGCGTGCCCGCGGACCTGCTGGCGAGGATCAAATGACGGGGGGGCCGTCGGCCGTTTTCCTGGCGTTCATTCTGTTAACGGGCGCGGGCGCGCATTTGATGGCGGCGCGGCGCGTGGCGTCCGCGGATTGCGGCGGATTCTGGGCGCAGATCCTGGAACGGCTGGCGATCTGGTTCGGCATTCCGCTGCTGCTAGTTTCCGCGCTGCACAACTCGGCGCCGGCGTGGTTTCCCGCCAAGCCGGAAGCGTGGTTGATGATCACCGGCGGGGTGTGGGCGGCACTTTTGGCGACGGCTGTGGCGCGGCCGCCAACGCCGGAGGATGGGCGATGGATCGCAGGCACGCTCGATTTTTCGCCACATCGATATTGGGTGCTGCTGTTCGCGCTGCCATTCCTGCCGGTGCTGTTGCGGAACTCCGGCGCATGGAGCGACGGCGTGTTCGCGGCGCAATGGGGCATCGGCCTGGCTTTCGTAGTCGCGCTGGCCGGCGTGGCGTTCAGCGCTAATCCGGCGCAGCCATGGTCTGCGGCGTCCTCGTCTTGGTTGCAGGCTCCGCCGGCGCCGCTCGAGTTGTCGCCGTGGCCGGACGAAATGCAGAGCCGCGGAATCGCGCTGCGCAAGTTGATGGAGTGGGAAGCGTCCGGGCAAATGGATGAAGGAGCCGGAGGCGAAGACTGGCAACGGCGGCTGGATTTCGCAGCATCGCCAGGCGTATCGAGGACGCTGTGCGGCGCGGCAGCTCGTCTGGTGGGCTCGGCTCCGATTGATTCCGAGCGAACGGCGGTGGTGCTCGCACCGGATCACTGCGGGCAGGAAGAAGTGGTCGCTCTGGCGGCCACCGAACTGGCTCGACGGTACGGCGAAGCGACTCTCGTGATCACTGCAGGTCCACGTCCCGCGCTCGCGAAGGGGCTGGGGCGATGGCTCGGGAGGCTGGGCGGCGAAAGTCCGGCTCGCCTGGCCGATTTGTCGCGAGGCGATTCGCCGGATGCGGACCTGTTGCTGGTGGATGCGGAGACACTGTCGGATTCGGTGCTCGATAAGCTCCGCGTAAATTTGCAGCAGGAGGCGGCGGGGGCGCCGCTGCTGGCACGGATCGGACTTGTGATCTGGTGGGATGCGCACGAATTTTCGGGCGTTTTGGCGGCGCACGCGTGGGCGGTTTCCCGCAGACTAGAGCGATTGCTGAAGTGGCGGCGTGGATTGCCTCCGCGCGCGATCGTGCTGGCGCGGCGCGCGGCGGATCGCGAGGGGCAATTCTTAGCGTTTCTGGAGCACCTGCTGCCCTACGCGTGGCGAAAAGAGAACGAGTTTCAAGTGCGCACAGAGTTTGCGCGCCACACCTCGGTGTACCGGCTGGAGGATGCGTCTGCGGCGGCGGCCGCGGAGGCTTCACTGGTCTCGGATTGGCCGACGCTGCCGGCGGTGGGGACGCTTGACCGAATGCCGGAGTCGCACGCGATCGCAGAGAGCGCCGCGAGCGCGGGGGCCGTGATTCTGGACATTCGTCCGACGGAATTTTTGTCGCTGCGCGAGATCATCTGCCAGGGCGGGCGCTCGTCGCCGGAAGGCGCGCCCCACCACGTTGCGCTGGCGGCGCCTGAGAATCCCTATGTCGATTATCTGCTGTCCGAGTTTGCAGCGTCGAGCGACGCGGGAGGATCGGTTCACCTGCTGGCGGCCGAGGGGCATCCGCAACTGGTGCGGCGGCATCTGCTGCTGGCCCTGCGCGAGGTGCCGGATGCACTGACCGGATTGCGATCGACCTTTCACTGGGAAGAGGCCATGCTGCGCGACGCGCTTCAGCAATTGAGCGCGGAGAACCGGCTGAGCCGCGTGCCGATCCGGTTTCTCGACTCGGAAGGCCGCCTGCAACGCGATTCCATTTACACCAGTCAAACGCCGGGGCAGGAAGGAGTGCGCTCCTTCGGAATCGTGGGTGGAGAAGCGGTGCCGGTTCGCGATCCGAACGTGGCGGAGGGATTGCTGCTCGAAGTGGACCGCGAGCGCCTGGCGATTGACGCTTATCCGCTGCGCGTGTTCCAGAGCGGAGGGCGACGGTATCGAATCCAGCCCTGGCCGTCTTCGCGTCCGAAGTGGATCGCGTGCATTCCGGAGCAAAGCGACGTGCGGACGTGGCGCTTTGCGACCGGGAGGATCACTTCGTTGAAGCGATCGCGGGCATCGTTCGCGACGCGCGGGCTGGAGCGGTATCATGCGCGAGTGCAGTATCGCGAAGATGTGACCGATATTCTGGAACGCGATGCCGCCGGACAATATCGGACGGCAGGAATCGACGCGGTACGAACGAATTTCGAAACGGAAGCCCTGATTCTGGAGTTCACCGGCAAAGCAGACTGGAGCGAATTGGTGAGCGCGGCGGCAACGCTGCGTCACGCCGTGCCGGTGCACACGGGGCTCGACCAGGACGCGCTGGAGGTGATTCCCTTCGAGCTCGGCGGAAAATCGGGAATCGCGCTGGTGGACTTATACCCGGGCGGCATCGGCCTGGCGGGAGCGATTCACAAAGCGCTGTGGCTGGCGCCGCTGCTGTTCGACCGGACGGCGCGATGGATCGCGCAGTATCAGGGGCAGGGGGGAGATCGCGCACTTGCTGGAAGTCCGCTGATCCGAACTTTGGGAATCTCACGCCTTAATGTACAGGGAGCGCTGCGTCTCTTCGCGGCGGCCGGAATGTAGATGGCTCAACCGCATCAGGATCTCGCGATGGCGCGAAGCCGCTTGGAGGCGCTGGCGGCGATTCCCGCGCAGGCGGCGCAGTTTCATGCGAAGCGCAACGCACTCATGGTTCGAATCGACGCGAGCGACTTCAAGGACAGTACGGCGATCTTGCAGCAGACGCTGCAGATCGAGTCGGTGGCGCCGCAGGTACAAGCGCTGTTCGCGGCGACACAATCGGCGCGTCAGGCGATTGCGGATCTTCGCGGACAGACCCCGGTGGTGGGCGACGCGGAGGTGAGGACGGCAATCGAAGAATGGACGGATGAATGGTCGCAGATACTGGGGTACATCGAGGATCCGGCGCTTGAATCTCGGGCGATCGCAGCGACGACGAAGCAGGCCCAAACGATAGAGGTGTGGAGCAAGGAGCGGCAACGGGCGCTCGGTCCGCTGGTGGGAGCGCGAGAGTTCGCGCTGGTGGCGAAGGCTCAGGTGAAGGCAAGCATCGAAATCCGGCTGCGCTCGTGGATCGCGGAATTTCGCTCGGGCAAGGTCGACCAGGCTTGGGCAGCCAAGGTGGAGCGCGAACTGGATGGATTCCGCCAGCGTGGAAGTGGGGCAGCGAAGACGGCTCCTTTCAAGGGCGCAGCGGTTTCGCCGCCGGTGGTCGAGAAATCGCGAGTGGTGACCTCGGGCCAAACGGCGATGCAGTTCCACAGGATCGCGCTCGCGCTGGCGGATTGCCGCGACATGGCGGAGGCGCTCGGGTCGAGTGCGGAGCAGATTGCCCAGCTCACCATGCGGCAACGGCAGCTTCGCGAATCGGAGAGCGCAACGCTGGCTGACGTAGAGCAACTCCTCACCGGGGTGGAAGCGCTTCGCCAGTCGCTCGCCGGCACTGCGCAGAGCCGCCGCGACGCGGCGATGCAGCGATTGGAACGGCGCTGGCGCTGGTTCCGCGAGTTGTACGACCGGCGCGGCGATATCGCGGACATGATCGAGAAGGCTTCCGCGATTCGCGGCGACCAGGCGAGCCCGCTGGAGGAGTTTTTCAAGCTAGTCGAGGTCGCCGAGGACCGGATCTATTCGGTCGCGAACAACCATCGCGGGAAGCTGGCCATAGCGGGACAGGATGCGATTTTGCGCGTGCGCTCGAAGATTGCGACCCTGCGTGGCGAGTGCCGGACATTGAATTCGGATGCGGCTCTGGCCTCGCTGGAGAGCCGTGTTCCGGCGGACCCGGATTCGCAGACCATCGCGCGGCGGGCGTTCGACCTTCTGGACCAATGCGAGGATCTGCAACGCGAGGCCAGCGCAATCGAGGAAGAAGTTGCGCGGCGGCAGGAGGAAACTCTCACCTGGGCCGGCGAGTTGCGGCGCATCGCACGGGAGATCGCGGCGATTACGGAGTCGGCGGAAGATGCCCGGAGGGCCGAGACGATTCCGGCCGGGCTCGATGCGTCGCGTTCGCTCGAAGAGCAAGCGGGGCAGATTGAAACGATCGCGAAGAGTATCGAGGAGCGGCGAGCCAAGGTTCGCGAGGAAAGCGCGGCGCGGCTGGTGCGGCTACGGAAAGAGAATCTCGCCTGGGTGAATCTGGTGGCGGAATTCGCACCGGAAGCGCAATCGCTGACCGTGAGCGATCCGCCGCCGGACGAATTGGCGCCGCTGCGGGCGTTCCTCGACCGCGAACTTCAGAATCGCGAGCGGCTGAACGAGCTGGCCGCTGCCGCCGCGAAAAAAGTGCATCTGCGTCGCGAGGAATCGCTCACGAAACTAAAGTTGCTGCTGGATGAACCGGCGTTTCACACGCATCCGGACCGGCC
>CAWJHI010000128.1:0-155593 GCA_963842485.1 Terriglobia bacterium | reverse complement strand
GCGCAAGAACCACGGCCAGGACCTGATGACCGAGTTCGACGAAACCCTGCACAGCGCCCCGGCCGACTCGTCCAGCCCTGAAACGCAGCAGTTGCGCCGCGCCGATTCCGAAATGCTCAAGGAAGGGCTGGAAAAGCTCCCGGCCGAGTTCCGGGAAGTACTGGTTCTGCGTGAAATGGAGGACCTGTCTTACAAGGAAATCGCCGAGATTACCGGCCTGGCCATCGGCACGGTGATGTCGCGCCTTTCGCGTGCGCGCCGGCGCTTGCACGAATATCTCTGCGTTCCCGCCGGGGAGGAGTCGAAAGCATGACCTGCAAGGAGACTCAGACTTTTATGGACGGCTACCTCGACCGCGAGCTCGACCTGGTTCGCAGCATCGACCTCGAACATCACCTGCACGATTGCCAGTCCTGCGCGGCCCGGCATCAGGCTCGCCTGACAGTGCGCGCCGCCATGGGCGCAGGTTCGCTGCGCTACCAGCCTCCCGCGGGATTAAGGAAGAGCGTCCACGCCGCCTTACTGGAGCGGTCCCGTGAAGAGACAAAATCCGCACGCAGATGGTTTCAGTTGCCGTGGCCCGCGTTAGCCGCAACGGCGGCGGCCGTGGTGATCGTGGCTGTCCTATGGATTCGTCCCACAGCAAATCCCCTAGAGCGCGAAGTAGTCGATGGCCACATCCGCTCTCTGATGGCGAATCATTTGATGGACGTTCCGTCCACCGATCAACACACCGTGAAACCCTGGTTCGCCGGCAAACTCGATTTCTCCCCGCCCGTGCGCGACTTTTCCGCCGACGGATTCCGCCTCACCGGAGGCCGTCTCGATTATCTCGACCGTCACCCGGTCGCCGCGTTAATCTATCAGCGCAACCAGCACATCATTAACGTGTTCGAATGGCCGGTGCCCTCAAATGATCGAGCCTTCCGCAGTCACGCTCAGCAAGGCTACAACGTGATCGAAACGGCTCGGAACGGAGTAGAGTATTGGCTGGTCAGCGACCTGAATTCTGCCGAGCTCCGGCAACTCGCCGAGCGCGTAGTAACGAATTAGTGCTGCGTCCCCAACCCGAGCATCGCCAGGCCCACCAGGATCAACCCGAGCCCTCCCAACTTCCCCCACGTCATCGCTTCACCGAAGAATAGTTTCGACCACAGGACGGTCCACATATATCCGAGCGCCACCATCGGATACAGGACGCTCAACTCCCCCGCCGCCATGCCCCGCACGAAAAACACCGAGGACAATAAATACGCCAGGATTCCCGCCGCCAGCCGCCAGTTCGTAAACACCGATGCAATCCCCTGCAGCCGGCTCGCGCCCGATTTCAAAAAGGCCGCTCCAAAGCTCCCCACAAATCCGGCGACAAACACAAACGCCATCGACGAAAGCGGCGTCTTCATTGGCGCGCGCCCCGCCCCAGCGCCGCCACACCGATGACGATCAGCCCGATCCCGGTCAGCTTCGCCACATTCAAATCTTCATGGAAAACCACCACCGACAGCACCGTTACCCACACGAACGTGAGCGCGATCACTGGATATAAGGCCGACAGCTCCCCGTGCCGCAGCGCCAGAACCAGCAGCACCATGCTGGCTCCATACAGCGAATAACCTGCGAACAGTTGTGGAGTGGTCAGAATCGAGATCGCGGTCTTGATCAGCGACGGGTGCTCGCCTAACGAACCCGCACCCGTCTTGATTAAAACCTGTGCCGCTGCGCCGATCAGCGTGCAGCAAAACACCAGCAGCAGGGATCGGCGCTGTTCAACTGGAGAAGCTTGCGTCAAGATTCCCCAGCATAGCGTTATTTGATAGAGACTGTCCCCGTATTACTGGTCACCGACCCGTCCGGCGTCGTCACCACCAGCGGAATCCCATCGCCAGTCGGTGCGCCCTGCGGAACCGTGATGTTCACCTGGTAAACGCCCGGATAACCGCTCGGTCCCCAATATGCGACATTCGCGGATACTCCGCCGATGGTCACCAGGGGCTTCAGATTGGCCTCATGCGTCACCCCGTCGATCCCGCTGGTCCCATCCGCCACCGATGGCGTCATCGCGCCCAATCCCGTCGCATAAAAGAATCCGCTTGACCCGCGCGCCATCGGAGCCGTTGGATACCCAAAATTCGCGCTCGTCGGAGCCGCGATCTTCGCCGTTCCATCCGTGTCGACGAAAACCAGAACCGCGTTACCCTGGCCCGTCGCCGGAATCGTGAAAATTCCCGGCGAGCTCGGCGCCACCGGTACTGCCTGCGGCTGAGACGACTGCCCGTTCACCGTCACGATCACCTGCGCGGTGGCCGCCGTCTGCGCATTGCCCAAAATCTCGAACGGCACCTGCGCCGTCACAAACGGAAACGCCCCGACCGGCGTGCTGGCTTGCAACGGCGACGGATATGAATTCCCGTTCGAATCCAAAAACGTGACGCTCAGACCGCCCAGCGATGTGGAATAAGGAATCGTGTCCGCCGCCGCCACCGTGGCGCCCGGGAAACTGCCAAAAATCGCGACCAGCGTTCCCGGCGCCACCGCCGTTCCGTGACCCGCGGAATCCTTGGTGAAACTCGCCGCATTCAGCACGCCGCCGGTGGCGACGCTCGGCGCTTGCCCAAACGCCGCCAGCCCAGCTATAAGTCCAATGCCGATGAAAAGTGCCTTTTTCATATCCCAAGAATACGGAAAAGCCGCCCCGAATGAATAGGAGTGGATTACACACCCCATGGCACCTCGTTAACGCGACCGGATCCGTTCCCACGTCTGCTCCACTTCGGGATGCGTTCCGCCGTCGCGCTCCACCGCCGCCTGTGCTTCCAACTTGGCTTCCGCCATGCGCCCACCAAGCTCCAGCGCCTGCGCCAGCAGCCAATGCGGCTTGTACCAGTTCGGCGACGCTGCGATCGCTTGTCGAAGGCTCTCCTCCACGCCCCTCGCATCGTTCGCCGTAGCCCGAAACGCCGCCAGATTCACCAGCGCGTTCTGAGGATCGTCGCCCGTTTCAGGAGCCCTCGACGCCGCCACGATCGCCGCCGGCCACACCTTCGCCGCCAGGAACCGCCTCGAAAAGTACAAATCCGCCGACACCCCCCGTTCGCGCGCCCGGCCCACCAGCTCCGCCGCCCGCCCAGCCTGGCCATGATCCATCGCCCGCCGCGCCGAACCCAGCAACCCATCGCCCCAAGCCAGGTATATGGCGAACCCGGCAAACGGAATCGCCAGAATTCGAAGGATCAATCTCGGCCGTGCCGCCGCGGCCTTCCCTGTCGATTCGCTCACCAGAATCGCCACACACAGGTAAAAATACAACTCCGTCGGAATCGTGAACGCCGTGAACTGCTGGCTTACCAGCATCGCGACCAACGCGCCTCCCATCGCCCCGCGCGCCAGCGCCAGCCCCAACCCCACCAGCGCGATCAGCCCCGCCAGCCCCTGCACGCCCTCCGAAACCAGCGCGTCGATGAACACATTGTGCGGCGATTCATGATAAAAATCCGGATACGCCCGCGCCAGCTCCATCGATTCATGCCGTGGAAACTCCCTCGCGAACGTCTCCGGCCCATATCCCGTCAGCCAGCGTCCGCCCGCCATCCGTACCGCATCCCGCCACAGCATCAGCCGCGACCCGCCCAGCCGGTCCTCACTCGACCAGAACGCCCGCGCCCGCAGCCGCGCCCCCGCCGGCGACGCGTAAAATGCCGCCAGCAGGATCGCCAACCCGATCGCGGCCCCCACCCATTTCCGGCTCACCCGCTCCCGCGCCACGACGAACACAGCCCCAGCCACCAGCCCTAGCAACGCAGCCCGAGTTCCGCTGAGTACGATCGCAAACCCCGCCACCCCCGTCGTCGCCAGCGCCACCCATTTCCACGCCCTCGCCGCATCGATCCGAGCCAGCGCCACGCCGCCGAACACGACAAACAACAGATACGTCGCCAGATACGCCGCATGCCCGAGGGTCCCCGGCGGCCTGACGATCATGTAGCGCCCCTCGCCGAAGTGATACCCGGCCGGATCCATGAGCGGATCCACTCCGAAATACTGAAATACCGCGTAAATCGCCACCGGCAGCCCGCTCAGAACCAGGATCCTCAGCCACCACCGCAGCCTTCCCCCAAACGTCCCCACAGCCGCAGCCGTCAGGATCAACACCGCCAGTTCGGCGAGCACTCCACTCCGTCTCCAGGTACTGCCATAGAAAGAAAACCACCGGTGCGTGGAAGCGCCGGCCGCCACCAGAATCGCAACGGTCTGCGCCCCCAGGATCCCCAACAGCAACCTCCGAGCCCCCGCCTCAGGCCATTCCCACGGCATCCACAAAACCACCGCCGCCCCGGCCAGCACCAGCACCACCTTGGGAATCACATCGAAGTAAAACGACCAACCCGGCAGAATCAATAGCGAAACCAGCGCCGCCAGCCAAGGCAGCAGAAGACCCATATCCGCTACGGTACCATCGCTCTGCAACACCGGCCGGTTGGCTTGGTCCCACCCCCAAATAAACTGGCCCCCGGCCACGGGCTTGGCAGGTTCATCTCTCACGTGGCTTTATCCAAACGATTCCATTTTGGGCGTAGAGCCGGCAAATCGACAGCCGACGCACGACGGACACACCGGGCCGCAGATGTTAACCCCATATCATCCCTCGATCCTTTTCACCTATTTCACCCCCTCACCGCCCCCCTATAATCCCCAGTAAGGAGCACCCCAGGTTGTTCGAAACGCGGGAACACGTCTCCAAACACGTCGACCCCGGCCGTGTCGAGCCCTTCCACGTCGAGTCCTTCGACGGCTATCAATATCTGCGCCATCTCCGCCGCCGCTCCCGGTTCATCCTGATCGTTTCCGCGGCCGCCGGGTTGCTCGCGCTCATCGGCAGCCTCTTTCTGACCAAACAGTACACCGCCACCGCGACCATCGTCATCGATCCGCCCGCTGGAAATGACCCGCGCCAGTTCACCGCCGTCAGCCCCGTGTACTTCGAATCGCTGCGCGCCTATGAGCTGTTTGCCGCCAGCGACACGCTGTTTCAGAGCGCTCTTGAGAAATTTCACCTGCGAGGTCCGCAAGAGGCGGGGTCGATGGAAGGATTGAAGCGGCGCATTTTGAAAGTAACCAAGCTGCGGGACACCAAGGTCCTGGAAATCGCGGCGACGTTGCCCGATCCCAGGCAGGCGCAGGCCGTAGCGCAGTTCGTGGCCGAAGAGACCGTTCGCCTTACCCGTGCAGCCAACTTTGAAAACGACCGGGATCTGCTCGCCGAAGCGCGGCGCCGCGCGGATGAAGCGCAGAAGCGCCTCGAGCAGGAGCAAGCCGCCTGGCGCGACTTCAGCGCGCGTCAACCGATCGAAGGGCTTCGCGCCGATTTGGACGCGCTCGAGGTATCGCGCGAACGCCTGGAGCGCGACCTTCTCGAATCGCGCGCCGAGCTGGCGGAGGCATCCATCAACGCCTCCGACCCGCGTTTGCCGTCCGTGCGCGCCCGCGTCGCCAGCCTCGAAAAGCAGGATGCCGATCTGTCACGCGAGCTTCAATCCAAAAGTGCCGCCCTGTCCGAACGCGAAGCGCGGGCGCAAGCGCTCGACCAGCGAACGCAGTCGGCGCGCAGGACCTATGACGCCGCGGCCGCGCACGTCAGCGATCTGGAAGCTTCCGAAGGTTCGCGTGGGGAGCGTCTTCGCGTGCTCGATCCCGGCGTGGTACCGGAGCGTCCCACTTCTCCCAACATAATCTTGAACGTCGCCCTGGCGCTGGCGGTGGCGTTCATCGTTTGCGTCACCTACTTGACGCTGACCTTCCGCCCCGCCGCATGAGCGCCGCGCCAAGTCTGCCGCAGAGAAATCAGACGAGTCAGGTCCTCGCGGGAGCGCTGTTGGCGGGTTACGCCGCTTTTCTCGCCGTAACGCGAGGCACTATCCAATGGTCCATGGCCGCGCTGGTGGCCGTAATTCCGTTGCTGTACTGGATGCTGCTAAGCGCCAACGCGTGGCTGATTCTGTTTTTCGCGGTCACGCTCCTGGCGCCGCCCCTGCCGGTTTCGTTCGGCAACTCGGGCCCGCATCCCGCGCTCGCCATCGCGGTCCTGGGCCTGTCTGCTGGATTCGTTCGATGGCGCGAATGGCGCTTCACCCGCGAATTTCTTCCCGGCGTTTTGTTTTTCTTTTTCGCCGTCCTGGCCCTCAGCGTCGCCCCGGCGATACTGTATTCAGGATCCGGGCTCGGCGTTCAGACCCTGGCGCGAGTGGGACTGGCGGCCATTTCGATGTACGTGTTCTTCTACGTTTCCGCGGGCCCGGGCCGCGCCGGGGAGATTTCGCGCACGCTGGTCTATTCCATCGCCATCGCCTCCGCGCTGTTCGCCTGCCTGGATTTTTACTACCAGTTTCCAGCTCCCGCCGGGTTTGGCCCGCAGTTCATCTGGCTGGAATCGGGCGTGTACCGGAGAGCGCAAGGCCTGTTTTATGAGGCCAGCGCGCTCGGGAATTTCTGCGCCTTCTTTCTGGTCATGACTGCGGTCGCGCTGGTGCGCGGCGCAGGCAGCCGGCTGCTCCTGCTGTTCGGCGGAGCGATTTTTTCCACCGCTCTCATTTTTTCTTACTCCCGCTCGTCCATGCTGAATGTCGCGCTCGCGATTGCCGTTCTCGCCATCCTCGAGCGCAAGCGCCCGGCGATTCGCCGCATCGGATTCGCACTTGCCGGAGCCCTGGCCGCGCTGGTGGTCGCGCTGTTCCGCTGGGCCCCGGAATATGTGTCGCTGTACTGGGTTCGCCTGTGGGCCAGCGTCCAGTACGCACTCTCTTCGAACGAAGTAGTCCTCAGCGGCCGCGTCGAATCGTGGAGAATTCTTGGGGATTTCCTGCTCCAGCATCCCTGGCACGCCTTGATCGGAGTCGGATATAAAACGCTGCCCTACTCCGATTTCATCGGCCAGCCGGTGGTCGCCGATAACATGTACCTCAGTATGCTGGTGGAGACCGGAATCGCCGGCTTGGCCGCGCTGCTGCTGCTGAACTTCGCCATCCTCAAAGCCGGCTACACCGCGTCGCAGTCTGCAGATAGCGAGAAATCCTTCTACGGAACATGGATCTACTGCTTCTGGCTGGCGGAATCGGTGCAGATGCTCTCGGCCGACCTGCTCACCTTCTGGCGAGTCCTCCCGTTATACCTGTGGGTCCTGGCGATGGCGGTTCGCCGCAAATGAAAATTCTGTTCCTCGAACAGTTCAGCGAGCTTGGCGGCGGACAGCGCAATCTTCTGGACCTGTTACCGGCAGTCGTAGAGCGCGGCTGGAAGGCAATCGTCGCAGCTCCAGGCGCTGGACCTTTATTCGAGCGCGCCCGCGCCATCGGCGCCGAGACAATTCAGATTCCGCTCGGAAATTATTCGAATGGCCGCAAGTCGGCCATGGACGCCGCGCGTTTCGCCTTCGAAACTTTCCCCATGTCCCGATGGATCGCGCGTCAGGAATGCGACGTCATCAGCGCCGGGGGCGCGCGCCTGCTTCCCGCTGTCGCCATGGGCGCTCGTGGAAGAAAAGTGATCTTCCAAGCCCAGCACTTCTATGAAGAAGAGCGCGCTCTCAAGGTGACGCGCTGGGCCATCCGTCGCGCGCGCGCCATTGTGGTCGCGAATTCCAGGCATGTTGCCTCGCAATTCGAAAATGCCCGCGTGATTTATAACGGAGTGGAGGCAATTCCATTCGTCCCGCGCGAGTTTGGAAGCCCGTGGCGGCTCGGCATGATCGGTCGAATTGCGCCCATGAAAGGACAGACCGATTTCCTGCGCGCAGCCGCTTTTTTGATGCCAATGTTACCACTGGTAACATTGCAGATTTGCGGCGCGCCCATGTTTTCTTCGCAAGAATATGTCCAGGAGGTTCATAGACTTGCCGCAGGCGTACCGGTCCATTTTTCAGGCTGGCGCGACGACCTCGGAGCGGTGCTTGGGGAGCTGAATCTGCTCATTGTGCCCTCTAGCGCCGCCGAAGCCACAACCAGGGTGATTTTGGAGGCATTTTCGGCCGGCGTACCGGTGGTTGCCTACGCCGCCGGAGGCATTCCCGAGATCGTTCGCGACGGCGAAACCGGCTTTTTGGTCCCCGAACGTACTCCGGAAGCCCTGGCTCAAAAAATCCTGGAAGTCACCAGGCTTGATCTCAGCCGCATAGCCAGGCAAGCCCGTAAAGCTTGGGAGAATCACTACGCGGTCGACCGGTATCGCGAGCAAATGATGGAAGTTATTTCACCCATCCCGGGACTGCATACGCGTACAGCATCGTAATCAACCCCACCACGGTCGCCATGAAAATGCTGTGCTTGAGAGTAAACCGGAACAGCCGGCCTTCCTCCTCGCGCTTCAACCCCGTAGCCGCCGCCGCAACCGCTACGCTGGTCAAACTGATCATCTTCCCCATCACGCCGCCGCTTGAATTGGCCGCAGCCATCAGCGCCGGATTCAGCCCCAGCCGATTCGCGGTGATCACTTGCAACGTCCCGAACAATGCGTTCGCCGAGGTATCGCTGCCCGTGAGGAACACTCCGAGCCAACCCAGCAACGAACTGAAAAACGGAAACATAGCCCCCGACGCCGCAAATGCCAGCCCCAGCGTCGCCGTCGCGCCGGAGTAATTCATCAGGAACGCGAGCCCGACGACGGTCGCGATGGTCAGCATCGGCAACGCGAGCTGTCGCGCGGTCATCCAGGTCCAATGCAATAGCTTACCGGGTGAAACCCGCAGCACCGCCGCCGATGCGAACACCGCGAACAAGCAGGAGGTCCCGGATGCCGACAGAAGATTCAAAGTGTAGGTTGCGGCGTATTTAGAGGGTGCTGTAGCGATCGGCGGCATGCGCAACACTAATTCGTGCAGTCCCGGCCACGGGAATACGAAAGTGGCGTGATTTAAAAGCGCCTTTACGTCCGTTAACCCCCACAGGCTTACGAAGATGACCAGCCAGACGTAGGGCATCCACGCCAGCAGCACGTTGCCGTGCGTGTGACGGTGCGGCGTCGCTTGCACCGCATCTTTCGGTTTCCAGACGCGCATCAGCGCGACCAGCCCGCCGATCGCGCAAAGCGAGGCAAGGATGTCGGTTAAATACGGTCCAACGTAATTCGACGAATAGAATTGCGCCCCCGCAAACGCAATTCCGCAAACCGCGGCGGCGGGCCAGACGGCGCGCAGGGCTTTCATTCCACCCATCACGAGCACCAAATACATGGGAACAAACACGGAAACCGGGGCGCAGATACGTCCGACGTTGGAGGACAGCGACGCCATGGGAAGTTTGGTTACCGTTTGCAGCATCACCAGCGGCGTGCCGATGGATCCGAACGCAACCGGCGAAGTGTTTGCTAGCAGGCAAATTCCTGCCGCATAAAACGGCGAAAAGCCGAGGCCGGCCAGCATCGCGGCGGCGACTGCCACCGGAGTTCCGAATCCCGCGGCGCCTTCAATGAATGCACCGAAGGCGAAAGCGATCAACAATGCTTGCAGGCGCTGATCCCCGGTCAGGCTGCCGATGGAATCCTTAAGAATCTCGAATTTCCCGGTTTCGATGGTCAGGCGATACAGCAGGATGGCAGTGAAGACGATCCAGCCGATGGGCAGCAGGCCGTTGGCGGCGCCGTAGAGGGCTGAACTCACCACCATCGAGAACGGCATGCGATAGACGGCGAGCGCCACCAGGATGGCGGCGGCCAGTCCGGAAAGCGACGCGATCCACGCCGGCTTGCGCAGAATGCCCAACAAGACCAGGAGGACGAAAATCGGCAACGCGGCGACCAGCGCCGAAAGTCCCAGACTGCCGGCGACGGGAGTGTATGTCTGCGGCCACATGATGTGCGTACCATCTTACGCTAGAGTGATAGGCATGCATTTGGGCCGCGTCGACTATGCGATTCTGGCGCTGTATTTCGGCTTCGTTATCGCTATCGGCGTGATGATCCGGCGGAGGATGCAATCGAGCGAGGATTTTCTCACGGCGCGGCATTCGGTGCCGTTGTGGATCACCAGCCTGGCGTTTCTGGCGGCCAATTTAGGCGCGCAGGAAATGGTGGGGATGTGCGCGTCGGGTGCGAAATACGGCCTGATGACGGCGCACTTCTACTGGCTGGGAGCGGTGCCGGCCATGATCTTCGTGGGCGTGTTCATGATGCCGTTTTATTACGGCAGCCGCGCGCGCAGCGTGCCGGAATACCTGAAGCTGCGCTTTGACGAGAAGACTCGGGCGTTAAACGCGGCGACGTTCGCGGTGATGACTCTGTTTTCTTCGGGCGTTTCCATGTATGCGCTGGGCAAGCTGTTTCAGTTGATGATCGGGTGGGACTTCACCAGTTGCGTGATGCTGTCGGCAGCGATTGTGCTGGTGTACACGTTTCTGGGCGGGCTCACCAGCGCGATCTACAACGAAGTACTGCAATTTTTTCTGATCGTGCTGGGCTTCGCGCCGCTGTCGATTCTGGCGGTGGCTCGCATCGGAGGCTGGCACGCGATGGCCTCGCGACTGCCCGCAGTGATGACGGAGACGTGGCGCTATACGGCGCACACTTCGGAGAATCCGATGGGTGTGGAGGCATTCAGTTTGGTCGCCGGCCTGGGGTTTGTGCTGTCCTTCGGATATTGGTGCACTGATTTTCTGGTGGTACAGCGGGCCATGGCGGCAGAATCGATGTCGGCGGCGCGGCGGACTCCGCTGATCGCGGCGTTTCCCAAGATGGTGTTTCCGTTTATCGTGATCGTGCCGGGAATCGCGGCGGTGGCGCTGAGCCATATGGGCATCGGGTACCAGCTGCCGATGAAGCCGGGCGGGCCGGACTACGATCAGGCGCTGACCACGCTGATGGCGAAGTTTTATCCCACCGGGATGCTGGGAGTGGGGCTGACGGCGCTGATGGCGTCGTTCATGAGCGGCATGGCGGGCAACGTCACGGCGTTCAACACCGTTTTCACTTACGACCTGTACCAGTGCCACATCCGGCCCAATGCGCCGGACCGGCACTACCTGTGGGTGGGGCGCGCGAGCACGGTGGGAGGGATCGCGCTATCGATTGCGACGGCGTATCTGGCTTGCGAGTACAACAACATCATGGACGTGCTGCAACTGGTGTTCTCGTTCGTGAATGCTCCGCTGTTCGCGACGTTTCTGCTGGGGATGTTTTGGAAGCGTACGACCGGGCACGGAGCGTTTACCGGATTGCTGGCGGGAACCGCGGCCGCGGCGCTGACGCATGGGTTGACGGTGGCGGAAAGCAAAGGCGGATGGATTACGGCGATTCACACGTTTCCGTCGACCATGGCGCAGAATTTCTGGATGGCGATGTGCGCGTGGTCGGTATGTTTTGCGGTCACGCTGGTGGTGAGTCTGGCGACCGCGGCAAAGGCTGAGACCGAGCTGCGCGGTTTAGTCTACGGTCTGACGCCGATTCCGCACGATGCAGGCGAGCCATGGTACCGGCGGCCGGGGCCCCTTGCCATGGTGGTGGGTGTCGCGCTGCTGGTTCTGAATCTGATCTTCTGGTAAGAGAGCATGCGAGACCTGCGTGGACCGATCGGGCTCTTTTTCGCGATTGCCGGAATCGTGCTGGTGGCGAATCCGTGGGCTCGCGCGCAGCTTACGGATATTCCGGTGAATCTATACGCGGGGTCGTCGATGCTGATCTTCGGAGGAGCGATGTTGTGGCTGGCCCGGCGCCGATCCTAGCGCGATTTCGCGAAGTGTATCCATCGGCCGGCGAGCCGCGGGTGTGGCGCGCGCCGGGGCGCGTGAACTTGATCGGCGAGCACACGGATTACAACCTGGGGCTGGTGATGCCCATGGCGATCGACCTGGAGTGTCTGGTGGCGACGGCGCCTTCGGCAGACGGCTGGCTGCGGGTGTATTCGGACCGGCTGGCGGAAGGAGCGCAGTGGCGCGCTTCCGATGCCGCTCATTTTCTCCCGCGCGGGGGTTGGGCGGATCGTGCGGCGGGGATCGCGTGGGAGCTGGCGCGGCGGGGCGTCACCGTGGGCGCGCAGAATGTGCTGATCGAGTCGAGCGTGGCGTTGGGCGCGGGATTGAGCTCGTCGGCCGCGCTGGGGGTGGCGTTGGCGCTGGCGCTGGGAGGGTCGCGAGGACCGCTGGAACTGGCGGAGTTGACGCGCGCGGCGGAAATGGACTTTGTGGGAGTTCCGTGCGGACTGATGGATCAATTTGTGTCGGCACACGGCGGGGCTGTCTTGCTCGATTGCAGGTCGCTCGAATGGGACGCGGTGACGCTGCCGGACGGAGTTTCGATTGTGACGGCCAACTCGATGGTGAAGCATGAGCTGGCGGGTTCCGCGTATCGAACGAGGGTGGAGGAGTGCGCTGCGGCGGCGCGGCGACTGGGGGTTGCGAGTCTGCGCGACGTTACAGTGAATCATCTGACGCGGTTGGATGGGGTGCTGCTGAAGCGGGCTCGGCACGTGGTGACGGAGAACGAGCGCGTGGAGGCATTCGCGGCCGCGTGTGAGCGGCAGGATCTGGAACGGATGGGCCGATTGCTGGTGGAGTCCCACGAAAGTCTGCGCGACGACTACGAAGTGAGCTGCCGGGAACTGGATTTTCTGGTGGAGACTGCGCGGAGCGTGCCGGGGGTGCTGGGAGCGCGGATGACGGGCGCGGGGTTTGGCGGGTCGACGGTGAATTTGGTGAATCGTGACGCGGTGGGGGCTCTGGAAGAGGCTTTGGTGACGAATTACCAGCGGTATTGCGGTCGCGTTCCGGAGACGCATGTGTGCGTGGCGTCGGCGGGGGCGTCGCAAGTCGCCTAGCAATGATGCAAGTGTTATTGGTCTGTGCAAGGTTGCGAAAAAAGGGGTCAGACCGCTCTGTCCACGGCCGGTGGCGTACCGGCGGGTCGACCGTAACGGCGGGGACAGAGTGGTCAGACCAAGCCAGTCCCCCTTTTTGCGCACTCAGCGCCCTGTTTCGAACAGCAGGATTCGGGACGGGGCAAAAAAGGGTACAGGCACGAACTTTCGCAAAAGCGGCGAAATTCGAGCCAGTCCCCCTTTTTGCACACTGTGCCGTTATTGGACATGACTTGCGACGCAGACCTGGCAATTATGCAACCGTATGGTTGCATTCTGTGTTGGACCTGTGTAATATGCAATCAGGAGGTTGCATATGAACACAGATCGGATTGAGAAAAAGATTCTTTTGCGCGCGCCGAGAAAGCGCGTGTGGCGGGCTTTGGCGGACTCGGCGGAATTTGGGAGCTGGTTCGGGATGAAGTTCACCGGGCCATTCACGGCGGGCGCCCAGATGCGAGGCGTGATTGTGCCTACGACGGTGGACGCCGAGGCTGCGAAGGCGCAGAAACCTTATGAGAACACGCCGTTCGAGATCACGATTGACCGGATGGAACCGGAACGGCTGTTCTCGTTCCGGTCGCACCCGGGCGCAGTCGATCCGTTAGTGGACTACAGCGTGGAGCCTACCACGCTAGTGGAATTCGTGTTGGAAGAGACGGCGGAAGGGACCATGCTGACACTTACGGAGTCGGGCTTCGACCGGATTCCGCTGGCTCGGCGGGCAAAGGCGTTTGAGGGGAACGAGCGCGGCTGGACGATGTGCATGACGCTGATTGAGAAGTACCTGGCCCATGTCGCGTAGCGAGCTCGCGAAATGGAAGGACGCTGCGCCGGTGTTTGCGGCGCTGGGAGATGAGACGCGGTTGAAGCTGGTGGCCCGGCTGAGCGCGCGAGGGCCGGAGTCGATTACGCGGCTGACGGAGGATTCGCGCGTCACGCGGCAGGCGATCACGAAACATCTGGAGGTGTTGGCCGGCGCCGGGCTGGTGCGGGATATACGGCGCGGGCGGGAGCGGATCTGGGAGTTCGAGGCGGGGCGGCTGGAGGAAGCTCGACGGTGTTTGGAGGAAATCTCGAAGGGTTGGGACAGGGCGCTGGAGCGGCTCAGGAAGTTGGTGGAGGAATAGGCTCCAAACTATTTTGAGATTATTTCGCCCGCGCGGCACTAACCTTTCAGATTGTCCTCCGAACCGTGAATAGGCGTTCGGCTGGCGCTTCTCAACGGAAGTAGCCAGACGAACGCCTATTCTTCTTCCAAACTGGCGTTCTATCCTCTGGCATTCTATAGGTGATGCGCGTCAGGGATTTGGCGGAATGGCTCAACGCGAAGTGGGAAGGCGACGGGGAGTGCGACGTTCGAGCGGGTGATGCCGCTTGAGGACGCTGCTGGGGACGCGGTTTCTTTTGTCACTCACGGGCGTGCGTTGAAGGACGCCGGGACTTCGCGGGCGGGGTGCCTGCTGGTGCCGGAGGATTTCGTCAACGATGCGCAGCGGACTGTGATCCGAACGGTGGATCCTCGGGCGGCGGTGGCTCGGGTGATTGCGAAGCTGCATCCGACGGTGGGGGCGAAGGCGGGGATCCATCCAACCGCGGTGATCGGGGAAGGGACGCTTATCGCCGAGGACGCCTCGATCGGTCCCTTCGTGACGATTGGGGCGCGGGTGCGGATTGGCGCCAGGGTTTCTGTGGGCGCGGGGAGCACGATCGGGGACGATGTTCTCATCGGCGAGGGATCTGTGCTTCACGCCCGGGTGACGATTTACCGGGATGTTGCGATTGGCCGTCACGCGGTGTTGCATTCCGGGTGCGTCCTTGGGGCCGACGGATTCGGGTTTGTGCTGGTGGGTGGCGCTTACGAAAAATTTCCTCAAGTGGGGCGGGTGGAGATTGGGGATCGCGTCGAGATTGGTGCGAATTCATGCGTGGACCGGGCTGCGCTGGGGGTGACGCGGATCGGGGAGGGGACCAAGCTCGACAACATGGTGCATGTCGCGCATAACTGCAAGATCGGACGGCATGTGGTGATCGCGGCGCAAACCGGGTTTTCAGGCGGCGTGGAGGTGGGGGATTACGCGGTGATTGGCGGGCAGGTGGGGGTGGGGCCAAAGGCGAGGATCGAGGCGAAGGCGGTGCTCGGGTCGGGGAGCGGGGTGCTGACGTCGAAGATCGTGAGGGCGGGCGAGGTGATGTGGGGGACTCCGGCCCGGCCGCTTCGGCAGTATCTGGCTCAGTTGGCGGCGCTGGCTAAGTTGGCTCGGAAGAAATCTTAGTCGCCGATGGACGCAGATTCACGCGGATAACACATTCATTCTTTTTAGCTGGCCGCAGGCTGCGAAAACGTCCAGGCCTCGGGGTTTGCGGATGAAGCAGGGTAGAGACCGGCGCAGGATGTTTTGAAAAGCGGCGACACGGGCAGGGTCGGGGGTTTCGAAGTTGATTCCGGGGCCGGGATTCAGGGCGATCAGGTTTACTTTTGCGTTCAGGTTTGCGAGAAGCTTTACGACCCGGCGGGCGTCGGCGTCGGTGTCGTTGACGTTTTTGAGAAGAACGTACTCGAAGGTCAGTTTTTCCCAGGGGCGCAGGGGATAACGGCGGCAGGCTTGGATCAGGTCCTGCAAGTGATATTTGCGGGTGATCGGCATCAGTTGGACGCGCTGCTCTTCGGTGGACGCATTGAGTGAAATGGCGAGTTTGGGGCGGACGGGCTCGCGGGACATTTCGTCGATTTTCGGAATGATGCCCGATGTGGACAGGGTGATGCGTCGGGGCGAGATGGCCATGCCGGCGGGATCGGTGAGGAGACGGGTGGCTTTGATGACGTTGGGGAGGTTGAGGAGAGGCTCGCCTTGTCCCATCATCACGATGTTTACGCGGTCGGTGTTGGCGGC
Organism: Terriglobia bacterium; assembly: GCA_963842485.1. Classification (GTDB taxonomy): domain Bacteria; phylum Acidobacteriota; class Terriglobia; order Bryobacterales; family Bryobacteraceae; genus Palsa-187. Next base: position 139,870 of record CAWJHI010000128.1, on the reverse strand, counting down.
CAGGCCGTTGTCGGCGGCTACTCGGAGGACTTGGCCGACGATTTCGCCGGCGGTGAGGTTTCGTTCGAGGCCCATGAGGGCGGTGAGGCAGAACTGGCAGTTCACGGGGCAGCCTACTTGGCTAGAGATACAAATGGTCGACCTTAAGTCTTCGGGCATCCAGACTGCTTCTACCGTCTTACCGTCGTCGAGACGGAGGAGGTAGCGCCGGGTACCGTCCTGGGAATCGTAACGGCGTTCGATGACGGGGATGCCGAGGGGGACGGCTCGGATTGGCTTCGGGAGGTTCGAAGCCTGGGCTAAATCCATGATTTTACGGCGGTAAACGGCGTCGTAGACCTGGCGGGCTCGAAAGAGGGGATGACCGGGGCCCAGGGACGCGGCGAGTTCGGCAAGTTCCATGCCCACAATACTTTGCGCCATTCATCCTTCATGGTAACACTCGGTGCGATAGAATGAGGTAAAGAATGCATCGCTCCCAGTCCCCTCATAAACCCCGCGAAATCGAACGCGAGACGCTGGCTAATGGCATCCGTGTGGTTACCGAGCGGATGCCGCACGTGCGCAGCGTTTCGGTAGGGATCTGGATCGGGACGGGGTCGCGCGAAGAAGGGCCGGAGGACACGGGGATTTCGCATTTCATCGAACACATGGTGTTCAAGGGGACCAAGAACCGGTCGGCGGAGGAGATTGCGCGGTCCGTGGATTCGATTGGCGGAGGGCTGGACGCGTTCACGTCGAAGGAACTGGTGAGCTACAACGTGAAGGTGCTGGACGAGCATCTGCCGGAGGCGTTCGACGTGGTGGCGGATCTGGTGCGGAATCCGCTGTTCCAGGAAGAGGACATCGAGAAGGAAAAGGGTGTCATCCTCGAAGAGCTGAAGATGGAAGTGGACAATCCGGAGTATCTGGTCCACGAGATTTTCTCGAGTAATTTCTGGAAGGGGCACGCGCTGGGCCGGCCGATTCTGGGGACCAAGCAGACCATCCGGACGTTCGATCGGGCGAAGATCGAGCGGTTTTACAAACAGTTCTATACGCCGTCGAATATTCTGATCACGGCGGCGGGCAGTTTGAATCATAAGAAGCTGGTGAAGCTGGCGGAGCAGTATTTCGGGGATTTGAAGGCTCGGAAGACGGTGAGGATGAAGGAGGCTCCGGAAGCGCACGCGCCGCTGGTATTTCGCGAAAAGGATTCGCTGGAGCAGGTGCATGTGTATCTGGGAGTGCCGTCGCTGGCGATGCCGGATAAGGCGCGGTTCCAGTGTTTGATCCTGAATGCGATTCTGGGCGGCGGGATGAGCAGCCGACTGTTCCAGAATATCCGGGAGAAGCAGGGGTTGGCGTACACGGTGTATTCCGAGCTGACCATGTATCGCGATGCGGGGTGCATGCTGGTTTACGCGGGAACGTCGCTGAAATCGGCGGGCAAGGTGGTGGAGTCCATCGTGCATGAGCTGCGGGAGCTGGTGGATCATCCGGTAAGCGCGGAGGAGCTGCGCAGGGCCAAGGATCATCTGAAAGGCTCGTATGTTCTGGGGTTGGAATCGACTTCGAGCCGGATGGGGAACCTGGCGCACCAGGAATTGTATTTCAAGAGATTTTTCTCGCTCGACGAGATGCTGGATCGGGTGGAACGGGTAACGGCGGCGGAAGTGCAGAAGCTGGCGCAGAAGTTCTTCGATCCAAAGCGCATGGCGGTGGCCATGCTGGGCCGGCTGGAAGGGTTTCGCGTGCGGCGCGAGGACTTGGTCGGCCCGGCGATACGCTAAATGCAAAATCATACGCCGATTCGTAAGGCTTTCGGGCTGGCCCTGCTGGTGGTGTCGGCGGCGTTTGGGCTGGACACATCGAAGCTGAAGCCGACAGGGTACGTCAACGATTTCGCGCACGCGCTGGATGCGGCGTCGAAACAGCACCTGGAGAATTACTGCGGCAACCTGGAGCGCGCTACGGGCGCGCAGATGGCCATCGTGCTGGTGGATTCGCTGGAGGACGAGCCGATTGACGAGGTTGCGAACCGGCTGTACCGGGAGTGGGGCATCGGCAAGAAAGGCAAGGACGAAGGTATTTTGCTGCTGCTGGCGGTGCACGACCGGAAGCAGCGGGCGGAAATCGGATACGGGCTGGAGCCGATCATTCCAGACGGGTACGCCGGGGGCGTGCTGCGCGGGATCCGGCCGATTCTGAGGCAGGGGAATTACGGCGGCGCGCTGCTGGCGGCGGCGCAGGAGTTCGGGCAGAAGATCGCGCAGGAAAAGGGAGTTGAGGTGCCGGATGAGGTTGGCAGGCGCATGGTCCGGCCGGCCACGCGCGACGTGGGGATTCCATGGCCGGTGCTGCTCGGCGGGTTTTTCCTGCTGCTGTGGATTATCGGGCGGTTCAGCGGCGGCGGAGGCCATGGCGGCGGCGCAGGACTCCTGACCGGGATGATTCTCGGTAACATGATGGGGCGTGGCAGCGGTTGGGGCGGGGGGGGATTTGGCGGCGGCGGGTCCGGCGGTGGCGGAGGATTCGGCGGGTTCGGCGGCGGGGATTCGGGAGGCGGAGGGGCGTCGAGCGATTGGTAAATATGGACGATCTGAAAGAGTTCGTGACCAGGGCGGAACGGGTGTATGGGGAGCGGCTGGTGGCCGTGATCCTGTATGGCTCGGCTGCGGGTGAGGATCACCACGCCAAGTTTTCCGATCTAAACCTTCTATGGGTGCTGAAAGAGATTACGCCTCGCGAGCTTTCAGAAAGCGAGCCGATCCTGCGCTGGTGGCAGGAGCGGGGACATTCGACGCCAACGCTGATGAGCGAGGAAGAAGTGCACAACTCGTCGGACTGCTTTCCGATTGAGTTTCGCGACATGAAGGATCGCCGCAAAGTATTGTCCGGCGTGGACGTGATCGCGGATGTGCAGGTGGACGGCAAGTTTTATCGCGCGCAGGTGGAGCATGAGCTGCGGGCGAAGCTGTTCCGGCTCCGGCAAAAAGGGGCGAACGTGTTGTCGGATCCGGCAGCGCTGCTGAAGTTGTGCGTGGATTCGATAACGACCTTCTGCGTGCTGGGTCGGCATGCGCTGGTGGCTGCGGGAGTGAGCGCGAAGACGGAGCGGCGCGCGGTGGTGCATCAACTGTCGCACACGCTGAAGATGGACGCTACGCCGCTGGAGACTTTGCTGGATGTGCGCGAGGACAAGGCGGGCCCCGAGACGGGAGACCCGGGAGAGCTGTTTGCGCGGTACTTGCAGTGCATTCAAAGAATCATCGAGTTCGTGGACCGGCTGGAGGACAAATCATGAAAATCGCGTTGATTGTTGTGGCGGTGCTGGTGCTGCTGGCGGTGATGGTGGGCGGCAGCATGATGAGCGCACGAAACGAACTGGTGACGGAGCGCGAAGCGGTGAAAGCCGCGTGGTCGCAAGTGGATGTGGTATTGCAGCGGCGCGCCGATCTGATCCCGAATTTGGTGGAAACCGTGAAGGGGTTCGCGACGCACGAAGAAAAAGTGATCAGCGACGTCACGACGGCCCGCGCGGCGATGATGGGAGCGAAGTCGCCGGCGGAGAAGATCCAGGCGAACTCGCAGATCGATTCAGCGCTGGGGCGGCTGTTCGTGGTGGTGGAGAATTATCCGAACATCAAAGCCAACGAAAGCTTCATGCGCTTGCAGGATGAGCTGGCGGGGGCGGAGAACCGGATTGCGGTGGAACGGCGGAAGTACAACGAAGTGGTGCAGAAATATAACACGGACATCGAGTTGTTCCCGAAGAATATCGTGGCGGGGATGTTCGGTTTCCAGCGGGAGGATGCTTACTTCAAGGCGGATACCGGGGCGAAGGAAGTTCCTAAGGTGAAGTTTTAGTTTCGGAGGTACCATCGAGGCTTGGAATGGCCTGAGCGTATTATTCTCGATCCTGAGATCCTCGCGGGCAAGCCGGTGATTCGCGGCACTCGGCTGTCGGTGGAACTGATTCTCGAACTGCTCGCTGCTGGCCAATCCGAAGCTGAGATAATGCACAGCTATCCGCGGATTACGCGTGAGGATATCCTGGCGTGCGTGTCGTTCGCGGCTAGTTCCAGCAAGGAGATTCATGCCAAGAGGACGGCTCGTTTCGTTCATTGGCAAGATGGCGCGATGTGGCTCGGTTACCTCGACGACTTCCCGGATTACATGACGCAGGGTGAATGATGGAGGAACTCGAGGAAAATCTCCGCGATCTATACCGGGATCTGACTAGTGGAGAAAACTCCGGGCGTTCGCAAGGTCGATGAATTGTCCCTCGACAGCCACGGGTGAGGCCCGACGGAAATTTTAGCTCGATTCAGGGGACTCAAGCCCTTCGGGGCGTTGAGTACATAGCGAGCGGATTAATCGTCTCGGCTGCCTGGCGATCGGCGGTATTATGAGCGTGGATGGGTGGTGCAGTGCAGATCGTCACGGGCAGCATTCTAGCCGTTTCTGTCTTTGGCAGCCTGGCGCTGGCGCAGAACAAAGCGGCTCCGTCGATTGAGATTCGGACCACGGGCCCAGTTGTTGAGCCTGTGACCGTGTGCGAGGCTCTGGCGAACCTTAAGAGATTCAGCGGCAAGCCCATTGCTGTGGTGGGGAGGCTTGATCGTCATGCGAGTCTGGTCGACTCAACTTCTTATCTGGCGGAAGACAAGTGCGAACGACCTGTTACTGTAGAAGGCAACACGTGGCCGAATAAGATCCTAGTGTGGGGTGCATGGGAAAAGGGAATGCCGAGGCCGCCGAAAGACAATCCTGCGATCGACTACGCTGCTGTCCTTCAGAAGATTCTTGGCATCAGTAAAAACACGCAATTGGGCTTTCATAAGAAGCCGGTCTTTAAGGCCGACGGACGCATGATCGTGTTCTCTCAGATGAGCAACGTCAAAGACAATTGGGGCGCGGCTTATGGACGTTTGGTTGCGGTGTCGAAGGAAAAGAAGTTCGGTTGCGGCGACGCCGATGGTTGTGACGGTTTTGACGGCGCGGTGGCTGTTCTGATCATCAAACCAACCTCTCTCCGCAAGTACGATGATGACAACGTGCGGTCGCGGCGGGCCAAACCATGACGCTGATTAGGTGGCTAACTCTCTTCCATTTCCTCCAGGCGTTCGGCATCGGCGGCGTAACGCTTCAGGACTCGGATGGAGTTGCCGGTGCTGAAGCCGGCTCCTCTAAGCCTGCGATAGGCCGAAGCCAGGTATTTTTGGTCCGCGAGGAGCACGCCTAAATTCTTGCCTCGAAATTTCCGTTCCAGGAATTTTTCGATCATCGCGATCTCGTCTACTTCGGCGTAAGATGCGTCGGCGGCCTGTTTGGCGAGGGCCGGGGCTACGCGGCGGGACATCAGGTCGTGAATGACGCGGGATTTTCCGAAGCCGTCGTTTTCGCGTCTCCATGCCGCGAAGGATTCGGCGAAACGTTTGTCGTTCAGGTAGCCGGAATCCTTCAGCCGACCCAAAACTTGCTCGACATCGGCAGGATTCGCAGCGCGGCGCTTGAGTTTTTCGCGCAGTTCGGATGATGTCTGGGCGCGGGCGGAAAGGGCTCGGGCGGCGTAGGCCATCAGGCCGTCGATATTCAGCGGTTTGGGAGCTTGGCGAGGCACGCGTCGACCTTAAGATTACTACCGCCAGAAAGCATCTGCGTTGGTCTTTGAGTTGCAGTAGACTTGAACCAGGAGGCGTGAAGCCATGGAGGACGACAGCAAGCTGTCTTATTTTTTCCTAGGACTCGGGTTGGGCGTGGCCGTAGGCGTGCTGTTCGCGCCGAAGTCCGGTGAGGAGACGCGAAACCTTCTGAAGGACAAGGCGGGCGAAGGCGCGGACTATGTGAAACGCGCCAGCTCCGACCTGCGCGACCAGGCAGCCGAGGCGATCGACCGCAGCAAGCAGACGATCCAGAAGCACAAGGACAACCTGACCGCGGCCGTCGATGCCGGCAAGCAGGCGTACCGGGAGGCTGTAAACAATCCAGGAGAGTAGACGAGTCAGACATGGATCAGAACCTGCTTATCATCATTGCGGTATTCGTATTCGTCGCGGCGGCCGCATTATGCATTCAGGCCGGTTTTCTGTTCGGCATCTATAAGGCGACTCGGAAGCTGGAAGAACGGACGCTGCCGCTGCTGCCTAAGGTGGAGGCTCTGGTGGAGAGCTCGCGGACCGTGGTGGACAATAGCAGGGTCCAAATTCAGGAGATTACGGTGAAGACCAATGAGATCCTGGATGCGACCCGGAGGCAGTTGGCGCGAGTAGACGAAGTGATGGAAGACGCGGTGGCGCGCGCGCATATTCAGTTGGACCATGCGGAGATGGTGGTTGACGATAGCATCAATCGCGCGCAGGAGACGGTGACCTTGGTGCACAACGGTATCATGATGCCGTTGCGCGAAATTCAAGGGGTCGCGGCGGGATTGCGCGCGGGGTTGCGGTATCTGATGCGCGGGCGGAACAATGGTCCGGTGCACGCTACGGCCGACGAAGAGATGTTCATCTAGAATCGCGGCAAGGCGTACCCGGATTCGTTTGCGGAATGCCGTTATTCCATGAGATCGTTGTGGATCGCGGTCCTGTTTGTATTGGGTGGCGCCTGCATGCCTGGTCAAGCTCCCGCGGACACTGACACCAAGACGGTCGCTGCGACGCAAATTGCGCTTTCAAGGACATGGTTTGCCAAGGTTTCGTTCCGCAGCGCCGGCTGGCGATATGTACAACTTCGGTCCCGGTCCGACCCAGTGGACGACGGTCAGTGTAGACGCGGCGTTCCGGCTGGATCACTGATCGTGCGGAGACGGGCTGCTGGAGCTAGACTGGTGGGATAGTGTCTCGCTGGTGGTGGGTTTTCGCTTTCGCCCCGTGTGCATTCGCGGCTGGGCCTTCGGCCGCGGAGCTGGCTAAATCGATCCGCGAGGCGGGACTCGATCCGGATCAATGCTATCGCGTCCGGGATGTGAGCTTTCAGAAAGAAGACATCCGGGTTTATCTCAACGAAGGCTATCTGATTTTCTCCAAACCGGTGGCGGGCGAGCGGCGCGCCGCGGTTTTTACGGCCGAAGTGGAGGGCGGCGACGGGGAGGTGTTGTTGCTGCCGCCGTTCCGCGGCGAACGGCAATCGCTGGCGATGTTCACGCAATCGGCGAATCTGGACGAGCATTTTCGCGCGGCCCTGATGATCTTCACGGACGCGTCGGCGCAGGGGCTGCTGGACCGGATCTCGAAAGACGGGTCGGGCCGCAGGGCGCCGGAGATCGGCGTGACGATGGCCGAAAAGTGGGGGCCGGTATTGTCGAACGTCGAGGGCGGGTTTCAGATGCGGCTGATTGAGGATCTGCTGGCGCCGGCACAGGAGGGCGGGATGCTGTTTCTCGCCCTGGACGGGCGGCAGGTGGGGAATTTCGACATGCTGTACGACCCGCGGTCGCGGGAGCAAATCGTGGCGGGGCAACTGACGGAGCGCAATGGGCGGCTGACGTACAACATCTGGACCAGCTTCGCGGCCCGCAGCGCGCGCAAGGGCGCCACGAAACCGCAGCCGGTATGGTTCACGCCGTCCGAGTTCCGGATCGACGCGGCGCTGGACAGCGATTTGAGGATGAAGGTGACCACGCGCATCAAAGTTCGCGTGGGGAGCCGGCCGTTGCGCGTGTTTCCATTCGATATATCGACGCAGATGAAAGTGACAGCGGCGCGGATCGATGGCGCGCCTGCTGAGATTTTCGTTCAGGAATCGCTGCGCGGACGGGCGCTGCGCGGAAACGAGAACGACGTGTTCCTGACCATCGCGCCTGAAGCGCTGGCGGCGAACAGCGAACATGAGTTCGAGTTTGAACATGAAGGCGCGGTGATCACCGCGGCGGGGGACGGCGTGTTTTTCGTGAGCGCGCGGGCGACGTGGTACCCTCGCGCGGCGGAGACGTTCGCCATTTACGACCTGACGTTCCGCTATCCAAAGGCGCTGACGATGGTGGCGGTGGGCGATGTGGCGGAGGATCGGACGGACGGGGAATGGCGCATCACGCGGTGGCGCACGCCGACGCCCATTCGCACAGCCGGGTTCAACCTGGGCGATTACGAAAAAGTATCCGGCAGCGTGCCGGGGTTCACCATCAATGTGTACGGGAACCGGCATCTGCAGACATCGTTGCAGCCGAAGCTGGCTCCGCCGCAGATCGATCCTGTGATTCGGCGGCCGATCGATCGCCTGAACGTCGCTACCGCACCGGCTCCGCTTACGGTGGATCCTCTGGCGCGGCTTCGCGCGCTGGCGCAAGATGTTTCGTCATCGCTTGAATTTTTTTCCGCGAGTTTCGGACCGCCGGCGCTGAAGACGCTGACGGTGGCTCCGATTCCGGGGACGTTCGGGCAGGGATTCCCAGGGCTGGTGTATCTGTCGACACTGTCCTATCTGAATCCAAGTCAGCGGCCGGCAGGGTTGCGCGACGAGCGGCATCAGGTATTTTTTTCGGAGTTGATCGCGGCGCACGAAGTGGCACACCAGTGGTGGGGCAACGTGGTGACGGTGGACGCGTATCAGGACGAGTGGCTGATGGAGGCTCTGTCGAGTTACTCAGCGCTGCTGTGGCTGGAGAAGAAGAAGGGGGCCAAGGCGCTCGGCAGCGTGCTGGACGATTATCGGGATCATCTGCTGGTGAAGGACGCGCAGGGCCGCACGGTGGAGTCGGCGGGACCGATCACGTGGGGGCCGCGCCTGGAGTCGACGGGCATCAATGACGCGTGGCGGTCGATCACGTATGAAAAAGGCGCGTGGATTCTTCATATGCTGCGGAAGCGGATGGGGGATGCTCGTTTCTTGAAGATGCTCGCCGAAATGCGGAAGCGATATGAATTCCGTACGATCTCGACCGAGCAGTTCCACGAGCTGGCGAAGGAATTTGCGCCTCCGAAGACAGGGGCGGGCGCGGTCGACGCGATTTTCGACAATTGGGTGTTCGCGACGGGTGTTCCGGAGCTGAAGCTGAAGTACACGGTGAAGGGCGTCGCGCCGGCGGTGAAGATTTCGGGTTCGATCGCACAGAGCGGGGTGGACGACGATTTTTCCATCGACGTGCCCGTGGAGATTCAGTTCGCCAAGGGCGCGCCGCAGACGATCTGGGTGCGGAGCTCGAACGATGGGGTGACGTTTAGGGCTACGGTGAAGCAGGTTCCATCGCGGTTGGTAGTGCCTCAGAGCGTGCTGACGAAGAGGTAGACGCCGGCCGCGTCCAAAATCCAGCCTTAATATTAATTTTATAGTTGACAGCGAAGAAAGGCCCGGTATACAGTTGATCTATTAATTCTTTAATTGAGGAGGCCAGGTGGCGCGAAAAAAATCCTCTCATCTTACGGATGCGGAAGTGCGGCTTATGGATGTGCTTTGGGAGAAAGGGTCGGCTACGGTTTCCGAGGTGGTTGACAGCCTGCCCAAAAATCCGCTGGCTTATTCGACGGTCCTGACGACGATGCGTATTCTTGAAAATAAAGGATACTTGCGGCACACCAAGGACGGGAGGGCGTTCGTCTATCATCCGGTGGTAGGGCGGGAGCAGGCGCGGCAGAGTGCGGTGATGCACCTGGTCCACCGGTTCTTCGAGAATTCGCCGGAATTGCTGATGCTGAACCTGATCGACGGGAAGAAGATCGATGCCGAGGAGTTGAAGCGGCTGCGCCAGCGCATCGAGGAGGCGGAAGGATGATCCCGCGGATTCTGGCTGCATTAGTAAACGGAGCCGCGCTGGGCGCGATGGTGACGGCGGGTGTGTGGTTGGCGCTGCGCATGGCTCCTCGACGGATGCTGAACGCCGCGACTCGATATGCGATCTGGTGGGCGGTGCTGGCGGTAGTGGTGCTGCTGCCGGTGGCGTACATGCCGGATCATTCGGAAGGCTCGCTGGAATTGGCGCCGACAGTTGAGAGCGCGCCTGCAATGGAAGCGCCGGCAGCACCGGTGGATCCGCGTCCGATTGAGTTTGCTGCTGACGCGCGCGATGCCCCGAATCGATGGCCGCAGTTTCCGGTGGAGATCGCGGGCGGGGCTTGGCCTGCGCGGGTATTGATGGCGTGGGCAGCGGTGGCGCTGATCATGCTGGTGCGGCTGGCGATCAGTTGTTGGTTGCTGGAGCGGCGGAAGGCCCATGCGTTTGCTCCGCCGGCCCACCTGGCTGCATCCCTGGCTGAATGGTTGACGATTTGCGGGACACGGCGGCGAATCACGCTGGCCGCGTCGTCTGAAATCGCGACTCCGATTGCGGCGGGGCCCAGGCGGCCGTCGATTCTGATTCCGGCTACGCTGCTCGCCGAACTGGATGCATCCGAGCTGGACCAGGTGGGTCTGCATGAAGTGGCGCATTTGGCGCGCCACGACGATTACGCATTGATTCTGCAGAGAATGATCGAAGCGGTGTTGGCGCTGCATCCAGTGGTACGGTTCCTGGCCCGCCGGATCGACCTGGAACGGGAAATCGCTTGCGACGATTTTGTGGTGGAAGCGACCGGGCGCGCGCGAAACTTCGCCGCTTGCCTGACGCGCATCGTGGAGCTGTCCGGCGGCGTGCGGGGATCGCTGGTGGCGGCCGCCGCGACCGAGGAGCGCTCGCATCTGGCACGCAGGGTGGAGATGCTGCTGGACCGGGGGCGTCATACAGGGACCCGGTTGTTGAAGACCCGCTTGACCGCGGTGATCGCGGCGCTGGTTGGGCTGGCGTGGATGGCGGCAAGGGCTCCGGGGCTGGTTGCGTTCGCGATGCCGCTGGATCAGACGATGTCGCAGGTCCCGGAGCCGCCGCAGCCGCCCGAGCCTCCGATGGCTCCGGCTGCTCCTGCCGCGCCCGCTCCGCCGCAACCTGCGATGGCTCCAGAGCCGCCACAACCGCCAGAGGCGCCAAGTCCGCCATCGCCGCCGTCGCCTCCATCGCCACCGAGTCCTCCGTCACCTCCGTCACCTCCCTCGCCGCCAAGTCCACAGGGGAGTTTCTCGAACAGCTTCGATCAGGTCGATTGGCATTGGCGTGACGGGCTTAACGCGCGCGACCTTCGAATACACGGCACCGTGGAATTCACCGACGACGAGTCCGACGTCAAGAGCGTGTCATCCGGCGGATGGTTTTCCTACGAAGAGTCCCACGGTTTTTCGAACCGGCGTTACCAGGTACTGGGCGACGGCGCGATGACCAGGCGTTACACCGTGGACGGGCGGGAGCGGGCTTTCGATGAGGAGGGGCGGGCGTGGCTGCGCGCGTCCATTCCTGAAATGCTGCGTGAAACCGGGATCGATGCAGCCGCGCGCGTCCGGCGCATTCTGCGCCAGGGCGGAGCGCAAGCGGTGCTGGCGGAAATCGCGAAGATCCACGGCGACGGCGCCAAACGCCGGTACATTGAGGAACTGGCGCCGATCGGCAACCTGAACACCGATCAATATCAGACGGTTCTGCGCACCGTGCGCGGGATCGCATCGGATGGCGACAAAGCCTCGATGCTGATTTTCCTGGCCAAATACACGCTGAAAGACAATCTTCGCGACTACGTGTTCGATGCCGTTGCGACCATCAACTCGAGCGGCGATCGCCGCCGGGCGCTGATGCAGATCGCCCAAGACGATCCAACGCGCGCGACATTGACCGCGGTGGCGAAATCGGCGGAGGGGATCGCCTCCGACGGGGACAAGGCGACGCTGCTGGTGGATCTGGCACAACGTTATCGAGGTAATGAAGAGATGCGGCGGCCATTTTTCCGAGCTACCGAATCCATAAACTCGTCGGGCGACCGTGCGCGCGTGCTGGTGGCCGTGATCGAAAGAGCGGGCGAGCATCGTGACACGCTGGTGGATGCTCTGCGAGCCACTGCGGCGATTCCGTCGGATGGCGATAAGGCTCGCGTGCTGGTGAATGCCGCGAGTTACTGGAAGGAGGACGAGGGCGTGCGGCGCGCGTTTTTTGACGCCGCCAACGCTGTGAATTCGTCGGGCGACCATGCCCGCGTGTTGATGGCGGTGGTGAACCGAGCGGGCGCCGGCGCCTCTTCATTGATCGAAGCGGTGCACTCCGCGGACCGGATTCCGTCGGACGGCGACAAGGGTCGCGTGCTAATAACCGTCCTGGGGCGTTCGGACGCATCGAGCGATGTTCTGGTGGCGGCGGTGCAATCGGCCGCGCGACTCAACTCTGACGGCGATAAAGCTCGCGTACTGGTGGAAGCCGTGGAGCGTTCCTCGGGTAAGCCGGCAGTGCGAAACGAAATTCGCATTGCAGCGAAGACCCTGCACTCGGATGGCGATTACCGGCGGGTGATGTCGGCGCTGGACCGGCAGACGGCATTGTAACTATTTCGCTACGTGGCAGCCGACGCACGTCGTTTCGGCGACGGGCAGCGATTTCGTCTCCATCCATGCGCCGGCTCGCTTGGCATAGGTGGTGCCGGGCAGCTCGGTGCGAATCAGCTCGAACAATTTCTGAGCTTTGGCTTCATCGCCCAAGCGGCCATACCCTTCCGCGAGTCCAAATAAGAGCTCGCCACGGGGATGCGTGCCGAGTGTGTCGAAGTACGGTTTTTGCAGCTCGTAGGTGCGGTCATAATCGGCGACGCCGTCAACAATCAGCGGCTTGGCCATCTCGGGGGTGGGCAGATAATGGGACATCGCAAGCAGGACGGCTCCGCGGGGAATTCGCACGGCGACGCTGTCCGGCTCCAGGTCGACGGCGGTTTGCATTTCTTTGAGACCACGGGTCCAAAGGGACACGCCGGTCTGCTGATCGCCGCCCTGAAAGGCCTGCCCGGCTTGGTACAACAGACCGCTGCCGTGCCAGACCATGGCTTCGGCGTTCTTCGGATCCGCGGCCAGCGCGCTTTCACAAGCATTCATGCCACGAGAGAGGGCTTGGGTGTCGCCGGTGAATCCGGTGAAGAAATCCTGGCGGACTTTCAGGTCGAAACGCTGAGGCGTCTGAGCGTGGAGGGTGGACAGGAAGCCGATCGCGAAGCCGAGCGCCCCGGCAACGGCGAGCTTTAACGTTTTGCCTTTCACGTTAAGGATCATGTCAGTAATTACCTCTGGATCGAGGATAGGTTACCGGCGAATCGAAAGCTTGGGAAAACCGGCGAACGGCGGCAAAAACAGGACGAATGACAGCGCTATTTCAGGGCCGCCTGTAAGGTTCCGGTCTGGCGCAGGACGCTGAGACGCGCTCGCTCGGCGGTGTGCTGAGCTTCATAGAAGGCCAGCCATTTTTCATTTTCGAGGGCGCGCGCCTGTTCGACGGCGGCCATGGGGAGGCGGCCTTCGTGGTACTGCGCCAAGTCGATGGAGAGCTGGTCGCGGACCACGTCGAGATCGGCGCGGGCGTAGTCGCGCGCGCTTTCGGCCCGCTTCACTTCCTGAAACGCGCGGCGAAGATCGGCGGTGATGCGGCTGCGCGTGCGGTCGACTTCGATCTTCATTTTCGCGATCTCGATTTCGGCCTGCTGAACGTAGGCGCGCGAGGAGGGGCCGGCGAGCAGAGGAACGTCGATGGAAGCGCCAAGCTGGCCGTTGTTGGTCTGGAATTGTTGATAGTAATTCTGGTAATAATATTTTCCGAGCAGCTCATATTGGGCGACGACGTTAACCCTCGGCAAACGCGCGGCTTTGTATCCCTTGATTTCGAGCCGCTTGGATTGCATGGCCGATTCCAGGCGCTTCAACTCAGGGCTAAGTTCGATGGCGGATTCGATCGACTGATCCTCGGATACGGGGACGGCGAGGGCGGGGCGCTCTTCAGCAGCGGCGCGAACGCGGTCGTCCGGCGCGAGGCCGAGGGCCATCGCCAGCGCGGTTTCCGCGTTGATCGAATCGAGAGCCAGGCTCTCCACGGCGTTCTTGGCTTTCTGAAGGGCGAGGTTCGCTTTGCTGGCTTCGAGGGGAATTTCGCGTTTCTCGGCGACGCGCGCCTGAACCAACTCGAAGACCCGCTGAAGATTTTCGACTTCACGCTCGGCGGCTTGACGGCTGAGGGCGGCCTGTTCGGCATCGAGATAAAGAGACGCGATGCGATAGACCACTTCGTCTTGCTGGCGGCCGGCGTCGATTTCAGAAGTCCGCACGTTTTCCCGGGCGGCCGCGACCTGGTAGCTTTGCGAGCGATCGAACAAGGTCCACTGGGTCCTGGTTTGAAGGATGGAGGGAGCGTTGCTGTCGACGCTGGCCGGATATCCCCAGGTTTTCGCGGCTCCGCTGCCGGCGAAGACCTTGGGGACGAAGGGGTCGTGGGTGATGATGACCTGCTGTCGCGCTTTCTGTTGATCGAGGCGGGCGAGCATCAGGTCCGGGTTTTGGGCGAGGGCAAGGTCGAGCGCCTGTCGCAGGGTCAAGGTCTTCACTTCCGCGGCGGCGCAGAGCGTGGATAGGAGGAAGAAAGCGATTTTTCGCATACTGTTCACCAGTGTACGGCGGTTGGTGTCGACAGAATTAGACCGACTGGATTCGACGACTACAAGGTGGGGTCCATCGCAATCATCCACGATCGTTGAGTTTCAACGGCCAAAAGTAGCGGGGCACTTCGGGCTACGTCACAATGGTTCCTGATGCTCAAGTCGACGATCTTTCGCGAATACGATATTCGCGGTGTGGCGGAAACGGAGCTGCTGAGCGCTGACATTGTCGAGCTCGGGCGGGGGCTCGGAACAGTGCTGCGGCGAAAGAGCGGGCCGCGGATCAACCTGGGGCGCGACTGCCGGCTCAGCTCGACGCGGTTGCGGGACGCGCTGCTCGAAGGGCTGATGGACACGGGCTGCGAGGTGACCGATATCGGGGTGGTCCCGACGCCGCTGCTGTATTATTCAGCGGTACATCTGAAGGCGGACGGCGCCGTGATGATCACCGGTAGCCACAATCCGAGCGAGTTTAACGGATTCAAGACGGTCTGCGGCTCGGGGACGATTCATGGCGACGAGATCCAGGAAGTCCGGCGGGTGATCGAGGCTGGCGATTTCCTTCAAGGTCGCGGGACGTGCCGCCTGGTGGACGTGGCGGATTCGTATCTCGACGAGGTCGCGCCGCAGTTTCGGTACGAGCGGCGCGTCAAAGTGGTGGCGGATGCGGGCAACGGCACCGCGGGTCCGGTGATGCATCGGCTGTTCGAGCGATTGAACTGCGAAGTGACGGAATTGTTTTTCGATATGGACGGGCGGTTTCCGAATCACCATCCCGATCCGACGGTGCCCGCCAATCTGGCGCGGCTGCGTGAAGAGGTGAAGGCGAAGCAGGCGGATCTGGGGATCGCCTTCGACGGCGATTCCGACCGCATCGGCGCGGTGGACGAGAACGGCGAAGTGATTTACGGCGACATGCTGCTGTTGATCTACGGGCGGGAGATTTTAACGCGCAAACCAGGATCGACGTTCATCGGCGAGGTGAAGTGTTCGCAGATTTTGTACGACGAGCTGAGACGGCTGGGCGGGAACCCGATCATGTATAAGACCGGCCACTCGCTGATCAAAGCGAAGATGAAGCAGGAGCGGGCCGAGCTGGCGGGTGAGATGTCGGGTCACATGTTTTTCGCGGATCGCTATTTGGGCTACGACGACGCTTTGTATGCGGCATGCCGGCTGATCGAGATTGTCGCCGCGAGCGGGAAGCCGCTTTCCGCGCAACTGGCGGGGTTGGCGAAGACGGTCTCTACGCCGGAGATCCGCATCGACTGCGCGGATGAGGTGAAGTTCCAGGTGGTGGAGCAGGTAGCCGGACATTTTCACGAGAAGCGACCGGTGATCGAGGTCGACGGTGTGAGGGTGCTGTTCGAGCAGGGATGGGGGCTGCTGCGCGCGTCGAACACGCAACCGGTGCTGGTGATGCGCTTCGAGGCGGCGAACGCGGAACTGCTGGAGCAATACCGGGCCGAGATGGAGACGGCGCTGGAGTCCGCTCGCGCCGGATTGGCATAAAAAGAGCGCGGCGCTTCCGGACGCCGCGCTAACCCAAGTCACGTTACGGAGCAGGAGAGAAGAGGCCCGCGCCGAGGGCCGTCCTCCGATCCGACCCTCGGCAACTAGAGAATGCCACACGAACGTGCGTGAATCTATACCTTTAGTGGGTTTTTTCGAGGCTGCTGGTACTGAGAAGTCGGTACCTGCCCCAGGCCTTAGGAGCTTGGTGAAGAGGACCGCCGGACGTCAGCGGGAAATCAATGTTTTGCGGGCGGGGACAAAGTGGTCAGTCCCCTTCTTCAACAAGCTCCTAGACGGCGGGACCGTATGGGATGAAGCCGTGGCGGGTCATTACGTCGCCGGCGATGCGCCGATGGTCTTCTTCCACGTAGAAAAACGCGCCCACGCGCTCGCTGCGGAAGATGATGCCGCCGCTGTACTTGTCGGGCTCGACCAGGTAATCCACGCCGGCGTCGGTCAACAATTTCTCCAGACGCAAGGCTTCCTTTAGCTTCTTGGCGATATAAACCAAGGCGAGTTCGTGTTCGCCGAAAAAGTCCGGGTCGCGGCGCACGAATCGATTCTAGCGCAGGACCCGCGCCACGAAATTCTGGTAGCCTTCGGGGCTGAGTTTCCTGGTGTGCTCGGCGAATGCCGTGCCTACGGTCTCGAGATTTTTCAGATAGGTGGGGTCCTGATACAGTGTGCGCCACTCGCCGACGATTGCTTGGACCCGGGTCCATACGAAGAGAAGTTCGCGGCCGCTCTGGAAGAACAGCTCCTGATTGAGCACGCCTGCATTCACAAAAGATGCCACCATGTCCCAGTAGGTGATCACCTGGCGGGCGTAGGCGTTCATTTCGGAGCCGGTGGGGCAGAGCTTGTCGTAATCGGCTGCGGTTTTCACCTTGAAATTTGCGGAAAACCACGCGCGCGCCGTACGAAGTTTTTCTTCACGGCGAAAATTGTAAAGTTTGAGGATCAGATTCACGTCATCGTAGGTCGCTTGGGACATATCTCTAAGATTAGCCTAGCGGCGATACACTATACAGATGCATCGTTTCTGTCTTGCCTTGATGATCGGAACGTCTCTGCTCAAAGCCGCTAGCCCTTTCGCCGGGCGATGGGACATCAACATTACGTCGGGGAACGAAACGTACCCGGATTGGATGGAACTGGTGGAAAAGGACGGCGCAGCGCAAGTGCGCGTTCAGCCGCGCTCTGGAAGCGTGGTTCCCGCGAAAGATGTGAAGGTGGATGGATCGCATCTGACGTTGTCTTTTGGCCGGAACTTAACGTGGGATCTGACGGTCTCGGGCGACAGGATCACCGGCACGCAGAAACGCGCCGACTCGTTGGCGCAGGTGGCGGGAGTTCGGGCGCCGGAGCTGAAACGCCCGGAGCCCAAGGCGTGGAGTAATCCCGAACCTATCTTTAACGGGAAGGACCTGACGGGATGGGAGCCGGATGACGCGTCGAAAAATCATTGGGTGGCCGACAACGGCGTACTGCTCAACCAGGAACACGGCGCAAATCTTCGCACGACGCGCAAGTTTGAGGACTTCAAACTGCACTTTGAGCTGAACTGCCCCGACGGCGGAAACAGCGGCGTGTATCTGCGCGGGCGCTATGAAATTCAGGTGGCATATGAGAAAGAGCCGGATAACTTCCACGCCATGGGATCAATTTACGGGTTTATCGCGCCGTCGGTCGAAATGCCGCGGAAACCGGGCCAGTGGGAGAGCTTCGATGCGACGCTGGTGGGCCGCACGTTGACGCTGGTTCGCGACGGCACCACGATCATCAATCACCAGGAGATCCCGGGAATTACGGGCGGCGCGCTCGATTCAAACGAGGCGCAGCCCGGCGTTTTCTACATCCAGGGCGACCATACGGGTGGCATGAAGTACCGCAACCTCACGATTTCCGCGCCGAAGCGGTGATGCACGAATCGCGGCTATTGCTGCGGCTGCGGCTTGGTGTCGAAGGTGATGCTGGTGTCGGCACCGAACTTCCGGTAGTTGCGAAACTCGATCTTGTTGCGAGCGCAGGTGCTGGTGCCGCGGACGCAACTCAGGACTTCGGCATCCACAGGCAAGAGAAACTGCTCCGGCGTGGACAGCCGCACGAAGTCGTAATCGGTGGCGGTTTCCACGGTATCGAACGGGAACAGGATCGGCATGCTCTTGGCCTGCTGCTCGATGCGCAACACGCGGGAGGTTTGTTTGTCGATCCAGATGGAGCCGGTATAGGCAGCGTAATAAAGTTGCGAGGGAGCTTCAATGCGCCAGTGCGAACGCTCGCGCGGAACTTCGAAGTGAAACACGTAGGTGGTGCGGCCGTGAATCATTTCCGTACCGGTGCGGCGGAAGGTGGCGCCGGTTCCCGGATCGAGCAAGCCTTCGAGAATGCTCGAAAACTCGCCGGTGGAGTGGGTGCCCTCGATGTCCTCCATGGCCTTGTTCACGGGCTTATTGTTGATCTTGATGTTCTTGTACGATTCCTTGCCGTTTTCATAGGCTACGTCGGAGGTCACGATGTCGAGCGCGTCCCAACCCTGCTTGGGATGATCGCTCTCATAACGCGTGGTCACCTGCTGGCAGAAAAAGTTGGGTAAGACGCCAGAGAACTGCGCAGCCACTTCGCGCGCCTTTGCGATCACGGCATCCTCCTCGAATTGCGCGATGGTGGTACGCGGCTCGGTGGGCTTCGAAAGAATGACGGGAGCGGCTGAAGCGGATTCTCCACTACTGGCGGACGCCGGCGGAGCGGGAACGTGCAGCTTCGGTGCGGGAGAGCCGTGGCGGAGGGACGGCGGTCCGGTGTCGTCGGCATCGCGCGGCAAGTCTGTGGGACGGACTGTGGTGGTCGGCCGGGTATCGGGCAGGTCATCCGGGTTCACTGGCTGCGCAGGCGGATTCACAGATGCCTGCTGGGTGGGCGGCGCTGGGACCGGCCCGGCCTGAGCTGGCTGGACGTTGGTGCCGTCGTCATTCTTGCGCCGCAATATCGGACGATCATCGCCCGGATCGCGCTGCGGAGCCGAGGCAGTGGTGGCAGCGGCTGCCTGACCATCGAGCCTGGGAAGGTCCCAGTTCTCGGATGCCGCGGCGCGCTCTTCGGGCGTGCCCGCGTGGTCGAATCGAACCTCGGTCGCAGTGAAGTAGCCCCGATCGTCTTCAGTGGAGTCTACAACCACGTGGTCGCCGGGCCCGAAGGTGGCGATGTCCACGTTCTTGACGTCTTTCTGAACGATGGTGGAGGACGCCAGGCGATACGTGATGATGCGATGATCGTCGGCCTCAATCACGAACTGGCTTCTGGCTGTCGTGCGCATGATTCCGTACGTGGTGACGGGGACGGACGTGTTCTTGGCGGCGTTGCGGCCGCGGCCTTGTGGCTGACCCACTGGACCGCCTCGGCCGTTGGGCGGATATTGACCCGGCGGATACTGCCCGGGTGGGTACCGACCTGGCGGATACTGGCCCGGCGGATATTGTCCCGGATACTGCGCTTGGGCGGTCAAGCCGAGCGCGAACACCACGATCGCAAAGCGAACGGCTTTCATATGTAATATGATGACGCTTTTTTAAGCTGCGCGGTGTACGGGGGTATTGCGCATCTGTTTTAAGTATGTGAATATGAATTCAGGTTCATATGAAGATTCGACTTGTGATTTACGGTTTCGCGATCTGGCTGGTTGCGACGCTCGCGCTTCGACTTGTGGGGCAGCGCTGGCTGCATCCGGGCCATTGGATTCGAACGGTGGTGCTGTTTGCCGCTAGCTTTGCTGCCGTGGCTTGGCTGGTGCGCAGGTTATGCCGCCGGCTTGACTTGCCACGTGAGGAATGGCCTGCCGGAGCGATCTCGCTTTTACTGGCGACGCTGCTGCTCGACCCGTTCTCCAGCGCATTCTTCCCGGCGGTGTTTCCGAACATCACGCCGGAGGCGGCTGGGTTGTTCGGCGGCTGGATGATCGTCTGCTGCGCCGGAGGCTTGGTGGGGGCGATTGTCCGAAGATAAATTGTCCGAAGGTAAATCGCGCCCCGATCTGCTCGACGGCGAGGATTTGTTGCCGCCACCGGTGCAGAAGCGGAGCCGGGAGAAACGGGAGCGCCTGAAAGCGGCGGCTCTGGCGCTGTTCGGCGAGAAGGGTTATGAGGGGACGTCCATTGAGGAGATCGCACGCCTGGCGCATCTGGCCGTGGGAGGTTTTTATCAGCACTTCCGCTCGAAGCGGCAGTTGCTGCTGGTGCTGATGAACGATTTGCTGGAGCGCCTGAGCGAGCTCCAACTACGGCCACAGCTGTCCCCGGATGTTCGCGGGCGGCTTCGTTCCTTTTTGACGCGCGCATTTTCGACGGATCTGAAATTCCTGGGCGCGTATCGAGCCTGGCGCGAAGCGATGGCGTCCGACGCGGAGTTGGCCCGCAAGCAGGAGCAGATTCAGGCGTGGACCACGGCCCGGGTCACGATGGCTTTTTCGATGCTTCAGCGATTCCCTGGCGCGCGCCGCGGCGTGGACGTTCCGGGCCTGGCGCGGGCGATGGATAGCTTCTTCTGGAATCTGCTGGGACAAGCCGCCGGGCTTTCTGAAGTGGAACTGAACCGATGGATCGATGCGGCGACGCATCTGATCTACCACGCGTTGTTCACGGACGCATGAGTTTTTCGATGTGCTTCGCGATCACGTCGACTTCGATATTCAAGTGCGTGCCCGCACGCGCCGAGCCTAACGTCGTGTTCAAGAAGGTGTGCGGAATGATGGTCACGCCTAGGATTGGGCCTGGATCCAACTGTGCGATGGTCAGGCTGATGCCATCGATGGCGATGGAGCCTTTGTGGACCAGATAGCGATCCAGTTCCGCGGGAACGCGCGCCTTCAGCCAATAATTGCCGTCGCCCAGCGCGTCGAGAGAGACCAGCTCTCCGGTTGCGTCGACGTGGCCCTGGACGATGTGACCTGAAAGGCGGGTGGCCGGCGTCACCGGGCGTTCCAGATTCACTCGCGCACCGGCGGACAAATCGCCCAAATTGCTGCGGCGCAGGGTCTCAGGGGCCAGGTCCGCGGCGAAGGAGTTTTGAGAAATTTCGACGGCGGTGAGGCAGACGCCGTTGACGGCGATGCTCGCGCCCTCATGCATGTCTTCGAGCACGAGGGCGCACTGGATCCTGAGCTTGCTGCCGGCTTGAAGTACCGTGCCGAGCTCTTCAATGATTCCGGTAAACATTCTTACGTGACCATTACTTAACGAGGCTGCCGCCTTTGATTAACCAGGCTTCCACTGCAAATTCGTCGGGCGCGATGGAATGGAGCGTTACGTCCCGAAAACGGATGGCGTCCGCGCGCCGACGCCGGCCTGCGCCGCCCGCCACCGGAAGCGACTGCATGCCTCCCAGGATCTTGGGCGCGTAGTAGAAGAAAATCTTATCGGCGACGTTCGATTCGAGGGCGGTCCAGTTCACTTTGCTGCCCGCCTCGATCATCAAAGACAGATATTTCTCCCGCGCCAACAGCTCCGTGGCGGCGGCGAGGTTCGCCCGGCCGCCCGAGTCTTCGAGAATCTCGACGCGAACGCCCTTGGCTTCCAGGCGGCGGCGCCGCTCCGCGGAAGCGGCGGACGTGGTCACAACCAGGACGTCATTTTCACATGAAGTTGCCAGATGCGAGTCGGGCGGAAGGCGAAGCTGTGAATCGAGCACGATGCGCAACAGCGGGCGCGCGCGCGGCCGGCCGCTGCGGTCGTTGAGGCGGCAATCGTCGGCGAGCACGGTTCCGATGCCAGTCAGGATCGCATCCGAGGAATGCCGCAAGGTTTGCACGTGGGCGCGTGCGGTTTCACTGGTGATCCAGCCTTCATTGTTTTCAGGCGCGGCGATTTTTCCATCGAGCGTAACAGCCGCTTTCACCGTCACCAGCGGAAGTCCGGTGTGCATGAAGTGGATAAATGCCTGGTTCAGCGCAGCGGCGCGGGCGGCGTACACCCCGGCGATCTCCACTTCTATGCCGGCCTCGATCAGTTGATCAAATCCGCGACCGCGCACTTTCGGGTTGGGGTCTTTCATGGGCGCGACCACTTTGAAGATGCCCGCTCGGATGATCGCGCCGGTGCACGGGGGAGTGCGGCCGTGGAACGAGTGCGGCTCCAAAGTGACGTACATGGTGGCGCCGCGGGCGAGCTCGCCGGCTTCATCAAGAGCGAGCACTTCGGCGTGTTTCACGCCTTGCGCCGTGTAGTAGCCGCGGCCCACGACGCGGCCATCCCGCACGACTACGGCGCCTACGGCCGGGTTCGGCGAAACCTGGCCGATGCCGCGCGCGGCCAGTTCCAGGGCTTCTTCCAGATAATCAGGCATCAATCAAAAAGTGACGCGACGAAGCTTTCCGGATCGAACGGGAGCAGATCGTCCAACTGCTCGCCGACGCCGACGTATCGAATGGGCAGATTCAGCTCGCGCGAAATCGCGACCACCACGCCGCCCTTGGCCGTGCCGTCGAGCTTGGTCAGAATGATTCCGGTGACCGCGCTGGTCTCGGTGAATTTGCGCGCCTGCTCCAGGCCGTTCTGGCCAGTGGTAGCCTCGATCACCAGCAGGACTTCATGCGGCGCTGACGGAATGACGCGCGCCGCGGTGCGCCGCATCTTGTCGAGCTCCGCCATCAGGTTCGTTTTGGTGTGCAGGCGGCCGGCGGTGTCGACGATGACGCAATCGATTTTGCGTGCGCGGGCGGCTGTCAGAGCGTCGAACACGACGGCGCTGGGGTCGGAGCCGGGCTGCTGGCGGATCAGGTCGGCGCCGGTGCGCTGCGCCCATACTTCGAGCTGCTCGATGGCGGCGGCACGAAACGTGTCCGCGGCGCACAGCAGGACGCTGCGGCCTTCGGACTGAATGCGGCGGGCGAGCTTGCCGATAGAGGTGGTCTTGCCGGCGCCGTTGACGCCGACCACCAGGATCACTGCTGGCGGCTCGGTGACCTGCGGTAGCGGGCGTTCCGTGGCTTGCAGAATTTCCAGCAGATGCTCGCGAATCAGGGTCTTTAATTCGCCAATATCGCCGGTCATGCGGCGATCCATGCGCTGGCGGATTCGCTCCAGGATTTCCGAGGTGGTCCGCGCGCCGATGTCGGCGGTGATCAGGGCATACTCCAGCTCCTCCAGAACGCCGGCGTCGATTTCCTTGCGGCCGCTTACGGCGTCTTCGAGCCGTTCCATGAGACCCGTCCGGGTCTTCTGGATGCCGGCTTTCAGGCGTTCAAGGAGATTCGGCTCGCTCGAGCTGGAGGATCCGAAGAGAGATTTGATCATGGGGGCGCTGAAACTTCAGTTTATCAGCGCCCGCGGATTCAATTTACGGCAGGCGGAATTCGACGCGCCGGTCGCGATTGATCTGCTCGCTGAATCGCCGGTCGACAGTTGACAGTGGAGCAGACTTTTCGACGTGCTCGCGCGTGGTCCAGCGGATCTGGTCGCCGTCGACGGAGAAGGAAACTGCGGCCTGAATGGTTTGGTCGTTAAACGCGATCAGGTAGTAGTCGGGGCGGCGATAGTAGGATTCGCTGGCGCTCGAGGGTGACGGGGGATTCGGCGAGTATTGCTGATTGATCACGACTGGCGCCTGAGTGCCGTAACTACTGTAGTTGTCGGGATAGTAGCTGTCTGGATAGTAGCCGCCGCCCGAATTACCGTAGTAAGCATCGGGGTAGTATCCGTCATTGTAGTAATACGGATCATAGTAGCCGCCGTAATAGCCGCCCCAATAGGGCCAACCGTAGCCGAAGCCGAAGCCATAATACGGGTATCCGAAGCCGAAGCGGGATCCCCCGAAGCCGCGGAATCCGTTATTGAAGCCGCCGAAACGTCCGAGGCCATTTCCGACGAAGCCTCGGTTGAAGCCGCCATTCACGAATCCGCCGCTGCGAACAGCGCCCATCGGGGCGCGAACGGCTCCACCGCCGCCGGAAAAGCCGCGCGACATGCCTCCGCCACCTACGGAACCGTGAAAACCACCACCGCCGCCACCACCGTGACCGCCACGTTGCGCATAAGAAAATGTTGGGATAAGGGATAGAAGAAGGACGAGCCGTAGGAGTTTCATGATCAAACTACCTCCTAATTGAAGCTTACTGCTAACCGGAGCCCCACGCAAGGACATTGGCTGGGGTTGGGCAGGTGAAATGCCAAAATAATGTGCTAAGTTGTGAGGCAGGAATGCGACTCCACTTTGTGATCATTGGCGTCCTGATCGCCGCTTTCGGTGTCGGCGCTCAAGCTCAAAATCCCGCTGCGCCCGTAAAGGAAGGTCAGGAGATTCCCCCGAGGGCGACTCCGGGCGATTATCAGGCCCAGGCCCAGGCGGGCGCCGTGACCATTGGCGCCGAGTTCACTGGGCATTTCGTCGTCACACCGGAAAAGACTCTTTCCACGGAAGACTATGTGGTGGTGGAAACTGGGTTGTTCGGCCCGCCGGATACGAAGCTGAAGCTTTCTTACAACGATTTTTCTCTTCGCATCAACGGGAAGAAGGCCGCTCTCGAAAGCCGGCCTTATGGGTTGGTGGTGGCGAACGTCAAGGATCCCGACTGGGAGCCGCCTAAAGACGCGGCCAAATCGAAGACCAGCATTGGTGGCGGGGGCGGTGGCCAGAGCGATCCCGGCGCTCCACCGCCGGTGGTTCATGTGCCGATCGAGGTGCAGCGCGCGATGGCGCAGCGCGTCCAGAAAGCTTCACTCCCGGAAGGAGACCGCGTCCTGCCCCAGGCAGGACTGATTTTTTTCGAATACCATGGCAAGGCCAAGGGCATCCATTCGATCGAGCTGATTTACAACGGTCCTACCGGGAAAGCCACGCTGACGCTGCAGCCATAGCTGAACACGATTTCAGCGGGTCTGTTTCACGAACGAGACGCCCTTGGCTTCGGGACCGGCCCAGACGACCATGGCGCCGATCAGAAGCACTGCGGCGGCGAGGAGTCCCATAGACGTGGAGTAGCTGAAGTGTTCACCGAGGACCGCCTCGATGTAGCTGATGCTCGACGCGATCAACACGCCGCACTGGTAGGCCAAGCCCGGAAAAAATCCGCGGAGCTGAGGCGGCGACAGTTCGTTGATATGGGCGGGAATCACCCCCCAGGCCCCTTGCACCATGAATTGCATGGAAAACGCGCCCACCATGATCAAAGGCTTGTTGGGGGCCAGCACCCAAAGCGGAATGGTGCACGCGCCCAGCAGCGCCGCTACCACCATCGACAGCCGGCGGCCGTGCTGGTCGGAAAAATGGCCGAAGGTGAGGCCACCCAAAATAGCGCCGAACATCGAAATCGCGGAGATGATCGCGGTGGTGTTCACATCGAAGTGGCGCTGGCGCTGGAGAAACGTGGGGTACAGGTCCTGCGTGCCATGCGAGATGAAGTTCATCATTGCCAGCAATCCGACCAGATACAGGAAGAGCTTGGCGTTCTTGAAAATGGCGGCGCGGTACGTGGTCCAGTCCGTTCGCGATTCATGCCACGCCTCGGGCTCCTCGACGCGCAGGCAGATCAGGACCGTCAACAGAGCCGGGAGTGCACCGATGAAGAACATCGCTCGCCAGCCGTAGTGCGGAAAGATCAGGTAGTAAGCGCCGGCAGCCAGAATGTTCCCCACTGCGTAACCCTCCTGGAGGAGTCCGGAAAGCATGCCGCGCCACTTGGGCGGGGCCGATTCCATGGCGAGCGACGCTCCTACGCCCCAGTTCCCGCCCATGCCGATTCCGTATAGCAGCCGTAGCGCAAAGAAGATCTGATAGGTTCCCGCCAGGCCCGACATCACCTCCATCAGCGAGTAGAAAACGATGTTGGTGATCAGAATGAGACGGCGGCCGTAACGGTCGGCCAGCAAGCCGAAGACGAAAGCTCCGACGGGACGGGTGACCAGACTTGCGGTAATGGTGAGGGCGATGGCGGGAATCGAACGGCCGAATTCCTTGGCGATTGCAGAGATCGTGAAGACCAGGACGAAGAAATCGAAGGCGTCGATGGTCCAACCGAGAAATCCGGCAGCGACCGCGTTGCGAACGTTGGCTCGCTGCTGCGCCGGAGTGAAAGCGGTACGCGCCATGATTCACCGAATTCGCGCGTGTCATCCGTCGCGAACTGATGACGATAACATTCGGCCCTGGGGTTAGTCAATGTGTTAATCGTCAAACTAGTCATTTCGTCAACTCTAGAGGCTCCAACAGGATCGGCTTGACTCGGCGGTGCCGCAGCCATGTAATCCGGGACGGGCAGGTGCGCGCGGATTGCGAAGGATTGCCGCCGACGAGAGAAATTGATGAAAAGATTGGTCTTCCGTGGCGGCATCCCTCTGTTATTTGCTGCCATCGCGGCCGGAGAAACGCCGCGGGCACTGTTCGATCAGTATTGCGTCGGCTGCCACAACGACAAGTTGAAGACGGGAGGCTTGTCACTTGCGGCGCACGTCAAGCCAAGTGCGCAGGAATGGGAGAAGGTGATTCGTAAGCTGCGCGCCGGAATGATGCCGCCGGCCGGAATGCCGCGGCCGGATCAAGCGACCATCAACGCACTTGCCACGTCGCTTGAAAACGAGATCGATCAAGCAGCCGCGCCAATCCGAATCCGGGCCGGCCGGCGCTGCATCGGTTGAATCGAGTCGAATATGCCAACTCGGTCCGCGACCTGCTGGCGCTCGAGGTGGACGTCGCCGGGTTCCTGCCGCCGGACGATGCGAGCCACGGGTTCGACAATATGGCCGAGGTTTTGAACGTTTCTCCGACGCTGATGGAAGGATACGTCCGGGCTGCCGGGCGGATCAGCCGGCTGGCGGTGGGCGATCCGGGAATGAGCCCGCTGGTGGAGACTTATCATGTCCCGCAGGCGTTTTCACAGACGCATCATGTGGAAGGCACGCCGCTCGGTTCGCGCGGCGGCGTCGCGGTGTTGCATAACTTTCCGGCGGACGGCGAGTACATCTTCAAGATGACGTTCTACTACTCGAGCATCGGTCCGATGTTCGGCGCCAGCCAAAAGGGCGAGAAGATCGAAATTGCGGTGAATGGCGAGCGCGTGGCGCTGCTCGACATCAACCCGAACATGAAAGTTTCCGACGACGTGCGGACGCTGCCGATCAAGGTGAAGGCGGGCCCGCAAAGAATCTCGACATCCTTTATAAAGAGGTTCGACGGACCGGTCGAGGATTTTGTCATGCCTTTTGAAGGCGCGCTGGACGATCTTTCGACGGGGCATATCCCGGGGCTGACCGGGTTACCGCACCTTCGCGATCTGGGGATCAACGGTCCGTATCGGGCGACCGGGGTCGGCGATACGCCCAGTCGACGGAAGATTTTCACGTGCCGCCCTGAGGCCGGCTCCGATGAACTGCCCTGTGCGAAGAAGATCGTCTCGGCACTCGCGCGGCAGGCGTTCCGGCGGCCGGTGACCTCGGCGGATCTGGAGGATTTGCTCAGCGCTTATCAGACCGGCAGGAATCGAGGAGACTTCGATTCCGGGATCCGGATGGCGGTGCAGGCGATCGTCGCCGATCCTGAGTTCGTGTTTCGATTTGAGCGCACGCCAGCGAGCGTCGCGCCAGGGAAGAACTATCGCGTCACCGATCTGGAACTGGCTTCGCGCCTTTCGTATTTCCTGTGGAGCAGCGCGCCCGACGAGGAGCTGATCGCGGTGGCGAGCCAAGAAAAGTTGAAAGATCCCGCAATTCTCGAAAAGCAGGCGCGCCGCATGCTGGCGGATCCCCGCGCGGAAGCGCTCACCACCAACTTCGCCGGGCAGTGGCTGTACCTGCGCAATCTCAAAGATGTCCAACCGGACGTTTACGTGTATCCCGACTTCGATAACAACTTATTGCAGTCGATGCGGCGCGAGACGGAGCTGTTTTTTGACAGCTTCTTGCGCGAGGATCGCGATGTTGCGGAGATGCTAACGGCCGACCGCACGTTCGTCGACGAGCGCCTGGCCCGGCACTACGGGATTCCGAATATCACCGGCAACCGGTTCCGCGGCGTGACTCTTACGGATGCAAACCGGTTCGGGCTGCCATGGCGCTGCCGCTGCTCGATTCCATGATTCCCGCGCAGACGCCCTTGCGCAAGACCGCCGCGGCGTCCAAGACCCGTCTGGCGTGTATCGAAATGGTGCATGGCGCGGCGGGCAGCACGGTGGACGGCACGGCCAAACATTATTGGTCGCCGGCCAAGGAAGGCTCCGATTTTGAGTTCACCCAGACCTTGAAATCGCTGGAACCGTTCCGGGACTATCTGACCGTTATCACCGATACCGACGTCGCGAATGCCGCCGCTTTAAGTGCCGCTGAGGAAGGCGCCGACCATACGCGATCGTCGGCCGTGTTTCTGACCGCTGCGCATCCGAAGATGACCGAGGGTTCAGACATTCTGCTCGACCCATCGATGGATCAACTATACGCGCAGTTGTGTTGTCAGGATACGCCGCTCCCTTCAATCCAACTTTGTATTGAAGATGGCGGTTCGCTTTCGGGCGCTTGTGGTTACGGGTATAGCTGCGTATACGCGAATACGATTTCCTGGTCATCGCCCACCGCGCCCCTTCCCATGGAAATGGATCCTCGGGTGGCGTTCGAGCGTCTGTTTGGGGACGGAGGCACTCCGGCAGAGCGGCTGGCGCGGCGGCAGGCGGAACGGAGCATTCTGGATGGAATCACAGCCAAGGTAACGCGCCTTCAGAAGGGCCTCGACCCGAGCGATCGAACGCGGCTCAACGAGTATCTCGAAGACGTGCGCGAGATCGAGCGGCGGATTCAAAAGGTGGAGCAATTCAATTCGAGCGGCCATGCGCGGGCGCTGCCGGAAGCTCCCATTGGCGTCCCGGATTCTTTTGAGGAGCACGTGAAGCTGATGTTCGACCTTCAGGCGCTCGGGTTCATGACGGAGACCACGCGCGTTTCGGCGTTCAAGATGGGGCGCGATGTAAGTTCCCGCGTGTATCCCGAGAGCGGCGTCAAGACTCCGTTCCACGCGCTATCACATCACGGCGAGAATCCCGAGAAAATCGCCGAATATGCCAAGCTGAACGCGTATCACGTGAGCATGGTCCCGTATTTCCTGAACAAGCTGCGCAACACGCCCGATGGCGACGGCAATCTGCTGGATCACTCGGTCGTTCTGTACGGCAGCCCGATGGGTGATTCGAACATTCACGATCACAAGCGGGTGCCGCTGTTCCTGGCCGGGCGCGCGAACGGCAAGCTAAAAGGGAATCTGCATCTGAGAACGCCTCGCGGAACGCCGATGGGAAATGTTCTGTTGACGCTGTTGCATAAGCTCGGCGCGGATGTAGAGAGGATCGGCGACAGCACCGGCGAGGTTGCCCTCTAATGCGTTTCATAGTTGGATTGTGTGCCTGCGCGCTGGCGGCTACCGCGGCCGATACGCGGCTTGCCGATGCCGTTCAGCGTGCCGACCAGAATGCGGTTCGATCTCTGCTGCAACAAAAGGCCGATGTGAATGGTCCCCAGGGCGACGGCATGACCGCGCTACACTGGGCGGCGTTCAACGACGATCTGGAATCGGTCAAGATGCTCATCGCCGCAGGCGCGAACATCAAGGCCGCGACGCGCGATGGCTCGATTACTCCGCTATTGATCGCATGCACGAACGGGAATGCGCCGGTCATTGAAACGTTGCTGAACGCCGGCGCCGACGCGAACTCCGCCTCGGCCGAGGGAGCCACGGCGCTGATGAAGGCTGCGGTTTCGGGCAATGCGGACGCGGTCAAGGCGTTATTGGCTCACGGCGCGAACGTAAACGCGACGGATGCCGCCCATGGGCAAACCGCGTTGATGTTTGCCGCCGCGGAGAATCGTCCGGGGGCGATCGCAGTGTTAAGGGCGCAGGGTGCGGATTCGAAGATCGTCACGAAGGTCGTCAGCCTGGAAAAGCCCACGGTGGATGACGATGGGAAACCGATCAAGCCGAGGCCTGCTCCCAAGCCGGGCGACAGGGTGGGTGCTGCGCTCGCGGAACGGCGAGTCGCTCCGCATGTGATGGGCGGCCTTACCGCGCTACACTTCGCGGCTCGCGACGGACGCGTGGATGCGGTACGCGCGCTGGTCGAGGCGGGAGTGGACGTCAATCAGGTCAGCGCGGATCTGAGCACGCCCATGGTGATCGCGATCAGCAACGGCCATTACGAGATCGGAAAATATCTGCTCGAGCACGGCGGGAATCCGAACCTGGCGAATGAGGACGGTCTGGCGCCTTTATGCGCAGCGATCGATATGCAATGGGCGCCGGTGTCCTGGGCTCCGAATCCAATCACGGTTCAGGAAAAGGTCAGTTATCTGGATTTGATGCAAGCCCTGCTGGTCCATGGCGCGAATCCCAACGCAACACTGGTGCACAAGTTGTGGTTCCGGCCAACGTTCGATGACCAGCTCTGGATCGGCACGGCGGGATCGACGGCGTTCTGGAGGGCTGCGCTGGCCACCGACGTTCGGGGCGATGAAACTATTGGCGGCGGCCGGCGCCGATACGAACCTGGCGTCGAATGAAGGCGACGCGCCGCTGATGGTCGCCGCGGGCGTGGGCTGGGGCCGCCAATTTTACCCAGAACGCGCCGGGCTCCTGGATGTCTGCGGTGGAGTTCTGCCTGGACCACGGTGCCGATATCAACGCGAAGGACGTCTTCAGCTACACCGCGCTCCACGGCGCGGCTTATAGGGGCGATAACCCCGTGGTGAAGTTTCTGGTCGAAAAGGGCGCCAAGATGGACGTCAAGAGCCGCACCGGCTATACGGTTACGGATATGGCGAACGGTCCGAAATTGAACGCTCACCTGCCGATCGAGCATCCGGATACAGTGGCTCTTCTACAGAAGCTCGGGGCACCGGCGCCCGAGGCTCCGGCTGCCGGCGATCCGAAGCCAAGCCGGCCGGCCGCCGAAAAACCAGAGAAGTTCAAGTCTATTGCTGCGCGGTGGGCGCCGCCTTGGTCCCTAGCAGCGCTTGAATTTCGCGGACCGAGTAATCGACTTTCATATCGATAAACCGCTTGCCCAGCTCCGCGGTGGATCTGCGGGCATCGCCGGTAATTCCGTTATTGATTCGCGGCCTCGCATTGGGGGCCTGGCCGCGGCCTCGTCCACCACCGCCGCCGACCGGATCGCCTAAAGCGGTCTTGATCAGGTCCCTGCGCACCCAGCCCAGATCCCCACCCAGGTACAACATCTCGGATGTGTCGGAGACGCCGGCGTGGCCGCCCGACGGATAGCCGTTATCTGCCAGCCATTTTTCGAAGTCCGGCTGGGCGCCCGGATGTTCCTTGGTTCCGGCGTACACCTGGTCGCAGAAGATGACGCGGACGCCGTCGGCCGAGTGCTTGGCGTCAAGCTCCTTTGCAAGCTCCTCCAGTTCTTTTTGCCCCCCGCCGTGATCGCCCATTAGCACGATATTTTTGAACCCGGTCTTGATGCCTTCCTCGGCGACCCGCTCGTTCACGGCCTTAAATATCTCCGGTGTAAGTCCAAGCGTGCCCGGAAGAGTCGCGCTGGCGCTGTTCGGCGAGTACGGCAACACCGGCGCGACCAGCGCGTTCCCCAATTTGATGGCGATGCGCCTGGATACTTCGGTAGCGATCAAAGTGTGGCCGCCGTTCACGTTCTGGGGACCCCGCTGCTCGGTACCGCCGTTGTAAATCAGGAGCGTGGTCTTCCCGGCTTGCATGGCCGCCTTCACTTCGGGCCAGGTCATCATGCCGAACTCGACTTGAGGCTCATTTTTCGATTGCGCGAATCCGCTGAAGGCACACGCCGCGAACAGGCAAACAGTCAGCTTCCAGTAACGCATGGATCGTCCTCCCAGACTTCAATCGCCATCGAGGAGGATATCACCGTAATGCGCTCAAAACAACTATGGCGTCGACGCTGGGGCAACGCGACGCTTCGTCGCCTGCTCGAACGCATACGCGATTTCGATCAACCGCGGTTCGGAGCATGCCGAGCCCGTCAAGCCGACCCCGAAGGGCGATGGAAGGGCGTTGAACCCCTCCGGGAACGGCTGCTGCTGCGGGGCGTTGGGAACTAAACCAAACGGGACCACGATGATGGGATAGCCGGATCGCGCGGCCAGGTCCGCGCCGTTCCCGCCCGGCGTCAGGATCGCGTCCAGCCGATTCGCTTTCAGCACTGCGTCAATGCCGTGGGTCCGGCTCAGCAGATTGTCTTTGCGAACATCGGCTTCGTTGCGCGCGTGGTCGGCGTCGACGTCCATTTCATCGGAGATGTCGAGCCTCGACTGTCCGAACTTGATCGCCCCGGCTTTTTCGTGTTTCAGATTCCATTGCCGAAGCTCCGTAAGGGTCTTTACCGGGGCCGAAGGTCCGAGAGCTCGCCAGCCAGTTGTTGAAGTCGCGCTTCATTCCGTACTTGAAATTGACTGAGCAATCCTCGTCGTTGCCCTTGGCCTGATTCGCTCCCGAGCAGTACGGGCCACTGCGTGAAATTGTTCTTGGGATCCTTCTCGACGAAGCTGGGGATCTCCGCGGGATCGACGATCACCGCGCCCTGCTGCTTCAGAACTTCAATCGCGTCCTCCATCGACTTGGCCTGAGCCGGATTCAAGCCGCCGCGTCCGCGCCCCCCGCCGCCGGAGCCCGCAGCGCGATCATAGTAAAACGTCCGGGGAATGCCGATGCGCGCGCCCTTCAGGCCGTCGGCTTTCAGGAACTTTCGTATAGTCGCGGCCCGGCGGTGGAGTGCAGAGTCTTGGTCGCAGCGTCGTGGGGATCGGGCGCCGCGCTTTCGAGCACCCCCAGTCATAATCGCCGCATCCGTCACCGTTCGCGTCATCGGACCCGCCGTGTCGTGATCGGCCGTGATCGGAATCACGCCGTAGCGGCTGATACGTCCCAAGGTCGGGCGAATCCCCACCAGCATGCTCTGATTCGACGGATTGATGATCGACCCGCCGGTGTCAGAGCCGACGTTGGCGGCCCACAAGCTTGAAGCCGTCCCGGCGCCGGAACTGGAACCGCCCGGCGACAGCACCGCGCGCCCGTCGCCGGGAGTTTCGCGAGGATCGGGGCGCGGATCGTAGGGATTGAATCCGAAGCCGGCCACAGCGTTATACGCCGGCATCGGCGTCGGTGCGCCAGCCACCCAGTTGGCCAGTTCGATCAGAGTCGTCTTGGCGATGATGATCGCACCCGCGTCACGCAGATTCTTGGTCAGCGTCGCTTCGTAGGGGGGAACGAATCCGCGGAACGCGAGCGCTCCGCCAGTGGTCGGCATATCGGTAGTGTGGATATTGTCTTTTAGTGCGATCGGGATGCCGTGCAGCGGACCGCGCACTTTCCCGCTGGCGCGTTCGCGATCCATCGCGTCGGCGTCTTTGAGCGCGTTGGGATTAACGGTGACAGCGGCGTGCAGCGTGTGTTCATACGTCGCGATGCGGATCAGGTACTGCGTCACCAGCTCGCGCGACGTGACGCGTTTCTGCTCCAGGGCGGCCCGCATCTCTGGGATGGTAGCCTCGACGACCGTGAAGGGTTTCCGCGGCTGCGCGTTCAACCACAGCGTTCCCAACGAAAAAAATAGGGCGATCGTTTTCATGACGGTCTCCTTACGGAATGGCGCTCGCGATGAAGTCCGCGATATCTTTCTTGAATTTTGCGTGCGAATCACTGTCGATGTACAGCATGTGGCCGGATTGGTAGAAATCCCAAACGATCCGCTTGTGCATCTCCGAATCGAGGCCCATGTGGTTGAAAGTGTACTCTGCGGCGAAATAGGGAGTGGCGAGATCGAAGTACGCCGCGGCTACCATCACCCTCATGTAGGGGTTTTTCGCAAATGCATTGTGCAACAGGCTGGTGGTATCGCCGAAGCCGTTCTGCACGCCGTAATCCCACGGCAGAACGCCGCCGGTCACGTAGTAATCCATGTCCGTCTTGAACCCGAGCTCATGCTCCAGGTAGCTGGTATACACGGCCGTGAAAGGAGGAGTGGTGAGCGTGCTCGATGGATCGTATTCCGACGTTTCGCCGGTGTTCAATGAGGACGGACCGGTGAGGCGGCCATCCAGACGACCGATAGTCTGATGCTTTTCGCGCAATAGTTCGCGCGAAAAGTGCGCGACGTCGAAACGCAGGTTGCTTTCATCCACGTATTTCGCGTCCAGACCCGCGTAGCGCACCAGTTTGTCGATCACGGTTTTGCGCTCCGCCGGTGAAAGCTCATCGCCTTTGTTCAGCTCGGTGGAGTATTCGCCCATCGCGAAGGTCTCGACTTCTTTCAAGAACGATTTGAGATCCTTGCGCTGCAAATCCGGCGCGACCTTCTTGTGATACCAGGCGTCGGCTGCATAAGTGGGCAGCTCCAGCGCGTACACCAGATCGTCCGACCCGGACCAGATGGTTTCCAGGTTCAGCGTGGTCGAGATCAGCACCACGCCGTTAAACGCGATCCCGCGGTCGATCAAATAGCCGGCGAGGCCCGCCGAGCGGAAGGTCCCGTAGCTTTCGCCAGCCAGGAACAGCGGTGAGAGCTGGCGGTTGTTGCGAACCAGGTACATGCGAATGAACTCGCCCACCGATTGCAGGTCTCCGGCGACACCGTTCATCCGCTGAGCCACTTCCCGATCCTTAGCGCGGCTGTATCCGGTGCCCACCGGATCGATGAACACCAGGTCCGTATGGTCGAGCCACGTGTACTGGTTGTCGATCATCTGATACGGCGGAGGCGGCATGTTTCCGTTCGACAGCAGCTTGGGACTGCGCGGCCCCATCGCGCCCATGTGCACCCAAAGCGATGCCGAACCGGGCCCGCCGTTGAAAGCGAACGTCAACGGGCGTTTGCCGCTCTCCGCGCCGTCGAGCGTATAGGAGACGTAAAAAATGTGCGCTTCGGTCTCGCCCGAGGAAGTCTTCAGCGGCATCTGCGCCGCGGTCGCGGTGTACTGAAGCGTCTTTCCGCCCACTTGAATTGAATGATGCGTAACCGCGGGCGTCTCGTCGATCTGCCCGCCGATCGCCGGACCGGGAGGAGGCACGCCGCCGCCGCGGCCTTGCTGCATCAGAAAAAGAAACATGATTGGCGCGATCAATGGATCACCTCGATGAAAAACAATGAAAAACAATGATATGTCAATGACGGGAGGACTCGCTATGGGTGGGGTGGCCAGCTCTCCGGATGCAGCGGCGGCTTGAACTCGTCCGTACTGAAGACGCGTAGTTCCCCGCCCGGCGGCGCGACTTTCAGAACCAGGGCGACTTGAAGTCTCGGGCCCTGGAAATAGCACACACGAATCCGGTGGATTCCGGCGCTTAACGTCACGCTGCCGGTTTCATCCCTGGGCGGGTGCGTGCCGTCGTTGTCGACGACCAGCTCATCGTCGATGGAGAGCGTCGCGCCATCGTCGGAAGTCAGAACGAACCGATAATCGCCCGGCTTATCAATCCAGAATCGCCCTGCGTAGTCGATGGCAAACCACTCGAATCGCTTGGTCACGCCTGGGAAACCCGCGCGAAAATCCTGTGGAGGGATATTCAAGGATGCGGTGTAGATGGTGCCCACTGGTTTCAGCTTGCGAAAATTGGGGAGCTTGGCGGTATTGCGGCGGATATGATAAATCTCGCCGCGAAGTCCCGACGGAAGGACCACAGTAGTACCGAATCTGGCTGCCGACTCTTCCTGAGCGTACAGGCAGACGCTGAGGATCGTCAAAAACCCAGCGAGGCGCACAAGGGAAGCTTATCAAAGTGTCCGAATGCACTCCGCGAGCGTGTCCACCGCGTGATCCGCCTGATCTTTGGTGATGATCAGAGGCGGGCTCAGCCGGATGGAATTGGGTCCGGCGCCGAGCACGAGCAGGCCGCGGTTGAAACACATCTGCACGATGCGGTCGCGGAGGTCCGGCGCACGCTCCTTCGTCGACTGATCGCGAACGATCTCGATCCCGATCATCAATCCGAGCCCGCGCACGTCGCCGACGACGGGGAAGCGCTGCGAAAAATCCGCAAGCCGGGCCCGCATGTGCGCACCCATAATCGCGGCGTTCTCCACCAGTTCCTGCTCCAGCAGCTCGATGGTCGCCAGTGCCGCCGAAATGCACACGGGATTACCGCCAAAGGTGGACGCGTGAGCCCCCGGCGTCCAGTTCATCAAGTCCGCGCGTGCCACGGTCGCGCCCAACGGCATTCCGCTAGCGATTCCTTTCGCCAGCGCCACGATGTCCGGAACCAGGCCGAAATGGTCCGACGCGAACATCTTTCCGGTGCGGCCCATGCCGGACTGAACTTCGTCGGCGACGATCAGAATTTCATGGCGATCCGCCACGCGCCGCAGCTCGTCGAAAAACTTCGCCGGCGGGACGACGTAGCCACCTTCGCCCTGCACCGGCTCGACGAAGATCGCCGCCACTTCCTCGGGCGGAAGCGTGTGGCGGAAAAGCTGGTCCTCGATCACCTTCACGCATTCCACTGCGCACAAATCCGGCGTCTTTCCGTACGCGCACCGGTAGCAGTTCGCGTAGGGCACGTGGTGCACGCCTTGCATCACCGGAAAGAAGCCCTTTTTCTGGATGCTCTTGCTTCCGGTCAGCGCCAGCGAACCCATAGTGCGCCCGTGGAAGGATCCGAAGAAGGCGATAAACTGGCCGCGGCCGGTGTGATACCGCGCCATTTTGAGCGCAGCCTCGATCGCCTCCGTGCCCGAGTTGCCAAAGTAGATTCGCCGCGGCATATCGCCCGGAGCCAAGATCGCCAGCTTCTCGGCCAATTCCACCATGTTCTGATAGTAGAAATCGGTACCGGACATGTGGATCAGCCGTTCGGCCTGGTGCTGGATCGCCTCGACAATCTTGGGGTGGCAGTGACCCGTGGACACAACCGCAATTCCAGCGGTGCAGTCGAGGAAGCGGTTCCCGTCCACGTCCTCGATCATCGCGCCCTTGCCGTGCGCGGCCACCAGCGGGTAGCTACGCGTATAAGAAGGCGACATGACGGCGTCGTCCCGCTCGATAATTGCGCGCGCCTTCGGCCCAGGCAATGCAGTAACCAGATGGGGAAGGTCCGGGCGGACGGATTCCACGGTTTTCATCTACGACTCCTTGGGTTTAAGTTCATGAACGAGACGGCTTGCGCGACGGCAAGCTTAGTCCGCGCCAAAGAGGGATGGTCGGGCCGTGGAGGGCCGAGTCATGTCTCGATTATAGCCGGTTCGTGATTCCCAAGGCGTGAGGTAAGATGAAAGCGAGATGTTGATCACCGTCACCTGCCCCTGCTGCCAGGCGGAGCTGCACATCGATGCGGACACGCAGGCGGTGATCCGGCACAAAGAACACGTGAAGCCGCCGTCCATCGCGGATTTTGAAACCGCAGTTCAGCGCATGAAGGGCGAAGCCGGGCGGCGCGAGGACGTGTTCAAGAAATCCGTAGAAGCGCATAAGAGCCATCACGACGTGCTCAGCAAGAAGTTCGACGAGATGTTGAAGGTCGCCAAAGAGAATCCCGACGAGCCGCCACCGATACGTGATATCGATATCGATTAGACCATTTCTTGAATTCGCCTTTTAGGCGAGCGCCGCCTCAATCTGTTTCCAGGTTTCGGCATGCCTGGTCTTCGGTTTCGCGCCGGCGCGAGCGAACGCGACGACGCGGGCCAACAGGTCCGGGCGCACTTCGACGGTTTCAAGAAATTTAACCATCCGTTCGACATGCGCGCGAAACGCGCCTTGTGACGGCGTGTGCCCTTCGGCCAGGAAGAATATCAGCGCCCCAGCCGTCTTCAACGCGCGATCTTCGGGGTCTTTGCCTGCGAGGCCGCCATCCGGCGCGAGATTCGCGGCGATTTCGAGCAACCGATCGGTATCGTCGGGTGGCGGCGGGGGCGGCTCGCGACGGAACAGCGCCATCTTTCGGCGCGGCGCAGCAGCAGGCATGGGCGCGGAGGGCATGGTCGCAAGCGCGAACTGGCCGGTGAGTACCGGCGGTGCGAAATAACTGTCGAACTTTGTGCCCTGCGGCATTCCGACGGGAACCACTCGCGTCGCCGGCGGCGCTCCGGCTTCGTCGCCAGACCGCTCCACCACGGCAACCAGCGCCATCGCACGGCTGGCGAGCCCATATTCGGAGCTGAGGGCGACCAGCCTGCCTTCCACTTCTTGCGCTGCGTCGGGCGTCATCCGACTTTCAAGATTCGCGATTTGACGCGCGCCGTCGAGCAGACGCAACGTATCTCCGAGTTCCGGCCGCGGATTGGCGATGGTCTCTGAAAACGACCCCTCGGCCCAGTCCACCCGAACCAACTCCGTCTCACCCTCTCCGAAAGCGACCCAGGGATTACCCGCAAACACGGCGCGCGCCGGCTCCGTAGTGAAGCTCGCTCCAGTCGCGCGAATGTCCACGGCGACGGGACGGCCGATCGAAGCGAACAAATCCACCGCGGCGACGTCCACCCGTTCCTGAGGCGTGACGAACCTGCTGACGCCGCCGGTCGCCGAAGCGAACAGCGCCAGAAACCGGTCCTGGCTCGCGCTGCCGATGCCCAAGCAATGAACGCGGACGTTCAGCCCGCGAGCCTTCGCCAGGATTTCCTCCGTGCCCATGACTTGGCCGTCGGTGATGACCAGCACGTCGCCTCCGCCGGTCACCAGCCGGGCGCCGGCCGTGAATCCTTGCACCAACTCGGTCCCCCCGCGCGCTTCGATCCCGTTGAGAAATGCGCGCGCGGCATCGCGATTCGCTGCCGTTGCGGGCGACAACGACTCGCGAAATGTTTCCACCTGGTCATCGAAGGCGACCAGAGCGAACCGGTCCTCCGGCGAAAGAGCGCCCAGGCATGCTTCCACCGCGCGGCGCGCCTGCGTCATCGGCTGTCCGCCCATGGAACCGGACCGGTCGATCACCAGGGCTACTTTGCGCGCACTGGCGGCTTTTTCGCCGAAGCGCGTCGAAGGCACGACCATCGCGAAGCGCCCGCCGCCGGCTAGAATCTGAGTGCGACGTTCCGCCGTGCGCACGTCCAATACCAGGTCGCGATCGGGGACGTCGGATTCGGGGGCGAGTGTCACTCGCTGTTTGGTCACGCGCACAGCATGCGAAGGAGATCCGATATCATCCGCATTTGGAACTTCGATCGCGAGATCGAAACCGACTTCGTGCAGATCATCGGCCGAAGGCTTGAACGTGGGAAGGATTACGTCGCCAAACTCGGGCGCCGGAAGTTCCAGCTCTCCGCCTGGACTGGCGCCGGCGCGGGGATGGTAGCCGGGCGCAAGTGTGAAAGGGAAACGGAATCTCAGGCCGTCGTCATGCAGTTCGACGCCTGCCAGAATTTCCAGAGTAACCGTCACCTCCTCGCCGTTGCGCAGATTCCCGAGGGTGAGATTCACAACGCCATCGCGATACGCGCGCGCCAGCGTCGCCAGATGTCCCGATTCGATCCCGGCCTCGTAAGCCTTCACGGCGTCCTCGACGCGGCGCAGCTCGGAATGGACCTCAAAACCAGTGCCTTTCACCTCGAACCGGCGCAACGCGGCATCGCGAGGCAACATGAACGCATAGATGATTTCGAGCGGCTTATCCTCGCCATTGCGAAATACGTGTCGAACATGAATACGCGCGCCGACGGGGAGCACTTGTCCGGTGAGCCACAATCGCTGCATCGCGAGTTTGAGTGCGGTCCCTTCCGCGGTGCGAACTTCAAAGGCCACGCCCATCCTTCTTTAGTCGGGGCGCCAACTCAGCCAGCGCCTTCCGAAGTCCTCCTCACTTTCCAAGGCGCAAGATCGGCGCGAACTTGCACAGTCAATTCCGTCGGCCACGTCATATTGCCACCAGGCCTGTGGTTCAGGAAACGATTGGTCGGGGTGATCCGCGGCTTGCGCGATTTCGGCCAGCATTCGCCCTTCGCGTTGAAGCTTGCGGATCACCTGGAGGCGCTCCAGATGTCGAGAATTCGTAAATTGCGCTGCGGCCCGCAACCATCGGGCCGGGGAGCAATCCACGGGCGATGTAATAACGAATGGTTCTCGCCGGAATACCGGATTCTTCGGCCAGCTCCGGCAGGGTCCATTCGTCCTTTTTCATCTGGTTTCAGCATACTGCACGATAGCGACAGTGTCAACAAGTGTCACCGTCGGTCAGGAAGATGATCCTAAATGGGACGGAACGTCTTCGCGTTTAAACCCACCAGGGCGCGGTTGGCTGATCTCGGATCACGATCTGATTCAAGAACGCCGCGGCTTTGGTCAAGCCTTCGTCGGGCGACATCAGCGTGTCTTCGTGCTCGATCGACAGGACGTAATCGTAGCCGAACATGCGCAGCGTGGAGATGAACTCGGTCCACCAGGTGTACGCGTGGCCATAGCCGCAGGCGCGGAAGATCCAGGCGCGATTGCGCTCGTCGGTGTATTTCTTGGTGTCGAGCACGCCGGTCTTCGGCAGGTTCGCGTCGTAAATCTGCGTGTCCTTGGCGTGCACGTGGAAGATGGAATCGCCCAGGACGCGGATGGCCTTGATCGGATCGATTCCCTGCCAGAACATGTGGCTGGGATCGTAGTTGCAGCCGATGTTGTTTCCGGCGATCTCGCGCAGCCTCAGCGCCGTTTCCGGGCTGTACACCACGAATCCGGGATGCATTTCGATCGCGACTTTGACGCCATGATCGGCGGCGAACTTTGCGTGTTTGATCCAGTACGGCGCGACCTTCTTCTCCCACTGCCAGTCGAGCAGATCCAGATACTCGGGCGGCCACGGGCACGTCACCCAGTTCGGATACCTGGCCTTGTCGCTGTCGCCGGGGCAGCCCGAAAAATCGACTACGACCGGAACGCCCAGTTTTTCGGCGAGCCGAACGGTGTTGCGGCTGGTTTCCTGATAGGCTTTGGCGACATCGCGGTCCGGATGCAGCGGATTCCCATGCGAGCTGAGCGCGCTGATGGTGAACCCGTTATCGGCCAGTTTCTGTTTGAAATCCTTGAGCGCGGCCCGGTCGGAAAGCATGGAGAGCTTGCAGTGCGGATCACCCGGATAGTTGCCCGTGCCCAGCTCGACCGTCGAAATATTCAACGTGCGAAGCTTCTCAAAAACTTTGTCAAGAGAAAATTGCGACAGCAGCGGTGTAAATACGCCGATTCTCATGGGGCAAGAATAACAGATGGCGGTTTAAGCCGTGCGCTGCGCCGAAACTGCGCCGAAACGGCGCTCGCGGCGGCGAAACTCTTCTACGGCCGAGGCCAGGTCTTCGACGCCAAACTCCGGCCACATACGGCGCGTGAAAACCATTTCCGCATAAGCGCATTCCCACAACAGAAAATCGCTCAGCCTCTGCTCGCCGCTGGTGCGGATCAGGAGATCGACATCCGGACCGAGCCGCGCCGAAAGGTCTTCATCCGGCAAGAGCGATCGCGCAGCATCCAAAATGGCTTGCCGCGACGAATAATCGATCGCCAGGCGCAGAAGCAGCTTTCGTCCTCCCGCGGTTTTACGCTCGGTTTTTTCAAGCAGCGCCACTAGTGGAGGCGACAGGCGGTCGCGCCGGCCGATTGCTTCCAGGCGCACTCCATTGGTGACGCAGCGATCGCTCTCCTGCACCAGATAGCGTCCCAGCAGTTTCATCAGGGCCGAAACTTCATGCGCGGGACGCCGCCAGTTGTCGGCGGAAAACGCGTACAGCGTCAGCACGGAAATCCCCAGCGACGGCGCTGACTCGATGGTGCGCCGCACCGCATCCGCACCGGCGCGATGTCCCGCCACCCGGGGCAAACCGCGCCCACTGGCCCATCGGCCGTTGCCATCCATGATGATGGCCACATGTAAGCCGTTCTCAAAAGTACTTCTCATTACAAAGCATTCCTCCGAATGAATGTTCACAAATGCATAACCGGTGGATCACCTTTTTGAAGCTTGCAGGATCGCTTCCATGTGATCCAGATACTTGTCGAACGCCTTGCGCCCGGCCGGCGTAAGCGTATACTCGGTTCTGGGCATGCGCCCATCGAACGACTTCGTGCAGGCGATATACTTCGCCTCTTCCAGTTTCCGTGCGTGGACGCTCAGGTTTCCGTCGGTGGTCTGGAGCAGAGTCTTCAAGTCGTTAAAAGTTAAAGGCGAATCGGCAGCAGCCAGCGCGCTGATGATTCCCAACCGAATGCGCGGGTGGATCAGCCGGTCCAGATCGGGGATCGGCTGGGGCGGTCTTTGGACTTCAAAGGTTGTCTCGCGCAGAGCGCTGTTCTTAGCCACCGTACCTCCTCGCGATCACTGCTCCGAAGACGATGTGCAGCCCGCCGAATCCTACTGCCAGCCACACGTCGTTCCACGGCACGGACCACGCCGGCGGTGAAAATACCGCCAGCGCTCCCAAGATCAGAAAACATCCGCCCATCACCGGAACCACCGGCACGGAAAAGGCTCCCCCGGTGACTACGCCCGTGCCATACAGCATTAGCCATACGCCAGGGATGGCGGCCGGCGCGTCCGCGCGCCACAGAACCAGCGTCAGCGCCGCCCCGGCGATCATGGGCGGCACGAAGCTGAATACAAACTTGCGCGCCGGAGCCGACCACATCGGCTTCTTCGCCTTCAACGCCTTGCGCCACATCGCTAGAATGCCGATCGCCGTCGCCAGCGCCGCTTCGATCACCCAGGTGGCAAGCCACGCGCCGGTTGAAGTTT
Source organism: Terriglobia bacterium (assembly GCA_963842485.1). Lineage (GTDB taxonomy): Bacteria > Acidobacteriota > Terriglobia > Bryobacterales > Bryobacteraceae > Palsa-187. The sequence continues at coordinate 97,319 of CAWJHI010000128.1, read as the reverse complement.
GATGGGCGGCAACCAGGCTCGCGGCCAGCGCGGTCAGGCCCATCGCCACGCCACCCCATCCCGGAACGGCCGTGAACGAGCCCGCCCGCTCCATCGTTTCTCGGATGTAACGAAGGTTGTCCATGGCATGCGCATGCATCGGGATCGGCTGACGCTTGCGGATCGGCTGGACCGAAGCCATGAGGAAATCATAACCCGGCAATCCAGGTCCGTCAAGTACTTTGTATGATAAAGTTCGTGCCGGTAACGTCTTCCCTGCAATGGCGCACCTGCTACGATGGTGAATTAGCGATGAAAGCTCTACTCGACGCGCTCGCGCCGGACGAGCCGGACTACTCGCTGGCGCGTGAGATCGATCCGGATCGCCTGCCTGCGCACATCGCTATCATTATGGACGGAAACGGCCGCTGGGCCAGGCGTCGAAGGCTGCCTCGCGTCGCCGGCCACAAGGCTGGAATCCAGCCGGTGCGCGTCACGGTAGAGACCTGTGCCCGTCTGGGCCTGCGCGCCCTTACGTTGTACGCTTTTTCGGTCGAAAACTGGAAGCGCCCGCGAGCCGAAGTCGAAACTCTGTGGCGCTTGCTGCACCTGTATCTCCGCCGCGAGCTCGCCGAGATGCATCGCCACGATATTCGCTTCACCGCCATCGGAAGGATCGACGAACTGCCCGGTTTCGTCCGGGAAGAGCTCCAATCCACCATCGATTCCACGGCCGCCAATTCCGGCTTGCAGTTGAACCTGGCGATCAACTACGGCGGCCGCGCCGAGCTGGTGGACGCGGTAAAAGCGCTGGTGGACGACGCACGCCGCGGCGCCGCCATCGATGAAGCCGCGATCTCAGCGCGGCTCTATACGTCCGGGATGCCCGATCCTGATCTGCTCATCCGCACGTCCGGCGAAATGCGCATCTCGAATTTCCTTCTGTGGCAGATCGCATACGCGGAGTTGTACGTCACCGAAACCCTGTGGCCGGACTTCACCCGCGCCGAGTTGCTCCGTGCCATTCTCGACTACCAGAAGCGCGACCGCCGCTTCGGCGGGATTGGGGAAGCGCCGCCGCCAGATACGCTTGCCATGGAGCCCGTCTCCGTCCCCAGTCGATGAAGCGCGTCGCGACCGCGTTGGTCCTGGTCCCTGTCGTCGTATGGCTGGTACTGGCCGGACCCGATTGGGCGTTCGTCGCTGCGATGGCCGCCATCGGCCTGATCGCGTTTCACGAATTCGACCAGATTGCCGCGGAAAACCACATCGCCCGGCCGGGCTGGCCGGGAATGGCCGCGGGATTAGCGCTGATGGTGGCGCCGCAGCCGCGCCTGGTGATGGTCCTGGTAGCGCTGGCGGGATTGCTGCTCGCCGCGCGCGTCCGCGACCTATCGCAGTCGATGGCCGCGGCCGCCGTATTCACGCTCGGCGTCGTCTACATTTTCGGCGTCGTGGCGATGCGCCATCGATCTGCGCGCCGTGGATCCCAACTGGTTGATGTTCGCGCTGTCTGCTGAGTTGGGTGGGAGATACGGCTGCTCTGTATGCAGGACGCGCTTTCGGCCATCATAAGCTCGCGCCCAGATTGAGTCCCGCTAAAACGTGGGAGGGCGCGATCGCTTCGCTGGTCTTCGGAGCCGCGGCGGGTACCGTCTATATGCTGTGGCGCCTGCCATCGCTACCGTGGGCGATGGTGCTCCCCATCGCAGCCACAGGCAACGTCGCCGGCCAGATCGGCGATCTATGCGAGTCCGCCATGAAGCGCGGCGCGGGCGTAAAAGACAGTGGCGCGTCGCTTCCCGGCCACGGCGGCTGGCTGGACCGGATCGACTCGACGCTGTTCAGCGTGCCGGTAGTTTACGGTCTGGTGACGTGGCTAGTACACAGTGCGGTTTTTCCGTAGCCCCTTCGACGCGAGTGAGAATCTCGGCTCCGCGACTCCGTCGCCCATAATCTGTCCCGCGACGTACTCGCCCACAAACGGCCCGTGCTTGAACCCGTGACCCGAGCCTCCGCCGACCAGCCAGACATTCTCCATCTGCGGGTGCCGATCGATCAGGAAATCACCGTTCGAGGTGTTCTCATATTGACAGACGCGCGTTTCAAGCAGGGGAGCGCCAGCCAGATCCGGGAACCGTTTCTTGAGAAGCGCACGCGCCCGATTCATCGTGGAACTGGATGGGCTGCGCTCGCCGGTTTCCGGATCGAACGGCGGGCCATGTTTGTCGATCGCGAGCTTGAAGCCGCGCCCGTCGATCGAGGGAATTGTGTAGACACCTTCGCGGAAAGCGATCCAGACGGGCATTTCCGCAAAGCGGCGGTCTTCGGCCGCGGTCCCGTAGAAAAAGACTTCCTGCCGCGTCGGCCGGATGCGCGCGCCGATCGCGTCCGGAAAAATCCTTGGCAGCCACGGCCCGCAGGCGAATACGAAGGTGTCGGCAAGGTCTCGCTCGGGCGCGTTCAGGTGCCGGGCCTCATAACGTGCACCGGCTTGGACCGCCGCGTCCACCACGGCCTGCACGGAGCGACGCGCCATCAGAACCCCGCTGGACGGCTCAAACACCGCGGCTGCACCGAGATCGAACCGGATGTCCGGGAAACGTTTCCGCAACACGGAAAATTCAAGCCACTCCAATTCGTATCCGCAGCGAGCCAACGTGTTCGCTGGCGCCGATCAGATAGGGATCGCGACCCGCCGACGTCACCAGGACTCCGGTCTTGATGAAACATCGACGGGAAGAATTGTTTCCACAGCTTCAGCGACCGGATGGAGCTTTGCGTGTAGACTTCGTCCGCGCCGTAAGACATGCGGATGACGCGAGTCTCCCCGCCGGAGCTGGCGCGCGTGTTCGCCGGCCCGTGCTGGTCGACGATCAAGACCCGCGCGCCCCGCCTAGCCAGGGTGAACGCGATCCAGGCGCCGAACACCCCCGCGCCGATTACCGCCACATCGTATTTTTGGGCCACGTGGCTGGTATCATAACCGAGCATGAACCTTCGAGACAAAGTAGTGGTTGTGACCGGCGCCGCCAACGGTATCGGGGCAGGGCTGGCGCGGCGGTTCAAATCCGAGGGCGCACGCGCGGTGGTGGTCTCCGACATTGACGGCGCGGGTGCGGGAAAAGTCGCCGCGGAGATCGGCGGCGTCGGCATGCGCGTGGACGTTTCGCAAGAGGCCGAGATCCGGGGTCTGGTGGACGAAACCATCGCACGCTTCGGCGCGATCGATCTGTTCTGTTCGAATGCCGGAATTTTCGTCGAAGGCGATATCAACGCGCCGGATTCGGTATGGATGCGCATGCGCGATCTTCACGTTCTGGCTCACGTATGGGCGGCGCGCGCCGTGCTGCCGGGGATGCTCGCGCGCGGCGAAGGATATCTGCTCCAAACCGTTTCCGCCGCCGGCTTACTGACGTCCATCGAATCGGTAATCTACGCGGTTACCAAGCACGCATCGCTCGCGCTGGCCGAATGGATCTCGATGACCTATGGAGATCGCGGGATAAAAGTTTCCGCGTTGTGCCCGCAAGGTGTCCGCACCGCGATGCTGATGCAGGACCCGGACAATTATCTGGTGGAAGGATCGGTTTCTGTGGAGCAGGTGGCAGACGCGGTGATCGCGGGGCTAGCCCAGGAGCGTTTCCTGATTCTTCCGCACCCTGAGACCGCCGAGTATTTTCGCCGTAAAGCCACGGACTACGATCGCTGGTTGCGCGGCATGCGGCGCCTGCGCAATGAGATCGCTACGAAGAAGGCCGCGAGTAAGAGCTAATCTTTCTTCGCGTGCCCTTCGATGATCTCGATTCTCATTTTGTCGGGGCCTTCGATGAACGCAAACTTGATTTTTCCTCCCGCAGCCGAGCGCGGCTCGTCGGTGACCTTCACTCCCGCGGCGCGCAGCTTCGCGAGCGCGTCCTCCAGGTTGTCGACGCTGATTCCGATATGGTCCACCACGTGCCCCTTGGTCGATTCGAACGTGTCGCGGCCCTCCCAATAGGACCATTTGGAAGTTCGCGCGTAGCCTACGGGATAAATGATGACGTTCACGTTGTCCATCATGAACGAAGCGCTGGGTCCGATCTGAACGTCGCGATACATGTGTTCTTGCGGACTCTTCCGAACCGTGACGCCGAACTGTTTCGCGTACCAGTCGCCGGCGGCGATGGGATCGTCGCTCAGCAGGTGGATGTGTCCGAAATGATGATGATTCGCCGTGTTCAGTTCGATCAGCGCGTGATCCGGCCCATCGACGTAGGCGTAGAAGAACCGCCCCATCTCCTTGCCGCCGCCGATGTCGCTGATGTCGGTAAGCGGGGTCTGAAATTTCGTCCCGCTGGCCACCTGCTTCTCATACGTCGCCTTCATGTCCTCCGCGCCCCAGCCGAAATGCCAGATGGTGCTGGTGATGTCGCTGTTCGGCGCAGTCGCGACCTTGTTGAACAGAATCCAGCTCTTCTGCGCCCACACACCGTCGAGCAGACCCGCAAATCTGCCTTTTTCGGCGTCGAACTTGGTGGTATAGAATTCGATATCGGCCGCGGGATCGGTCGCATTCAGATGCAAATGGTGAAAATGCGCGTTGGCGACGGTCTGCGCGCTGGCCCTCCCCTCGAACCAAGCCGCAAAGCAAATCGCGACGATCCCCAACGCCAATTTATGGATCCTGAGCATAGCCCAGATTATAGCCCCTTGCGTCCGGGCGCGGCACGCACTACCATCGTTCGATCGAAAGGAGATTATGGATCAAATCAATCTAAGTAGAGTCCTTATCGGCGGAATCGTTGCCGGACTGGTAATTAACATCTTCGAAGGGGTCACCAACGGAGTAATCCTAGCGAGTCATTGGGCCTCCGTGATGACCAGCCTCAACCGGTCGGCTGTGATGTCCACGAATCAGATCGTTGCGTTTAACGCCTGGGGATTCGCCCTTGGAATCTTGACGGTTTGGGTCTATGCGGCGATCCGGCCGAGATTTGGTGTGGGTCCGAAAACGGCGATGTGCGCCGGACTGATTATGTGGGTGACGGCTTGCGCAATGGGCACGGCTGCTCCCGTGTTTCTGCACATCTTCCAGGTCAAACTCGCGCTAGCCGCTACCGGAATCCAACTCGTGGAGATGCTGGTTGCTTCCGTCGCGGGATGTTACTTCTATAAAGAAGACGCTGTGGAGCAGCCGAAGGTCTCGGCAGCGCGGGCTTAAAGCTTCTTACGTTGCAGCCGCAAGCTGTTGAATACGACGCTCACCGAACTGGCGGCCATGGCGGCGCTGGCGATCACCGGGCTTAACAAGCCGAGGGCGGCGGCGGGAATCGCCACGACGTTGTAGGCGAGCGCCCAGAACAGGTTCTGCCGCATGATGCGCCACGCCGCCCGCGAAAGCTCGATCGCGCGGGTGATTCCGGCAAGGCCGGGCCGCAACAGCGTCACGTCGCCGGCCTCCATGGCGATGTCGGTTCCGGAGCCCATGGCGAAGCCGACGTCCGCCTGCGCCAGCGCAGGTGCGTCGTTGATTCCATCGCCGGCCATCGCCACCACGCGGCCTTCGCTTTGCAGGCGGCGAATCTCGGCGACTTTTCCGTCCGGCAGGACGCCCGCCACGACACGCTCAATTCCGACTTGACGCGCAATGGTCTCCACCGTTTCCCTCCTGTCGCCGCTCAGTAAGACCAATTTAAGCCCGAGCCTGCGGAAGTCGCGAACCGCATCCTCGGCGCCAGGCCGAATCGGGTCGGCCACCTGGATGGACCCGGCGAATTTCCCGTCGACGGCAATCAGAATTTCCCCGCCGCTCGACGCAATCCCACGCTCCTCGAGCATCGCCTGATTGCCGGCGATCACTCGCCGCCCGTCGACAGAGGCCTCGACGCCGCGTCCCGCAATGGCTTGGAAATCCGACGGATCGAGTAAGGAGAGCCCTCGCTTCTGCGCGAACTCGACGATTGCGTGCGCCAGCGGGTGCTCAGACCGTCGCTCGACCGCCGCAGCCAGACGTAACGTCTCATCTTCAATCTTTGCGTCAACCACGCGCGGTCTGCCCTCCGTCACCGTCCCGGTCTTGTCGAGCACGAGGGTGTTGACGCGCCGCAGCTTCTCAAGCGTCTCGCCACCTTTGATTAACAAGCCCATTTGAGCGCCGCGTCCCGTGGCGGCCATGACGGCCGTCGGCACAGCCAGCCCCATAGCGCACGGGCACGCGATGATCAGAACCGCGACGGCACTGGCTGCTGCCTTCGTCATGCCCGCGCCTGCCAGCATCCATCCCGCGAACGTCGCCATGGCAAGCGCGACCACTACTGGAACAAACACGCCGCTGATGCGATCCGCCAGGCGTTCGATCGGCGCACGCGATCCCTGCGCCTCCCGCATCAGTGTGACGATTCGCGCGAGTACACTCGCGTCTCCCAGGGAAGTCGCGCGATAACGAAAACTGCCGGCCGTGTTCTGCGTGCCCCCGGTGACCCGGCTGCCAGCCAGCTTCTCAACCGGGGACGGCTCGCCGGTGAGCATCGATTCATCCACATAACTCGATCCATCGACAATCTCGCCGTCCACCGGAAGTTTTTCTCCCGGACGCACTACGATCAGGTCGCCGCGGCGAACCTGGGCGGCTGGAACGTCGATTTCCGCACCGTCGCGCGCCACTCGCGCAGTAGTGGCACCCAAGTGAATCAGCTTGCGCAACGCGCTGGTAGTCTGCCGTTTCGCGCGAGCCTCCAGCGCGCGTCCGCTCAGCACAAACGCGAGAATCAGCACCGCCGATTCGTAGTAAACATCGTGTACGCCCAGCCGTTCTGGTGCGACAGTGGCCGCCAGCGAATACAAAAACGCCGCACCAGTGCCCAATGCGACCAGAGCGTTCATATCGGCCGACCCGTGCCGCGCCGCAGTCCAAGCGCCCGTGTAGATTCGCCGGCCGGCCCAAGTCATCACGAACACCGTAATCGCCAGCAGGGCATATCGAACACCAGAGTCGTGCTTCCAGCGCATTGATAGAAACATCGGGAACATCTCGACCGCGCCCAGTGCCAGGCTCACGATGGCCTTGATTGCGAGGTCACGCGCTTCTCGCACCTCGTCTCGCTCGCGCTCTTCCTGTTCCTCGAACGCGCTGCGGCCGGCAGTGGGAAGCTGCGCTTCGTAGCCGGTGTCGACGATCGCTTCCACCAGCGCATCCGCGCCGGTGGCACTTGGATCGAAGGCCACCGTCGCGTCTCCCGTCATCAGGTTTACAGCCGCGGTTTGAACCCCTGGCGTCTGCTCCAGCGCTCGCTGCACGTGGGACTGGCAGGCCGCACAGGTCATTCCTCCGACATGAATATGGATGGTTTCGGTCATTCTGACTGACGCGGCTCGTATCCCGCTTTTCGCACAGCCTCGAGAATCGCGGACTCCTGCTTCGGATCGATCGAAACCACAGCCGAGCCGATTTGCACATCTTCCACGCGCGCGCCGTCCACTTTCTCCATCGCCTTCCGTATTCTCCGGACACACGCGTCGCAGTGCATTCCTTCGATAGCGACTCTCATGTCCCTATCTTAGACGCGCCAGCGCCGCGCTAGGATGGAAATTTCGGACATGCAGCGAATCCACGTCATCACCACCGGCGGCACCATCGAAAAAATCTACTCCGAGCAGCGCGGTTCGGTCGAGAATCTGGATAGTAAAATCGAAACATATCTCGGCCGTCTCCGATTGCCCGACGCGGAAATCGATACCGCGCGCTTGATGAATAAGGACAGCCTGGAAATGACCGACGCCGACCGCGCGCTGGTGCTGGATGCCGTGCGCCGTCGTTTAGACGCGCCTGTCGTGATCACCCACGGCACGGATACCATGGTCGAAACGGGCCTGTATCTCAAACGCGCTCTGGGCGAACTGAAATTTCCAATCGTGCTGACCGGAGCGATGACCCCGCTCGGGTTCGAATCGAGCGACGGTCTCCAGAATCTGACCGAAAGCATATTCGCCGCGCGCGTGCTTGCACCGGGGATTTATGTGGTGATGCACAATCAGGCGTTCGCCGTGGACGCCGTGCGCAAGGACAAAGACCACGCGCGATTCGTTCCTATAACTGAATCGCGCTGATCGCGTGTACAGACGCTATCTGGTAATGCACCGCCTTCGCGTCATATCTGGACAGATACTTGCGCCGTTCCTCGGGAATCACAGCGGTTTCGTAGTCCGTCCCCGCGACCGCGCGAATCGCGTCCACCGAATCCCATAGCAGGATAGTGACGAACTCCACCTCGGCACCGATTTGGCGTCTTAACAGATAGCTGCCCTGGTACCCCGGCACTTTCCCGACGCCTGGCAAAGGCTCCGGTTTCAACAGGGCCTCGTAGGCGTCGGCATGTTCCGGCTTCGTGTATCCATGCCAGACTCTTGCGATCACTTGATCTCCGCAGCTTAGGCTTTCAGCGCCGTCGCGACCTCGGTGGCTCTCTCGAACAGGAACCCGGTCTCGCTGCCGCTGCCCAGGAAAATCATACCGCGCTCTTTCCAGAATTTCGCGAGCGAAAGGGTCCGGGTCTGCGTACCCGGCGCGACCCCGTGTTTCATACAGGCATCACGGATCTGTTCCATAGCCGCTACCATTTTCGGATGCTCAAATTCGCCGGGAACGCCCAGCGAAATGGACAGGTCCACGGGTCCGATCAGGACCGCGTCCAAGCCCGGGATCGACAGCAACTCATCGCGCCGCTCGACCGCGAGTTTGGTTTCGATCTGCAGCACGACCATGACATTCTCATTCAAATGATTGAGCATCTTGGGAATCGTCGAGCGTTCATAGTCGATGTGTTGCGGACCCAGCCCAAAGCCGCGAATGCCCACGGGCGGGAACTTAGTCCAACTCACGGCGGTTTCCAAAAGCTCCGGCGATTCCACGCGCGGAAAAATTACGCCCTGCGCCCCGCAATCGAGCGCGCGCGCCACCAGCGCATACTGCATATCGGCCACGCGCACGACGGGCGACAACCCGGCGATCGACGAAGCATGGCACAAGTCGTACAGCGTCTCCATGTCGAAAGCCCCGTGCTCGCTATCGAGAAAGGCCCAATCGAAGCCGGCAGAAGCCAGCAATCTCGCCACATCCACCGAACGGATCTGCCCGAATCCGCACCCCACCTGAAGCTTTCCCTGCTTCAGGGCCTGTTTGACTGTATTTGCGCGCATATTCGCTAGATTGTCAGCACGCGATGATCCGGGCAGTCAAGCTGCGCGGCATCGTACAGCCTGCCGACGAGATCCATGCCGTGCGCTGCCAGGAACGGAAGTATCGAGTAGAACCGTTCCTGCAAGTGACGATGCGGATACAGCAGATTCGTCAGGTAACGCGCATCGGCGACCGCTCGCGCATCGCGGCGCATGGTTTCCCGCTCGATCTTCCGCCTCGTCTTTTCCAGCTGATACGCGATCTTGGCGCGGCTCTTCTCGAGCGATGCGGCCAGCGTCGTATCGAAGCGCTCCAGCTCCAGGTGGAGGCAATCGATGTTATGCGCCACGCCGCCGGCCGCGTCGGCGAAGGCCTGCTCCACGCTCTCAGGTACCAGCGCGCGCGCGATTCGCTCTTTGAGCAACTCTTCGCTCACCAAAGTCTGCGGCAAAGTGAGCCGGTAACGCTCCAGAAGCTTTTCCGCACGCGGCTCCAGCAGCGTGAAGGAGCTGCGCGACATCTCCACTGGCATCCGGCCCAGCAGCCGGTCGTAAATCACCTGGGACTGCGCCAGATAGGCGAGCTCGGCGGGACCGCCGATGTAGGCGAGCGTGGGCAGCAGATAGTCCTGCACCACCGGCCGCAGCAGAGCGTTGGGCGAAACTTCGGCGGCGCGGTCGCGCATCTGGCCGAACTCGGAATCCGCTCGCCGCAGAGGGACCCGCTCGCCGTTTTCGAGTAGAAAGAACAGCGACGTCTCTGGCTTCCAGGTGCACCTGCGCGTGATAGCCGGCCGCTTCCAGCTCACGATTGCGTTCCAGTAGCCGAGCTTTCAGCTCGGGCGCCGCGCTCAGTGCCTCGGCCACGAACGGCGCGCCGATCCTGCGAACCTCAGGATCCAGCGGGTCCAGGAACAACAGATCCAGGCCGCCAAGCAACTTAGCGAGCAGCGCATGGAACGCGGCGCCCATGGTGATCCCGGGCTGATATGCTTCCCTTACGGCCGCGGCCACGTCTTCGCCATGCGGAAACGGCCTGAGAGATGCGGCCAGTTCCTCCACAGGCGGGCGATCGATCACGATGCCGCCCACCGGACGCTGCTTGCCATTCATCGCCGTCGCAGGTTCGGCTCGGAACATCACCGGTTGATGCGCGGCATCGAACGACCATACGTGATCCACCTCGGCGAGGTCGTGATCCTCAGTCGCCAGCCAGAACACGGGGACGGCTGGAATCCCGCGAGCGGTTAGATCGCGAGCCAGCCGCGCCGCGGTGATCGCCTTATAGATCGTATACGCGGGCCCCGAAAACAGCCCCACCTGCTGGCCAGTCACCACCGCGACCGTGCCCGGCAGCGCCAGCCGTCTCAAAGACTCGCTTTCGCCGTTCTGCCGGGCCAACGCGCGAACCATCGCGGCGCGGCGCTCGGCCGGATAATCGATCTCCCGTGCCGCCGCATCGATCAAAGCGGGATCGTGCGGATTGTGGCGATAAAAGCGCGAAACCCGGTCAAAATGGTAGGTGAAGTCCGCGAACAACCGTGAGGTTGCGGGCAGGTCGGTATGTCGGATACAGCCGGGTTCCATGTTGACTTGACGGACGAACCGTCCAAGGGTAACAGATGCCGCTACCCGGACGAAAGTCGCTAGAAACACGTTATCTTGGAATCGTTGACTGTGAATGAACATGTACCGGTAACAGTCTAGATGCCTGGCGTTTACATTTCGTATCCGTTTTGCGCACAAAAGTGTACGTACTGTAACTTCGCCTCGGGAGTCTTCCCACGCGACCTGGAATCTCGCTACTTGGAAACTCTACGAGCGGAGCTTGGCCAAACGGCATGGCCCTGGACCCCGGAAACCGTCTACCTGGGCGGCGGCACGCCGAGCCATATCGATCCGGCGTCCATCCTAGCCGAAATTCCGGGAAGGCCGTGGAAGGAGGCAACCATCGAAGCCGCCCCAGGCACCGTGACGGCTGAAAAAGCCTCGGCGTGGCGTCGAGCCGGCATCAATCGGGTCAGCCTGGGAGTGCAGTCGTTCATCGCGCGGGAACTGGCCCGTACCGGACGCAAACACACCGCCGAAACGGTCGAGCACGAGATCGGCTCGCTGCGCGCCGCCGGAATCGATTCCATCAATATCGACCTGATCGCCGGCCTGCCCGGCCAGACGCCTGAAAGCTGGTCGCAGTCGCTCGATTGGATCCAGAAGCTCGGCGCACCGCACGCATCGGTCTACATGCTGGAAGTGGATGAAGACAGCCGCCTGGGCCGCGAAATCCTTCTGGGCGGCCAACGCTACGGCGCTTCCGACGTCCCCTCCGACGATCAAATCGCCGATTTCTACGAGACGGCCGTCGATTGCCTGGCTCGCCTGGGCCTGAATCGCTACGAAATTTCAAACTTCGCCCGTCCCGGATTCGAGTCCGTGCATAACCTGAAGTACTGGCGTCGCGAACCCTACCTCGGCTTCGGAGCCGACGCGCATTCTTTCGACGGCGTATCGCGCTGGCAGAACCCCGAATCCGCGGCTGACTACGTCGCCAATCCGCACGCGGCCCAGCGAGCCCCGGCCGATCCCGTCTCGGAGCGATTCTTCCTTGGATTGCGGCTTTCCGAAGGAATCGATGGCGACTGGTCGCCCTTCAACTCCGCGATCGAACGTTTTCTGCGCGATGGGTTGCTTGAATCGGTCGATGGGCGAGTCCGATTAACGCCGCGCGGCGTTCTTCTTTCCAACGAAGTATTCGCCGAATTCGTCGAAGTCGCCGCGTAGGCGCGATGGAGAGAGGCAGAATCGACATGCTCAAATTGTTCCGGGCGTCGATCCTATCCGTCCCCTTCGTCGGAGCGTTTGCACCACCCGCGATGAACGCGCAAACCTCGACGCCCGTGGCGCGATCAATATTTGACTATCGTCCGGCACTGAGCCGACCGGCCGTGTACCCATCGCCTGCTTTCAATCTAATAGTCTTCCCACCGGGTAAGTCCGACGTATCCGTCGAAATTCCATACCGGCTTGGTGTGTTCACCTACTCCGCGAGTGGGAGAGCGATCTACACTTCATCCACGACCCCTGAGGGTACCTGTCTCAACCGAATCGACCTAAGTCCAGTACGCGCCACAGCGGCTGCTTGTCCATCAAATCTCGGCGGCGTATTCAGCATTGCGGTCTCGGCCAAGGAGGACAAAGCTTTCGTCTCCGGCCGGATTAAGGAGGGCGCCCAGTTTCGTTGTGGCATCTTCGAGGTGCGGATGCCTGAGGGAGCAATAAGACCGGTTCTCGTCTTGCCAACCTGTGGATCAAACAAGGATTTTGCGGATTCACCGACGAGCATTAGCCTATCGCCGACCGCGGATCACCTTGTCGCAATCCGAAACGATGTATTAGAACTAATAGGCGTCGAAAACGGCACGACGCAGCCGATCGGTGAGGGCTTTGCGCGCGCATCTTGGTCTCCGGACGGTCGTTCGATTGCGGCTCTCACGAGGCGAGACCGAACCATAATATTCGACGTGTCCAGTTGGAAAAAAACAAAGGAGCTGCCTGAATCGACTGTGCAATGGTCCCCTGACTCAAGGTATCTGTTGCGTATAAGGTGGTGCCGGTTCCCGAGGGCTGTCAACCCCGTTGGAACCATCGAGATCCTCAACGTGAATACCGGAAAGAGCGTCGCAGTCGAGAGCTCCAAATGCAGCGTCGACTCAGGCGCCGTAGGATGGGTGAGTAACGACGTCGGCCGATAGGGACGGCCAGAATCGACACGCTCAAATTCTTCCTGAGTATTCGCCGAGTTCGTGGGAGTAACGGCCTAAAAGCTTTCATCCGTGCTTATCGGCGTCCATCTGTGGCTCAAATAACTCTACGTGATACCCTTTTAGTGACCCCACCCGAAAGTGGTTGCATGCGCCCGGAAAGCTATTCAACAGCCAGTCAAATCATCGTAACCAGAACTGTTTCCAAAGTTCCCTACGCCCGCGGATTGCAGGCCCTCCTGCGCAAACTCGATACCCAGCGAGGCGTGTATTTCTCCTCCGGATACGAATATCCCGAACGTTATTCCCGATGGGACTTCGGCGCGGTCGCGCCTCCTCTAGAAATCATTGCCGCCGGACGCGAAATGCGCTTCGAGCCTCTGAATGAACGCGGCAAAGTGTTGAATCGCATTTTCGAGAAGCTGCTCGCCGATCATCCCCACTGGGAAAACTTCGCGATTGAGAATGGAGCCCTCCGAGGCCGTCTCAAACCTCTCGCCGATCTTTTTCCAGAGGAGGAACGCAGCAAACAGCCATCTCCGTTTTCCATCCTGCGGGTCTTAATCGGCGAACTGCGCCATCCGCTAGCCGCGCGCCTGGCCTTAGTCGGAGCCTTCGGATACGACCTGCTGCTTCAGTTCGACCCGATCCACCTGAAGCTCCCTCGCCACGTCGTCAAGGATCTGCATCTGTTCCTGTGCGACGACATCTATTTCATGGATCGCAAGAAGGAGCAGATTGAGCGCTTCCAATACGATTTCTCGCTCGGCGAACTGACCACGCACGGCCTGCCTCGCACGGCCGAGCGGCTGAAGCGAGCCAAATCCGCCGGCCCCGGCCCTATCGAATCCGACCACACCGCCGCGGAATACATGGCGAAGGTCGAAACTGTGCGCGAGGGCATGCGCCGCGGCGACTACTACGAAGTGGTCCTGCGGCAGACCTTCCGCGCGCCATATTCGGGCAGCCCGTCGAAGCTGTTCGAGAGGATCCAGCATGCCAACCCCAGCCCGTACCAGTTTTTCCTCCAGTTCGGCGGCGAGCAACTCATTGGCGCGTCGCCGGAAATGTTCGTACGCGTGGAAGGCCGGCGCGTAGAAACCTGTCCCATCGCTGGAACCGCCCGTCGAACCGGCGATCCTTTGCAGGACGCCGACAGCATCCGCGAGTTGCTCAATTCGACCAAAGAAGAGTCCGAGCTGACCATGTGCAGCGACGTTGACCGCAACGACAAATCGCGTGTGTGCGAGCCCGGATCGGTGCGCGTCATCGGACGGCGGCTGATTGAATCGTATGCAGGACTGTTCCACACCGTCGACCACGTGGAGGGGACGCTGGCCGAGGGTTTCGATTCGCTGGACGCGTTTCTCACCCATATGTGGGCCGTCACCATCATCGGCGCGCCGAAAAAATGGGCCGCACAAGCGATCGAGGACCTGGAAAAAGACGCCCGCGGCTGGTACGGAGGCGCGGTCGGAATGATCGCCCTGGATGGCGACATCAACACCGGAATCACCATCCGCACGATTCATCTCAAAGATGGTGTCGCCGCCTACGGCGCGGGCGCGACGCTGCTGTACGATTCGATTCCCGAGAACGAGCATCGCGAGTGCGCTCTCAAAGCCACCAGCTTTTTCCGCGCTCTCAATGCCCAGCCTGCCGCGCCCACGCGACATCATGCCTCGACCGAAGATGGCCGCGGCGTGCGGCTTCTGCTGGTCGACAGCGAAGATTGCTTCATCCACACGCTCGCTAACTACGCGCGGCAAACTGGCGCTGAAGTGATCACCTATCGCGCCGGGTTCCCACCCGAAATGATCAAGCGGATCGATCCTTCGTTGATCCTGATTTCGCCTGGACCCGGACGGCCCTCCGATTTCGGCCTGCCCGAGTTGGTCCGCCGCGCGGCGAAGCTCGAAATCCCGGTCTTCGGAGTTTGCCTGGGACTGCAAGCCATGGTCGAAGCGTTCGGCGGCGAATTGGGCGTGCTGGACTACCCGATGCACGGCAAGCCGTCGATGGTCCACAACCGCGGCATCGGCATTTTCACGGGACTTCCCGAAGAGTTCCGCGTGGGCCGCTACCATTCGCTCTACGCGATTCCAGAGAGACTGCCGTCGTGCCTGGAGGTAACCGCCGAGAGCGACGACGGCGTCATCATGGGAGTGCGTCATCACGATTTGCCTATGGAAGCCGTGCAGTTTCATCCCGAATCGATTCTGACTCTCGACGGGAATTGCGGCTTGCGTTTGATGGAAAATGTAGTTCGGATTCTTGGTCACGCCCGGGTCGCCGGACACGCGGGGAGGTAACCATTTCAGGCGCCACGAAGATCGCCGCGAAGCTCTCCCCATTCCTTTTCTCCTTCACGATCACGAGCGTCTTCTTCATCAACTTTTGCTCCTTGATCTTCCAGTGTGGATGCCATTCTCTGTGGGCCGGAGCCGACGCGATGTGCAACATCCACTCGCAGCATGGACATCACTGCCCGTGGTGCAGCCACGGACCAGTCAGGCAAGCCCTGATCATGACCCTGATCTGCGCGCCCCAACTAGCGGTGGCGATTTTGCCAAAGTGGAGTTGGCCGGTTCGCACCGCCGTGGCGGCCGCCCTATTTCCCGCCGTCGGATTGGTGGTCGCGCTCAGCTTCGGCTGGGTGGACGGATACTGGACGCATTAATTGTATTAACGTAATGGGCGTGCCAACCTTGAAGGCTGTTTCGGTACTGGTGACCGGCGCGGGCCGGGGCGTCGGTAAACGTTTGGCCATCGGATTCGCGGCCAAAGGCGCGCGCGTGGGGCTGCTGGCGCGCAGCAAGGCCGAACTCGATCTGTGCCATCTGGAAATCGAGCATGCGGGCGGCTCCGCGCTTCGCATCCGATCCAACGTCAGCGACTACGAACAAATGTCCGCCGCCGTCGAGCGCATGCGGGTTCATTTTAATAGCCCCGTGCACGTTCTGATCTGCGCGGCTGCCATCCAGGGTCCCATCGGGCCGTTCGCCGAGAACTCCCCCAAATCGTGGACGGATGTCATCCAGTCGAATCTGATCGGAGTCATGAACGCGTGCAGGGCCGTGCTGCCGCACATGATCGAGCGGCGATCGGGAAAGATCATTGTACTCGCGTGCGGAGGCGCCTCCAGCGGCCGGCCAAATTTCGCCGTCTACGCCGCTACCAAAGCAGCCGTCGCCCGTTTTGCCGAAAGCATCGCAGCCGAGGTGTCCGACCACAACGTGCAAGTCAATTGCATTTCTCCGGGCGACACTTACACCCATATGACCGATCAGATCCTCGCCGCCGGCGAGCGTTCCGGGTGGCGCGAAACCGAGCACGCCGAGCAAACCCGGCTGACCGGCGGCACTCCGCCCGATAAGCAGATGGAGCTGGCGCTATTCCTCGCCTCCGAGCAATCCAACCACATCAGCGGCCGCCTGATCGGGGTCATGGACGATTGGAAGAAACTGAAGAATGGGACCGTGACCCCCGAGCAGTACACGCTGCGCCGCTTGCAGAAAGGGTGACGCCATTGGTCTGGTTATTTCCGTCGTTCGCCGGTTTTCAATCTGCAATTCGAACCCGGCCGCTACAATGGGACCCATGGAGACGGGAAGGGATCAGGCGATCCACGTCACGGGGCTGCGCAAATCGTACGGGGATTTCGAGGCCGTCCGTGGGATCGATTTCGACGTCGCCCAAGGCGAGGTCTTCGGACTTCTCGGCCCCAACGGTGCCGGCAAAACCACCACCGTAGAGATTCTCGAGGGTCTGCGCCCCCGCACGGCCGGCGACGTGACGGTGCTCGGCTACGATCCCGCCACTGAAACGCGCGCCATCAAGGACCGCATCGGAGTCTGTCTGCAATCCACCAATCTGCCGGACAAAATCACGGTTCGCGAATCGCTGGCGCTGTTCGCAGCGTTTTATTCGCGCAACATCGACTGTGACAAACTGCTCCAGCGTCTCCAGCTTTGGGAGAAGCGCAACGAGTATTACTCGCACCTTTCAGGAGGCCAGAAGCAGCGCGTGGCGCTCGCGCTCGCGATGGTCAACGATCCTTCCATGATCTTCCTCGACGAGCCGACCACCGGTCTCGACCCACAGGTTCGCCTTGAAATTCACAGCCTGATCAGCGAGTTGCGCGACGCCAAGCGTACCATTCTTCTGACCACGCACTACATCGAAGAAGCCGAGCGCCTGTGTGATCGCGTGGCCATCATCGATGAGGGAAGAATCATCGCCATGGGTACGCCGCGCGAAATTCAGGCGCGTACCGCCGATCAATCCCGGATCGACATCCGCACCGCTCAACCCATGCCGGCCGAAGTCCCCAAGTTCCAGGAATCGGAAAAGCACGCCCTGAGCGAAGATCGCCTGCTGTTGACGGTTCATTCCACCCGGCCCGCGCGGACCCTTCCGGATCTGGTCAAGTGGATCGACCAGAACGGCCTCGATCTCGAAGATATTCACCTGAAGAGGCCGACGCTCGAAGACGTCTTCATTGAGCTGACGGGGAAGCGGCTGAGGGACTGACATGAACGCCTACATCGCACAAATCCGGATGAATCTGCGCTTGACCATGCGCGATCGCACAGTGCTGTTTTTCAACTACATTTTCCCGCTGATTTTCTTTTTCATTTTCGGCCAGTTCATGCACGCCGAACAGGGCGGCGTCATCGTGCAGATTGTGACCATGGTGCTTACCCTCGGAGTTTTGGCCTCGGGCGTGTTCGGCGCCGGGATGCGTAGCGTAATGGACCGTGAAGCGAATATCCTGCGGCGCTTTAAAGTCGCGCCGATCTCACCCGGACCGATCCTAGTCGCCCAACTGGTCACCGGTCTGGTCCACTATGTTCCGGTGACGTTCCTCACTCTGCTGCTCGCGCGTTGGGTTTACGGCATGCCGCCGCTCGAAAATCCGATCTCGGTGTACGCTTTCGTTTTGCTCGGATTGCTGGCGTTTCGCGCCATCGGCAGCATCGTCGGGGCGACGGCGAACTCGATGCAGGAAAGCCAGATCATCGTCCAGCTCCTGTACTTCCCCATGCTGTTCCTGGGCGGCGCGACGTTTCCCATCGCGATGTTCTCGAAGTGGCTGCAAATCTTGGCGCAGTTTATCCCCACGACGTATTTGTCCACCGGCCTTTCGGGAATTCTGCAAGGCCACGAAACATTTTGGGACAACCTGCCTGCCGCCGGAGTCCTGCTGATCACCGCGGTAGTCGGCACCTTCCTCGCGCTGAAACTTTTCCGTTGGGAGAAAGACGAAAAGATGAAGGCGTCGGCGAAGCTCTGGATTGTCGCCGTGCTCGCGCCGTTTCTGGTCATGGGCGCCTGGGAAGCTCGAGCCAAGGACAACATGGTGAAGGAAAAAGTACTGGCGCGAGTGATGGAGCGCAACCACACCTGGCTGATTCGTGACGCGCGCCTGTTTCTCGGCGACGGCACCGTGATCGAGCAAGGCTCCGTGCTGATCAAGAACGGAAAAATCGCGGAAATCTACACCGGTCCCGCGCCGGATGCAAAGAGCCTGAAAGCCGAAGGCGTCGACGCGGCTGGAAAAACGCTGCTGCCTGGATTGATCGACGTGCATGTGCACCTCGGCTCACCCGGCGGATTCTGGGAGGATCCGGCCGAGTACACCAAAACCAACTCGTTCATGGATCGCGAGCTCGCGGCGTACCTGTTCAGCGGCGTGACGGCCGTGAAGAGTGTCGGCGACTCTACGGATCTAGTGCTCAAGAAACGCGCCGCGCTTCGCAACGGAGGTAAAGACGGCGCCGAACTGTTCGCCGTCGGCCCGATGTTCACCACCCCCGGAGGCCACGGCACGGAGTACATTCAGTACGTCCCCGAGTCGATGCGCGCGCAGTTCGAGGCCCAACTGGTTCGTCTGCCGAAGTCCGCGGAGGAAGCCCGTAAACAGGTGGACGCCCTGAAGCAGCTCGGAGTCGATGGAATCAAGGCGATTCTTGAAGGCGGCACGCCTGGCCACGCCATTCCTCGTCTCGATCCCGCGCTGCTTCGCGCGATCGCCGAGCAGGCGCGCGCCGACGACCTCCCGATCGTCTGCCACACCGGCAACGCCCACGACGTCGCCGACGCCCTGGTCGCCGGCGTGAACGGCATCGAGCACGGCTCCATGCGCGATGCGATTCCCGAAGCTCTGTTCGATCGCATGAAGCAAATGAACGTGTCCTACGACCCGACGCTGGCCGTGTTTGAAGCCATCATCGCCACGGCCCAGGAAAAGACGGATCTGCTGGATCGCACGTTGGTCCAGCAGGTAGGTCCGCCGAAGCTGCTCCAGTCGACCAAGAAGATGATCGCATCGCCGCAGTTCGAAGAACTGCGCGGCGCATTTCGCGCGCATCCGATGACACTCGAGGACTCCAATCGAAACTTGATGGCGGCTTACCGCGCCGGCGTGATGCTGGTAGCAGGAACCGATTCCGGCAATCCGCAGATGATCCACGGTCCCGGCATCCATCGCGAGCTGCAACTGTGGGTGGAAGCGGGCATTCCTCCTGCCGTCGCCTTGCAGGCCGCGACGTACAACGGCGCGCGCTTGCTGCGGGCGGACAATCGAATCGGCCTGATCCGGAAGGGCTACGAAGCCAGCTTGTTGCTGGTGGACGGCGATCCTCTGAAAGACATCTCGTCGACCGAGCGCATCTCGATGGTCTTTTTCAAGGGCGGCCACATCGATCGCCAAGAGTTGTTCAAGCAGGAATAGCCTACGGCACAGCTGGAAGAGGGACGGCCTCCGACCAATGGGCGTTCCGAAACTGCCACCGCCCGTTTCGATATTCCGCGATGCCCGTAAAGAAGCCGGTCGCATCCACCCGGCTCCCCATGGTGTCCGTGAGGACTTCGTCGTATCCAGCGGCCATCACGGCGAGATCCGGCTCCAGGGGGGCCACTCGCAAATCGTCGCCCCATCGCAGCTCGACTTGTTTAATGTTGCGCGTGAGCTCCTGAATCCCAGCCGTCGCAGCCGCACTGTTCGGGAACTGGAGATAACCGTTAGCGGCCATGAAGAATGAGGGGCTGTCGGAGAAATGCCTGCGCCAAGCCGCCGGACCCTCCTGAGCCACGTCGTGAGCCACAGTCCGAGCGAACGTTCGCACGCCTGTATCGACCTCAACCGCCTGTGCGGCAGTCATTCCATCGTGGCCAGAGCCGCACGAGATGGATAAGACAATTGCCGCGACAAGCGTAACCTGACAAAGACGCATGACTAGTCCTTTCAAAATCGGCCCGTCGCAGGTCATTTGATTCCGATCTTTTCGACCAATGCGGTGAACCTGTGGTCTCCATGCAGCGAGATAAACACCGGGTCGATGTTCACCAGCGGTAGCATCGTCGAATGGTGCTGATACGCCTGTTCCAGTGCGTCCAGCGCCCCGCTGATTTCGCCCGTAGGCATTATGTGTAGCCAGCGAATACGGATCGTGTCCGGCGGCCGTATCGCACCGGAACGCCCCAAATAATGTTGGGCCGCCAACGCACGCCTGCGCTTCCTCGAGACCTGGCGCCAGTTCCAGGGCGCGCCGCGCCTGCCGGATCGCCTCGTCATAACGGTGGGCTTCGAGATACAGCCAGCCTGCGTCCATGTTGACGCGGACGGAAAACGGATCAAGCGTGATCGCGCGGCGCAGCGACGCGAGGCCCGGTTCGGTCCGGCCCATCGCGACCAGGAACCAGGCGTAATCGTGATGTGCGGGCGCGTCCTCTCGCTTGCGACCAGCGCGCGCTTGAAGTGGCGCTCTGCGTCGGTCCAGTTCCAGTCGAACCAGAAACGCACGTTTCGCCAGCGCGTTGTTCGCTTCGGCCGACCTCGGTCCAATTCGAGCGCCTTTCCCGCGGCGGCCGCAGCCCTCGGAAAGAATTCGGCGCCAGGCCTAACCGACCGCGCGATGCCTACGCAGGCGTCCGCCCGAGCTGCGAACGCATCGGCAAATTTCGGATCCAGCCGCGTTGCTTCGTCAAAAAATGGAAGGCTCCGTTCGAGCGAGCCCTGGACCTGCAGCGCGCGCCCAGTGCGGTAGGCCTCGTATGCGTCGCGGCCGGTGGCATGAAATAGCGAGGGCGTGACTTGCGAAAACAGCCGCGTAACCACCCCCGCCGTGACGCGAGCGGCCGAGTCCTGCTCGACGCGGAACAGGTTCGCTTCGTCCTCCTCGTAGGATTCGGTCCAACCCAGCGCCTGGTCGGAAACTTTCACCAGCCGCGCCGTTACACCCACCCGGCCATGGTCATGTTGAATCGCACCTTCCACCACGTATTGAATCCCCAGATCGCAGGCGATGTCGCGCAGACCGGGCCGCCAGGCCTTGTAACGCATCACCGAGCTGCGCGCGATCACGCCCACCCGGTTGGTTCCGATGCTTCCCAGGTGGCTGGTCAGCTTGTCTGTCAGGCCATCCACCAGTTGGCCATCCGCGGGCGCGCCTTCGAACGGAAGCACCGCGAGCATCACCCGGCTTTGCGGCCACGCGAAATACGCCACGCCAGCCACCGCGCAGGCGATCGCAACCGCCCAGATCAGGCGCCATGAGCACGGCTGCTGAGGAGTCTGAATTTCGACCGGCTCATCCGGAGTCCGCTCCACCGGAGAAAGAAACATGTATCCGCGCTTGGGGACGGTGCGGATAAAAACGAGGCGAGTTCGCGTCGTCGTTCAGCGCGGCGCGAATCTGCGCCATGCACACGTTCAGGTTGCGATCGAAAGCGGGAGCTCCCGTTTCGACGTGCACAGCCGTACTGCTCGATCTTTGGCGACACCGTCAAAGCCATGGTCCATGCCGATCGCAATCGTCTCCGCGAGCGCGGCGCGCACGATTTTCCGCTGCTCTCTTACGCCTCCTGGGGCAAAGAGCGCGCCGAAATCGCCGCGTTTCTGTTGGATGCCGGCGCGGACCCCAACGCGATCGGATTCGGCCAGTCGACGCTGCACGCCGCTGCCGGCAAAGGCTACGTTGAGGTCGCGCGCGTGTTGCTGGAGCATGGCGCCGACGTCAACGCGACAGCGCGTTCGCGCAAGGGCTCCGGCCCGACGCCGCTCGCTTTGGCGATCCAGAAAAAGCAGTCGAAGATGGCGGACTTGCTGACCTCGCGCGGCGGACGAATGTAATGAGAGGGAGCCTTAGCTCCCTCGGTTGCCCACCTTTAGCTGATCGGAGGATAAATGACGATCGGATCTCCCATGTCGTACCCCTTTCTGGCCATCGCCAGTTGAAAGGTAACCGGAGGAGATCGGTCTTGCGCCCCCCGAAAGCTTGAACTGATTCAGTAATGATGAATTAGGTTGGCTACTCGTCGCGTAACGCGAACGCCGGATCCACCCCCGACGCTCTCCAAGCAGGAACAATGCAAGCCGCCAGGCTCGCGACGATAACCAGGGCCCCGGCCGCGGCGAGCACGGAAGCATCGCGCGCGCCGGTCCCGGCAACTAAGCTTGACAACAGCCGCTGGGACATCAGCGCCGCGAAGGAGCCGCAAATGGCGCCGCTAATCGCCAGCCTCGCGCCTTCGACAACGACCAAGAACATCACGGCCGTCCGCTTCGCTCCCAACGCTATGCGCATGCCGATCTCCCGGCGCCGCCGCGCCACGGACTGCGAAATCACGCCGTATAATCCCGCCAACGCCAATCCCAGCCCGCTAGCACCCACCGCGCCAAAAACATCCACTGCGACCCGGGCATTGAACATCGCACCCTGCGTCACATAATCGCCCAAAGCGCGAACCTCGCTGATTGGCTGCCCTGCGTCGATGGCTCGAATCTCCTCCATCACCGCACGAGCCATTTCGATCGGTTCCACGTGCAACACCATCCTCGACGCGTAGTTCTGCGAATACGGAAGATATAGATACGGCATTGGATGCTCGCTCAACTGAAAGTATTTCGCCGTCCGCGCGACCCCGATCACGTTCACCTCGCGTCCGCCGATTCGAAACCTGCAGCCTATGCCGCACAGACGCGCCAGCTCCTGATTCACGATGGCGACCGGCGGGCTCATCGGCGTATCGCGCTGGTCGAACGCGCGCCCCTCGACGATCGGAATGCGAATCAATTCGAAATACTCGTTGTTGACGATGTTGATCCACACCGTTCTCAACTCTGTCCCAATCGCGATTTGCCGCTGCGCTCCGGTGTATCCCAGCGGCACCGACTGTGCCAGCGCCGTCCGCACGCCCGGCAAATGCGTCACACGTGCCAGAACCTGGTCATAAAAGACACGAGTTTGAGCCTCGTTATATCGAACCTGCGCCGGATCAAGTGCCATCACCAGCACATGGTCCATCCGATACCCAGGATCGATTTTTCCGGCTGCCGCGATCCCCTTCGTCAGGAATCCACCGGATGCGAGCAGCGCTGAGGCGAGCGCGATCTGGACGGCGACCAGCGCGTTTCTCCAGTGCCTGGTCGAGCCGCCCCGCGACTTCAGCGCCGCTCCGATCTCGACTCGCCGCAGCACCGGAGCTGCTTCGCACACGATCGCCGCAATCGCCGCGGCCCCGGCCATGGCGATTCCGAGCCTCGCGTCGATCTGCGGCGAGATGGCGAATCCAAAGTCGGTGGGAAGCTTCGCCGCTCGAGCCAGCAGGCGGGTCGCGGCCCATGCCAGCGGGACTCCCAGCGCCGCACCGCAACCCGAGAGTACGGCGCCTTCAGTCAGGCCTTCGACCAGCAGGCGTGCCCGCGTCGCGCCGATCGCGAGACGTATCGCGATTTCGTGCGATCGCGCTTCCGCCCGCGTGAGTATAAGTCCGACGACGTTGGTGCATGCGATCGCCAGAACCAGAGCCGCTACGGCCAACAGCAAGCCCGCCAGCGCCGGCATGGTTCGTTCGGTCGCGCGAGCCTCGAACTCGGTGAAAACCACCGCGCGCCGCCCGCGATTTGACTCGGGATATTGCGACTCAAGGCGTGCGGCCAGGGTCGCGAACTCCGCGCGCGCCTGATCGACTGTGGCGCCGGGCGCAAGCCGTCCATAAACCTTAAGATACCGGCGCGCCCGGTCCTCCAGCGGTCGCCCGGCAACGGCCAGAAGTCCCGTGCCGTACACGCCGATCGGCAGGTAGAAATCTTCGCGCGTAAACCGATCGAGCCCGAAACCCAAGGGAGCCACTCCGATGATCGTGAAGGGTGTGCCGCCAAGCAGGATCGCACGCCCAATGACGCCGCGGTCCGCTCCGAACTGCGATTCCCAAAAAGAGCAGGCGAGTACGACGACGGGCTGGCGAGCCTCATCAGCACGAAAGGTCCGCCCCACCGCCGGCGCCACACGCAACACGTCGAAGTAGTTGGGCGTGACCGCCAGCCCCATACGCATCTGCGCCGGCGAGGTGCCCGCTGCGATCAGCACCTGGCTCTGCGCGATCATCCCGGCGATGGTGCGCGACGAGCCGCGAAAACCCTCGAAATCGGGGTGTGAAACAAGCCCCAGCGGCTGCCCGGCGGAGGCCGTGTAAATCCGCACGATCTCGCGCGGCCGGTCCACCGGCAGCGGATGAAACAGAATTGCATCGGCGACGCTGGCCAGCGCGCCCGCAAGCCCGAGCCCAACGGCTAGAGTCAAAACCGGAAGCGCCATGAATCCGGGATTTCTCGACAACGAACGCATCGCTGATCGCATTCGCGCCCAGGCTATGAGGGGAAATTTAGACAGTGAGCGGGGTGCATCGTCATCGGCTGAATAGAAAGGCGTTGTGCTTCGCGCCGCGCTAGTGACTCGTGCAGTCTACGATCTGTCTTCTAGACGCCATATCCTAAAAGTTTGATAACATCGCGAAGAAAGCCCTCTGCTTCATGTCCAATCCAAGTAATCTTCAAGAACTTCTTTTCGCTGCGCCCGGCGATCGTACTGCAATCATTTCGCCGGAGACTGGAATTCAGGTCAGTTATCAAAATCTGCGCGAGCAAGTCATGACCATGGCCGATGCGTTGGCCGCTCTGGGTATTTCACCGGGCGACCGCGTGGCCACGGTGCTGCCGAACGGCCTGCCCGCCATCGTCAGTTTCCTCGCGGCTTCTATTGCGGGAACCGCGGCGCCGCTCAACCCGGGATATCGCCTGGACGAATTCAGCTTTTTTCTGGACGACACGTCGGCGAAAGTTCTGCTGTGCCCACCCGACGGCGCGCCAGATGCTCGCAAGGCCGCTGAAGGAAAAGTGCCGGTACATTCCCTCGAAATGGACGCGAGCGGATTTGCCCGCATCGCTGCCGCGCCGCACGGTGGCAAATCCCCAACGGCCTCTGCCGATGGAATCGCGCTGGTGCTGCACACCAGCGGGAGCACGGGGAGACCGAAGCGCGTGCCCATCCGTCACCGGAACATTGCGGCCTCCGCGCGAAACATCGTCAACCAATATTCGCTCACGCAGAATGACGTCGCGCTGTGCGCCATGCCGCTGTTCCACGTGCATGGGTTGGTCGCCTCCACCATCTCGGCGTTGCTTTCGGGTGGCGCCATCGTGGTGCCGTCGAAGTTCAACCCGCTGTCATTCTGGCGCACGGTTCGCGACTGCCGCGTGACGTGGTATTCCGCCGTGCCGACCATTCATCACCTCTTGCTAGCCCGCGCCGGCGATACCAGGCCGGAAGGCAGCGCGGGCTTGCGTTTCATTCGTTCGTGCAGCGCGGCGCTGCCGCCGGAGACGATGGCGAAGATGGAAAGCGTGTTCGGCGCGCCCGTGCTCGAAGCATATGGAATGACCGAGGCGTCGCATCAGATGTGCTCGAATCCGCAGCCTCCCGCGGTGCGGAAACCGGGTTCAGTAGGACCCGGCACGGGCGTCAACGTCAGCATCATGGATCAGAAAGGCAATCACCTTGCTCGCGGCGAGCGTGGCGAAGTGGTAATTCAGGGGCCGAATGTAGTCGACGGCTACGAAAATAACCCTGAAGCGAATGCCGCGTCGTTCACCAACGGGTGGTTCCGCACCGGCGACCAGGGGTTTCTCGACGAGCAGGGCTACCTGACGCTCACCGGGCGCATCAAGGAGCTGATCAACCGTGGCGGTGAAAAAATCGTGCCGCGCGAAATTGATGAAGTGTTGCTGACCCATCCGTCGGTTGCCGAAGCCGTGGCGTTCGGTGTTCCGCATTCGACCTGGGGCGAAGAAGTGGCGGCGGCAGTAGTTCTCCGCGAGGGAGAAACGGATAACGAAGCAGCGATTCTGGCTTTCTGCAAGGAACGCCTCGCCGATTTTAAGCGACCCAAGAAGCTTTACATTGTCACGACCATTCCCCGCACGGGGACCGGGAAGATTCAGCGAGGGGCGGTAGCCAAAGCGCTGGCGGGAGCCCAGGGATGAAGTTTCTAATCGCCGGCGCGGGCGCGATCGGCGGTTACATCGGCGCGCGGATGGCGCTGGCGGGCGAAGATGTGACGCTGTTCGCGCGGGGTCCACACTTGGCCGCGATCGAGCAGTGCGGACTTCGCGTGATCGGTCCCGAGGAAGATTTTGTGGTACGTCCTCGAGTGATCGGCGATCTGGCGCAGGCCGGCGACGTCGACGTGATTTTTCTCGGCGTGAAGGCTCACGGATTGACTCAACTCGCGCCGCTGTTGAAGCCGCTGATTCGAGAGAACACTACGGTAGTCGGGACGCAGAACGGCGTGCCGTGGTGGTATTTTCCGGACATGCCTCTCGAGCGCGTCGATCCGGGCGGCATCATCGCGTCCTCGATCCCGGTGCGGAGCATGGTCGCGTCAATCGTCTATTTTTCGACAGACATTTTGGAGCCGGGTGTCATCCGGCACAACGAAGGCAATCGCATCTCGCTCGGCGAACCGGACGGTTCGCGATCGGAGCGCGTGAGGAAGATCGCGGAAACGCTGATCAAATCTGGACTGCGCGCACCGGTTACCGCTCGGATTAAACACGAAATATGGGTGAAAATCCTGGGAAATGTTGCTTTTAATCCGCTCAGCGCTTTGACGCGAGCGACCTTGGCGCAGATAGTGCACGATCCGCTCGCAAGCGCCCTGGTCCGCGATATCATGACCGAGGCCGAAGCGGTGGCGGCGAAGCTGGGGATGGAGCTTCCGGTCTCGATCGACCAGAGAATCGCCGGAGCCGAAAAAGTGGGCGAGCACAAAACATCGATGTTGCAGGACCTGGAAGCGGGCCGTCCCATGGAGCTGGAGGCAGTGGTGGGTGCGGTGGTCGAACTGGGAGAACGGCTGGGCGTGGCGATGCCCCACACGCGAACCGTGTACGCTACCGCGCACCTGCTGGATCAAGTTTCGAGAGGAGTAGCGCAGTGAATCGTTGGGTGAGGTTGAGCGCCGCGGTGGTCGCGATGATGATGATCGCGAACCTGCAATACGGCTGGACTTTGTTCGTCGATCCGATCCGCGCCGCCACCGGCTGGAAGCTTTCAGACGTGCAATGGGGCTTCACGTTGTTCATTTTTTTCGAGACCTGGGTGATGCCGTGTTCCGGCTGGCTGATCGACCGGTTGGGGCCGCGGGCGTTTCTTTCCATCGCCGGATTGCTGTGCGGAACCGGCTGGGCCGGGCTGGGCGCGGCGCGAACGCTGCCCGAGTTATACGCGCTTTATTCGCTGGCCGGATTCGGCGCGGCGTTGGTCTACTGCGGGTCGATGGGAATCGGCCTGAAATGGTTCCCCGATAAACGCGGGCTGGCGGCCGGGCTGATCGCCGCGGGATTCGGGTCGGGCGCGGCGCTGTTCGTTTCGGCGATCGCTCACGTCATTCACACGGAGGATTATCGCTCGGCGTTCCTTTATACCGGCATCGTGCAGGGACTACTGATTGTCATCGCCGCGCAGGTTCTGCAAAATCCACCCAGAACCGCGGCGGTTCCGACCGCGCGCGTGCAGGTGCGGAGCCACAGCGAGGATTTCAACTCGCTCGAAATGCTTCGGACGCCGCATTTTTACATGCTATTCTCCATGGCGCTGATGATGGGAATCGGCGGGCTGATGGTCACCGCCCAGGTGGGTCCCATGGCCAAGACGCTGAAGTTTACCGCGCTGCTGACGCTTTCGCTCACGCTGAACCCAATCGCCAACGGCGGAGGGCGCGTCTTTTGGGGATGGATCTCAGACCTGATCGGGCGCGAGAGAACCATGGTGGTCGCATACCTGCTGCATGCCGCGGCGCTGATCGGCGTGGTCACGGCTGGCCACGCATCGGCGGCGATGTTTGTGGTCACCATCGCGCTGGTGTTTTTCACCTGGGGCGAGGTGTATTCGCTGTTGCCGTCGGCGTGCGCCGATTTCTTCGGCTCGAAGAACGCCAGCTCGAACTATGGTTTTATCTACAGCGCGAAGGGGGTCGCATCCATCATGGGTGGCGGATTAGCGGCCAAGCTGTTCGAAAAAACCGGATCCTGGAACTATGGGTTTTACGCTTGCGCGGTGTTGGCCTTGCTGGCGACGTGCATCGCCGTGACGCTTCGCAGAATGCCTCTTCCGGTGAAACAGGCTTCGCCTGCGGCCAACTCTGCGTACGCAGAAAGGCAAACGTTATGATCGCACCGGGACTTGAGATCACCGCAAAGTTGAGCGGCGCTCATGCCGAGATTCTTTCGAAGGACGCGCTGGACTTTGTCGCGCGCCTGGCAGCCGAGTTCGAGCCGCGCCGCCAGGATCTGCTCGAGCTTAGGCGCGTTCGGCAGGGGGAGATCGACGGCGGCCGTTTTCCGGATTTTCTCGAAGAAACCCGCGCGATCCGCGAAAAGGAATGGATGGTCGCTTCGATCCCGCGCGATCTGGAAGACCGGCGCGTGGAGATTACGGGTCCCGTCGACCGGAAGATGGTGATTAACGCGCTGAACTCCGGCGCGAACGTCTTCATGGCCGATTTTGAGGACGCCAATTCGCCCACCTGGCACAACTGCGTTGACGGGCAGCTTAACGTTCGCGACGCGGTGAACCGGACCATCGAATTCACCAGCTCTGAGGGCAAGCGGTACAAACTGAACGACAGCGTCGCGACATTAATGGTCCGGCCCCGCGGCTGGCATCTGACTGAGAAGCATGTGCTGCTCGGTGAGCGTCCGATTTCCGCGTCGCTATTCGATTTCGGTCTGTACTTTTTTCACAACGTGCGCAGTCTGATGAAATCGGGTAGCGGGCCGTATTTTTATCTGCCGAAGCTGGAGAGCCATCGGGAGGCTCGCCTGTGGAACGGCGTGTTCAACTTCGCCCAGGACCATCTTGGCGTGCCTCGCGGGACGATCCGGGCGACGGTTTTGATCGAAACGATTCTCGCTGCCTTCGAAATGGACGAAATCCTGTATGAACTGCGTGACCATTCGGCGGGATTGAACTGCGGACGTTGGGATTATATCTTCAGCTTTATCAAGAAATTCAGAAAGTTCCCGAATTTTGTTCTGCCGAACCGCGCGCAGGTCACCATGGACCGGCACTTCCTGAAGTCGTATGTCGATCTGCTCATCCGGACGTGCCACCGGCGCGGGATCCACGCCATGGGAGGCATGGCGGCGCAGGTGCCGATCAAGAACGATCCGGCGGCCAACGAACAGGCGCTCGAGAAAGTGCGGCAAGATAAGCTTCGCGAAGTGCGCGCCGGGCACGATGGCACGTGGGTGGCGCATCCCGGACTGGTTCCTGTCGCCAAGGAAGTCTTCGACCTGCACATGCCGGCGGCGAACCAGATTTCCCGCAAACGCGAAGATGTGCACGTGACGGCGAAGGATCTTCTCGCGGTTCCCGACGGGGAGATCACCGAAGCGGGGCTGGGATGGAACATCGACGTCGGCGTGCAATACCTGGAAGCGTGGCTGCGCGGGTCCGGCTGCGTGCCGATCTACAACCTGATGGAAGACGCCGCAACCGCGGAAATTTGCCGTGCCCAGGTCTGGCAGTGGGTGAGACACGGGGCGAAGCTGCAGGACGGACGTCCCGTGACGGCGGAACTGGTTCTCCAGGCGACCGACCACCAGGCCCATGGCGGGCAGGCCGCGGAACTCTTCAAACAAATGATGACCAGCGCGGATTTTCCCGAGTTTCTGACCCTGGTCGCGTACGATTACCTCGATTAGCATGACGCTGAAAAGAGGGTCGGACTGCCCTGTCCCCGGTTGTAAAATCTTCCCGCCGTGCGGCCGAGGACAGAGTGGTCTGACCCGTTCTTCAGCAACCTTTTAGTACGGCTGCCGGATGTTGCCGCACAGCAACGCGCGCGCTTCGCCTACCAGAAATAGCGAGCCAGTGACGACGATCACGTCTTCCGCAGAAGGGGTGGCCCGTGCCAGATCAAGGGCTTCTTGAATCGACGGAGCCGTTCGGCCGCGTTCGTCGAGTTCCTGCAGCGCTTCCGGCCGTAACGCCCGGGAAAATTTCGGTGCGGTGAGGATCAACTCGTGCGCCAGCGGGAACAGAATGTCCGCGATCTCCTCTACCGATTTATCGCGCATCGCGCCATAGATCAACCACAGCTTACGGCCGGGATAAAACCGTTTCAGATAGCGGGCTAGAGCTCGGGCTCCGGCGGGATTGTGCGCGCCGTCCAGAATGATGTCTGGATTAGGGCAAACGTGCTCCAAGCGGCCGGGCCACCGGGTATCGGAGATACCGCGCGCGGGGACGCCCAACACATCCAGCGCCACCGCGGCAGTTTGCGCGTTTTCCACCTGATGCTCGCCCGCCAACGGGCAGCACAAACCCGAGAATCGAGACCCGCGGGCGTCGATGTCGAGATCGAGCACCGGACAATCCGCGGCGCGATGAATCGCAATCCCCAACTCCGCCGCCCGATGATCCAGCACCGCTGCTGCTTCCGGGCGCTGCCGCGCGAACACCGCTGGAACCCGGGCCTTCAGAATGCCACCTTTTTCCGCGGCGATCGACTCCAGCGTGTGACCCAGGTAAATTTCATGATCGAAATCAACCGGCGTGATTACCGTGAGGACCGGTTCGACCACATTGGTCGCGTCCAGACGGCCGCCGAGGCCAACCTCGACCACCACAGTTTCCACACGCTTTTCTCGAAACAGCCAGAAGCCCATCGCGGTGACGGTTTCAAAATAAGTCGGATGACAATCGAGGTCCAGGGTCCCGGCCGTGGCATGCACCACGGTAAAGGCACGCTGAAACTGCTCGGGTGTGACGGGGAGGCCGTCGACCTGAATGCGCTCCGTGGGCTCGACCAGGTGCGGCGACGTGAACAGGCCGGTGCGGACACCCGCCGCGCGAAGCCCGGCGTAGATCATCGCGCACGTGGAACCTTTGCCGTTAGTGCCGGCGACATGGACCACGCGGTACGCGCACTGCGGATCGCCCAAAGCATGCAGCACTTTGCGAATCCGGTCGAGTCCGAGCTTGGCGGTCTTGACCTCGTTGCCGAGGGCGTAGAGAAAGCGCACGGAATCGGGGTAGCTGGCCACGCTCGATTCATGATCGCGCACGCACGGGTCGACGCGCGACAATGACATTAGATTGATGGCGACCGGCGAAAGGAACATTCGCGCCAGCCTTATGGCATTGCTGCTGGTGACGGGCGGGCTGCTGGATGCGCAGGGTCCTGCGAACGTTCTGGTGGTCGTCAACGACAATTCCCCGTTATCGCGTGAGATCGGAGAGTATTACGCGCGGCGCCGCGGAATCCCGATGGACCAGATGTGCCGACTTCGGACGGGGACGTTCGAGAACATCGCGCGCGCCGGATACGATCGCGAAATCGCGGCGCCCATCTCAGCGTATCTGCGTAATCATAAGCTCGCCGAAAAGATTCTATACATCGTCACCACATCCGGTGTGCCGCTGCGCATTTCGGGTGTGGGACCCGGCACCGGCATGTCGTCGGATTTCGCCGCGGTCGACAGCGAGCTGACGCTGCTGTATCAGGACATGCACACGCTTCGGCCGCACGCGATGGCCGGGTGGATTCCCAATCCGTTCTTCGGCAAACGCGGCGCGAAATTTACGCATCCCGAGTTTCCCATCTACCTGGTGACTCGCCTGACAGCTTATGATTTCAAAGGTGTCAAGGGCTTGATCGACCGGTCGCTCGGAGCCGTCAACAGGGGTAAGTTCGTGATCGACCTGGCGCCTGGGGGCGATCCCTCGGGAAATCAATGGCTGCGCTCGGCGTCGCAACAGTTGCCGAAGGAGCGGGTGGTTTTGGAGGAGTCTACGCAGGTCCTTTACAACCAAAGCGACGTAATCGCGTATGCGAGCTGGGGATCGAATGACCCCGATCGCCACCAGAGGTTTCTGCACTTTCAGTGGCTGCCTGGCGCGATCATGACCGAATATGTATCCACCAACGCGCGCACCTTCGCACGTCCACCCGACCATTGGAATCTGAGCGACTGGAATTCACCCAAACTATGGTTCGCCGGAAGTCCGCAGACGATGACCGCAGATTACATCCAGGAAGGAGTAACGGGTGCGTCGGGCCACACCGATGAACCGTATCTGATCATGAACCCGCGTCCGGATCTTTTGCTTCCGGCCTACTACCAGGGCCACAATCTGGCCGAAAGTTACTACGTGGCCATCCGTGGACTGAGCTGGCAAAACGTAGTGGTAGGGGATCCACTCTGCTCGATCGGGCCCCCCAAAGCAAAGTAATGAGTAATGCTATCCTGCGACCGCATGAGTGAATATTCCATCGGCGTCGACCTAGGCGGAACGAATTTGCGCGCTGCCGCCATCGACGGCCAGGGCAAGATGCTCGACAAGATCGCCGGTTCGACGCACCTGAAAGCCGGGCGCGACGCGGTGGTTTCCGACATTGTCCAGGCGATTGACACACTGCGCGGGCGGATCGGCCAGCGCCTGACCGGCGTCGGTGCAGGAGTTCCGGGATTCATCCTGATGGACCAGGGAGTGATCCTCGGCTCTAACAATCTGCCGGAGTTCAACCACTACCCTATTCGCGACGAAATTGAGCGAAGACTCGGCGCAAAATTGATTCTTGAAAATGACGCCAATGCCGCTGCCCTGGGCGAAAAATGGATGGGCGCGGGGCGAGAAGTGGATGACCTCGTGCTGCTTACCCTAGGGACCGGGGTCGGAGGAGGCATCATTTCCGGGGGGCGCGTGCTGCACGGCCAGGTGGGGATGGCCGGCGAGCTCGGCCACATCACGGTAGTCCCGAACGGGAACCCCTGCGGCTGCGGCAACACCGGTTGCTTGGAGAAGCATGCCTCAGCGACTGCGATTTCCGCGATGGCGAAACTTATCGGCTTGGGAGGCGACCTGACGTCGGAGGATGTCTTCAATCTTGCCGGGACTGGCGAGCCTAGAGCGAAAGCGATTTTCGAGTCCATGGGGGAAGCCCTGGGCGTCGCGCTGGCAACCCTGATTAACATTTTCAATTTTCCGCTGTACTTGTTAAGCGGCGGACCCCTGCCGGCCTGGGATTACTTCGCGCCGGCCATGCTCGCCGAAATCGGGCGCAGGTCGTTCACCTATCGCAATACGCCCACGCGCGTGGAGCGCGCTACGCTCGGCAATGAAGCCGGGTTGTACGGCGCGGCGTATCTTCCTTTCGCCAAATGAATGCCTATTGGCTGGGTCTCGATGTGGGAACGGGCGGGAGCCGCGCACTGTTGGTAGACTCGCGCGGAAACGTGCATTCCCAGTTCGCCGCTCCCCATGAGCCGATGCGCATGGAGCGTCCGCTGTGGGCGGAGCAATCGCCTGAAAATTGGGCTGAAGCCTCGCGGGAGGCGATTCGTGGGGTGCTTCGACAATCGCAGATCGATGGACGTGAAGTACGCGGCATCGGGCTCTCCGGTCAGATGCACGGCTTGACGCTACTCGACCGGGATGCCCGCGTGATACGTCCAGCGCTCATCTGGTGCGACCAGCGGTCGCAGGCGCAGGTGGATTGGATCAATCGCCACGCGGGCGCCGAGTTCGTCCTCGAATCAATCGCCAATCCCATGCTCACCGGGTTCACGCTTCCGAAACTTCTGTGGGTGCGTGAGCATGAACCAGCCAATTACCGGCGCATTCGCCACGTTCTGCTGCCCAAGGACTACGTGCGATTCGACCTGACCGGTGAATTCGCGAGCGATGTTTCGGATGCCTCCGGAACGGGCC
The DNA here is from genome assembly GCA_963842485.1 of Terriglobia bacterium. Lineage (GTDB taxonomy): Bacteria > Acidobacteriota > Terriglobia > Bryobacterales > Bryobacteraceae > Palsa-187. The sequence goes on along the minus strand of CAWJHI010000128.1, from coordinate 63,364 downwards.
TGTTCGACGTTGAACATCGCCGCTGGTCGTTCGATTTGGCCGATCGTGTAAACGTGGACCGGGCATTTTTGCCTGCCGTGTTTGAGTCGAGTGTCGTCACTGGCCGCGTTCACGCCGAGGCCGCGCGTGCGACGGGACTCGCCGAAGGTACGCCGGCGGTGGCCGGCGCAGGCGACCAGGCGGCCAGCGCGGTAGGGAACGGGATCGTCGAGCCCGGCCCGGTTTCGTGCACTATCGGCACATCCGGCGTCGTGTTCGCGCAGCTCAATGCTCCGGAGTACGACCGCGCGGGCCGCGTCCACACCTTCTGTCACGCGGTCGAGAAAGCCTGGCACGTGATGGGCGTGACGCAAGGCGCGGGGCTGAGCTTGCAGTGGTTCCGGAATCAGCTCGCGCCGGAGTCGAGCTACGAGCATCTGATCGCCGAAGCCGCATCGGCTACCGCCGAGGGTCTTTACTGGCTTCCTTATTTGATGGGCGAACGCACCCCGCACCTCGATTCGACGGCCCGCGGCGGCTGGATCGGCATCACGGCCAAGCACACCCGCGGCGATCTGATTCGCGCGCTGCTCGAAGGGGTGGCGTTCAGCCTCAAGGATGGTCTGGACGTGATCTCCGCTCTGGGGGTGCAGGCAGACTCGATCCGTCTCTCCGGCGGGGGCGCGCGCAGCGCGGTATGGCGGCAGATTTTCGCCGATGTTTTCGGCAAACGCGTGACCCTGCTCGAGACCCAGGACGGGTCAGCCTACGGTGCGGCCTTGTTGGCGATGGCTGGCACGGGCGCATTCGCGTCGGTTGCGGAGGCGTCCAAAGCGGTCGTTCGGGATGCCGAGTCCATCGATCCCCGCGCCGCGGAGTCGCAGCGGTACGCGCAAAAGCATGGAGTTTACCGGTCGCTTTATCCCGCGCTGCGATCGCTCTATTAGATTCGGACAGAGGACGGAAGTGCTGCGAAGTATTCTGGCGATTGTGACGGGTGTCGCGACCATCGGGGTTCTCGCCGTGGCGGGCGATGAGGTAATGCGGCGCCTCGTACCAGGCGCGTTTGACACGCACGGTTTCACTGACGACACGCTGGTTCTGCTGGTGATTTTGGCTTACGGTGGTCTTTTCCGGGCTGGGCGGCTGGGTTACCGTGAGGCTCGGCCGGCGCAGCGACATGCGGGATGCCTGGATTTTGGCGGGTGTCCAGTTCGTCATGACGCTGGGAGCCAATGTGGTCCTTTATGATCGACGCCTCCTGTGGTTTCACGCGACCGGTCTGGTGCTGACTACGGCTGCCATCGTCGCCGCAGGGCGGTTGGCGGGACGTCCAAGGGAAGGCTCGATTCCGTAAGCTTGACAAAAAACGGGATTTAGCCGATGATAGTGGGCGGTTGAGCACTCCCGCCCACTCGCAGATCGTCCTGAACTAAGTCCGGCGGTCTGATCCCTGTTCTTCTTAGGCAAACCCTCAAACAACCCGAGGAGGTTGCCGTGTTCGATCGCAACGAAGATCAGCGCATTTTTCCGCTTACTGAGACATGATGTCATCCAACTGTCCGTATTGCAAATCGGTCGATTTCAGAACCGTTGGCGTTCGGAACGCTCTCGAGAAGGCTTTCAACTGGATCCTGCTGCCCTACCGCTGCTCGCTTTGCGGCCACCACTTCTTCTTGTTCCGGTGGCTGGCTCCGATTGAAGGACCGGACTAGCACCCGCCAGGTCCGCCGCACCGCTATTGGGCTTTTTTTTGCTTCTCAAGTTCGGCGTAAAACTCCTTTTCTTTCAGATCGATGTGTGCCTGGAAGCCTGCCGGATCGATGAATGGATTGGTGTCCTGCTTGCCGAGCTTCGGATATTTCTCGATCAGGTTGTAGAAACTTCCGTGTGACGCGAGAAAAACATCGACGTGCATCGCCCGGAGGGTCTTGAAGCTGCGAATGTAATCGTCGGCGATCTGCGGATAATCCTTGTTATTGACCAGAATGTACCCGGGGTTGACTCCGATGCTTCCTAAGATCAGTACGTCGTATGTCTTGCCGCCCTCTTGGGTCTTCAAGCTCCAGGAGGTGCAGCCTCTGGTGTGACCGGCTGTCAGATGGGCGACCAGCGTAGTGCCGCCAAGCTTGACTTCCTCGCCATCCTTCAAAATCCGGTCGATGGGATGCTCCTTGCCTCCAGGTTTCATCTTGCGAAGCGCCGGAACGTCCTGTCCCATCGCCATCACTTTCGCGCCAGTAAACTCCTTGATCATAGCGTCCGCTTCCATGTGATCGCCATGCGCATGGCTGCCGAGTAGGATCTTGATATCGCTGAATTTGAAGCCAAGCTGCTCCACAGATGCTCGAATGACGGGCACCGTGGTTTCGAAATCGCTGTTGATGAGCACGTGCCCCTGTGGGGTCGTGATCAGAAACGAGCCGAGCTCGGCAGTCCCGACAAAATAGACGTTTCCGATTACTTTGTGCGCTGGAAACGGCTTGTTCCAATCCCGCGCTTGCGCGCCTGCGAGCCCGGCAACCGCTACAAACAGAAAGGCGGCTCGAATCCGTCGACCATTCGGTGATGTGCGCATAACGGCAATTAGATCACGTTTTGCGAGATTCCAAGACCACCGCCTGCCTCCCAAGTAATACAATGCAAGGAGTTCTCAGAAGGGAACAGGAGATCCTATGAGCTTTCGATTTGCCGGATCCCTGACTTTGCTGGCGGCGCTGCTATTCGTTCCGGCCGATGCTCAGACGCCCAGCGCGGCAGCCAAAACCAACACCTGGACGATTCCGCGCGCTCCGGACGGACATCCCGATCTGCAGGGCAACTGGACTAACGCTACGTTGACGCCGGTGGAGCGCCCGGCCAGCTTCGCGGGTAAGGCGACGGTAAGTGACGCTGAAGCAGAAAAGTACGAAAAGAACGACGTCAAGACCAACGACATCGACGACCCGGAAGCCCCCCTGCTGGTCAGGGCGGGTTCGGGATCGGGTGAAACCGCAGTGGGTGCGTACAACAACCTGTTTATCGACCGCGGATCACAACTGGCGCGGGTCGATGGAGTGAAGCGGACTTCATTGATTGTCGATCCGCCGGACGGGAAAGTTCCTTATACGGAGAACCGGCAGCCGCAAATGCGGGGCCCGGCGGGCGGCGCTTACGACAACGTCAAGAGACGTCCGCTGAGCGAGCGATGCATTATTGGCTTCGGGTCCACCTCAGGACCGCCGATGATGCCGGTGCTCTACAACAACAACTATCAGATCGTGCAAACGCCGGAGTCCGTGATGATTCTGGTTGAGATGGTCCACGATGTCCGCATCATCCGAATGAAGGACACGCACGCGCCGAAGAACATCAGGCCGTGGCTGGGTGACTCGATCGGCCATTGGGATGGCGATACGCTCGTGGTTGAGACCACGAATTTCCATGAAGGCAATCGATTCCGGGGAGCTTCGGAAAACTTGCGCGTGGTGGAGCGGTTCAAACGAGTGGACGCGAACACAATCCTGTATAGAGCCACTGTGGAAGATCCTGCGACGTTCGCCAAGCCGTGGACGCTGGAGTATCCGTTCCGTGCGACGACGGAGCATATCTTCGAATATGCCTGCCACGAGGGGAATTACGCGATGACCGACATCCTGGGCGGAGCTCGCAAAGCGGACGCGGAAGCGGGCAAGAAATAGGGCTGCTGCTAAATCATACGAACGGATTGACCACTCGTACCCGTCCATACCGCTGCCCGTCATTCAGATCCTCGGAATAGACCGAGTGGGCTCCCAGAGCGTCGGCTGCAGCAAGAATAGCCGCGTCCCAGTAAGAAATCGCGTATCGTTCCGATAGCTCGATGGCGATTCGGACGAGTTGATGGTCGATGCTCTGACAAGGGAATGCGATCCACTGATCGATCCATTCCATGGCTTGCACGGCGGAGAGCGGGCGCGACGCCTTCTTTACCACGGTCACAAAGAATTCCTGCAAAACCTGAGCCGAGGTGCCAAAATCCTCCGATTCAATCAGTTCAAGGGCACGTTTCTGCTTGTGTGCGTCTTTGCCCGTCCCGATCGCCGCGTAGACTAGGACGTTGGTGTCGAAGAAGACGCTAACGGTCATGCAGTTCTTCCCGCGGCCAGGTTTTCTTGCCAAGCCGGCCTTGAGATTCCTTGCTCAACTGGCGCAGCCGGGCCCGGGCACGACTTGCGCGGTCCTCGTGAGCGGCGAGATTTGTCAGGTAGTCGCGGACCAAGGCGTTGACGGTCGAATTATGTTCAGCAGCATGGCGGCGAACGGCGGCGAGCACGTTTTCGTCTACGCTGAGAGTGATGTTCTTCATATACACAGTATATGTGCAACTGTGTTCAGCGAGAACTTCGCGTGGACGCGCAGGGCAGAACCAGTTGCGCACATCGGTCCTTCATATTCACGCAGCGGCGCGCGTTAGGCCGGATGCAGTCGCGACATATTGGAGAAAGCTCAGATTGATTTAGGATATCGATCAATGTCGGATTCACGGGCGGGACTGCCGATGGCCGTCACACTTGCGCTGGCATTGACCGCAGTTGCGCAAACGAATACGCCGCAAACAACCGCCCCGATTCCACGATTCGAGGATTATCCGGTTTCCGAGATATTTCGGGGAACCCCAGCCGCTCCGCTGCTAGTCACACCGGAGGAACGGTTATTTCGGACCCGAATTCGGAATGGCGTGAGTAAGGGTGAAGGCGTGTTGCGGGACGAAAAAGAGCAGCTCGGACCGAACTTTGCGGGGCACTACATCATCGTGACGTGGACCTGCGGCTCGCCCTGTATCATGATGGCCATATTTGATGCCTTAACCGGAAAGGTATACAACTCTCCGATGACGCAGGGTCTGCAGATGTCTTGGCTTGATGGCGGACCCTGGCTTCCGGACGTTGAGTTTCGGAGTAATAGCATGCTGATGATCATGTCGCCGGAGCCCGCCATGGCCAGGGGAGCCATCTATACCCATTACTTTCTATGGCAAGAGAATCGATGGATCCTTCTCCGCCGAGTCCCGTGCGGACGCAAAGGCACGCCGACGGCATGTGGGACTTACAAGCCTTGACCCGTTGGTGACGGCTTTGTTGGTTGCGGGGGAAGGATTTGAACCTTCGACCTTTGGGTTATGAGCCCAACGAGCTACCAGACTGCTCCACCCCGCACACCTATCGTAGCGTAGGCGCGCGGAGTCGTCAAACCTTCGCGGTAAACCACCACACAGCGCCGCCCACCGCGGCCCATAGAACAAAGGTGCCGGCGACGCGCAGGATATACAAGCGTGTGCCTGGCAGCGCCACCAGAATCTTCAAGACCGCGTTGGAGACGAGCGCCAGCAGCACCGCGGACTCCGCCAATCCCATCGCGATCGTCTTGGACCGCAGCATGTCCGCCGCCGGGGCGATTACCGTGGCCACGTCCACCAGTCCGCCTACCAGGCTGGTACCGTATAGCGCCTCTGCGCCGAGCCGCGCCATGGCCGCCTTGGTGATAAAGACTGCCGCCGTGAACAGCACGCCGAAGCGCAGCGCCGGCCCGATCGCAAACGGATTTCCTGACTGCATCGCGAGCGGAGTCACATGCTTGTGCGGCCAGCGCCGCAGAATTTCCGCCAGGATCATCCCGGTCACCATCATCGCCGCCAGCGGCCACACCGAGGCCAACGCGAGATCCTGGTTGGTTACCGCCAGAATCAAGAACGTCCTCGGAAACTGTACCGTGTTCGCGAGGACGAACGCCCGCCATAGTTCGATCGCTTCATCCGGTCGCTGTTTGCTCATCTTGGCGAAGCGTAGGGTCGCGGCAGTGGTGGACGCCAGGCCGCCCAGGATGCTGGTGTAGATCAGTCCCTTTTCCTCGCCCAGGAATTTTTCGAAGAAATACCCCAGGTACGAGATGGACGAGATCAGAATCACGAATTTCCACACCTGCTGCGGGGAAAAGAACGAGTACGGCCCAAAAAATCCCGGGGGAAGCAGCGGGTAGATCACCAGCACCACGGCCACGAACGCGAGCGTGCCGTTAAACTCCTGCTCGGTAATCGTTTCCCGAAGCAGAGTGTGCAGGCGTTGCCTGGCTTCAAGGAATATCGCGACCACGATCGCGATCCCCGCCGCCAGTGGCCTCGCGAAACTGTATTGATAGGACGCTGCGAGCAGCGCCAGCAGAAATGTTCCAATCGCCGCCAGTTCCGTCGTGATACCGGTGCGTTCCTTGCGTTCTTCGTAATGAAAAACTGCGAAAATCGCCGCGATCGAAAGCACTGCCGCGGCGTCCAGCCAGGGATTTTGCAGGACTCCGCACACGCCTCCGACCAGCGACACCACCAGAAAATCGCGGAGCCCGGGATGCCGCGCGCCTCCCGCGGCCTCACGCTGGGCGCCGATCAGCAGCCCGATGAGCAGCGCCCCGGCGATCGCTTCGACGGCGATGGTGAGAGTGAGCGGAGGCAAGCTTCGATTATATGGCCCGGTGAGTGGCCGCGCGAACAATGTGGCCGCCCTTTTGGGGGGCGGAACTCGCACGGTGTGGAAAGTAACGGGCGGCGATCTGAGGCGGCCCCAGGTCTTCGACTTCGCAGAAACTGAATTCGACCAGCTTGGCTCGAAGCTGATTCGGCTCGAAGTAGTTCAGCCAGGCTTCGCCCGCCTCGGCGACGTGTGCGGCACGCCGGTCGTGAAGGGCGCGCACCTCCGCGGGCAGCGACTCCGGAGGATCGCTGTAGTCGAAGACGACATGTCCGCCGCGGGGCAAGCTCGCGATGAAGCCCAGCGTGGACCAAATGGCTGGCTCCGTTAGGTAGGGCACAACTCCGAGCCAGGTGAAGAAGGTCTGCTGCGCTGGATCGAAGCCGGCGGTTGCCAGTCCATCCGATAAAGTCTGGCGTTCGAAATCAACGGGCGCGAAGGTGAGGGATTCTGGCACGGCAATTCCTGCCTCCGAGAGCATCTGCCGCTTCCATGCCTGGGTATCCGGATGATCGACCTCGAAGATGCGAAGGTTCATCGAGGTCGCTCGACACGCGTACGTGTCCAGCCCTGCGCCGAGCACCACCACTTGGCGGACCCCGCGCTCTATCGCGGCGGCCAGGGTATCTTCCGCAAAGCGCGTCCTCACGGCGATGAAAATCCGCATTCTTCGCCGGGACGGATGCTCTTCAGCGTCGCGAACGACACTCTCTGCGTTTTCGCCGAGGATGCGTAGGGCCAGTGGATCGGCAAAGATGCGGTCCTGTTCCAGCACCTGATGGGCGGCCCGGTGAGCCGCCGCTGCCAGGGCCGTCCGGCTCGGCATACCCGATCGCATAACTAGAGTTTAGCGGCAGCCGGCTGCCCATATCGTTTATGATGCTGCCTATGGCCACCCGCCCTAAGACTGCCGCCGAGCGGCAAGCGCGAACAAAGAAAATTCTGGCGACGCTCGACAAAATGTATCCGGAGGCGACTTGCGCGCTACATCATTCCAATGCCTGGGAGCTTCTGGTGGCTACCATTCTTTCCGCGCAGTGCACGGATAAGCGCGTGAACGAAGTGACGCCCGGTCTGTTTCGAAAATACCCGACGATACGGGATTTCGCCAATGCAAATCAGGCGGAGATGGCGCAGGATATTCGCTCCACCGGGTTTTTCAACAACAAAGCGAAGTCGGTGATCGGCGCCGCAAAAAAGATTATCAGTGATTTCGGAGGCGAAGTCCCGCGAACGATCGAGGACCTGCTGAAGGTTCCGGGAGCGGCCCGCAAAACCGCCAACGTCGTGCTGGGCACGGCTTTCGGGATTCCGTCCGGGGTGGTGGTCGACACGCACGTCCAGCGTATTTCGCGGCGGCTGGATTTGACCAAGGAAACCGATCCGGTGAAGATCGAGAAGGATCTCATCAAGACGATTCCGAAGGAGAAGTGGATTCTCTTCTCGCACCAGATCATTTTGCATGGACGCGCATTGTGCACAGCGAGGAATCCGCGCTGTGCCGAGTGCTCGCTCGGTCCGCTATGTTACGCCAAGGACAAGGCTGCGCCCTAGCGCGGCACCTTTGGTCAGCTACCGCTGCGCGGGCTCGCCGGCCAGGTGCAATCCCTTGTGAATCGCGTACAGAGCCAGCTCCAAGCGATCGGAAACGCCGAGCTTATCGAAAATGTTGTGCAGATGGTTCTTCACCGTCTGCTCGCTGATGAACATCTTCTCGGCCATTTCCTTGTTCTTGTAGCCCTGCGCGACCAGCGCCACGATTTCGCGTTCGCGCGCGCTGAGCGGGCTGCGTTCGCGGCCCTTGCCGCTTTGCGAGGAGCCGCTGCTCTCGGTTCCGGTCTGGAACTGCCGCATCACGGCGGCCGTGGTGTGCGAATCCAGCCAGATTTCGCCGGCGTGCACCTTGCGGATGCTCTTCACGATCAGATCCGGCGCCGTCTGCTTCAGCACGATGCCGCTGCATCCGAGCTTCATCGCCTGCACGAACTCGTTCTTGTCTTCGGAAGCCGTCAGCACGATGACGCGCGTGCGGCGATTGGACTGCTGAAGAGCCTGGAGCGTCGAAAGCCCGTCGAGGTTCGGCATGCGCAGATCGAGCAGAAGCACATCCGGGTCCAGTTCCTGTACCTTGTCTAGGACCTCGCGGCCGTCGCCTGCCTCGCCGACGATTTCGAAGTCGTCTTCGAGCAGGAGCAGTTTCTTGAGCCCGTCGCGAACAATCGGATGGTCGTCGGCGATGAGAATTCGGACCGTCGCCTTCTTCTTTTCCGATCCCTCCGAGCTGCCATTTGATGGGGCTGTCATAGTTTCCATAGGCTCCAGTTTCGTCATTCCGTCCCGATGATACGCGGTTCTAGTACTTTCAGCAATCGAGGGTGCTCTTACGATTTCGCAGGATAGTTTACTTAATTCCTTGCTAAGGTCGCCTTAACTGGAGTGTTCCATTTGGCTGAAACTCCTTGAAATGGCGGACGAATTCAAGGAAATGATCCCGTGGCGATCCGTGGCAGGCGCCCACCGCTAAAACCGCTGAAGCCCATCCAAGCTGTTAAGAAAACAGCAGGATAACACAAACCATCTGGTACGATAAAGCGATATCGCGACCCGACAAAAGTGACGCCCCAGGACGCTATTGACGCTATTATTGCCGGCGCAGGTCCCGCGGGCCTGTCCGCAGCCGAGACTCTGGCGCGGCGCGGGCATTCCGTGTTGGTCCTCGAGCAGAGTCATGAAATCGGGTCGCCGATCCGCACCAGCGGGGGCAGTTTTATCGACGAATTGGACGCGCTGGGCATTCCGAGCCACTGGTACCATCCGATCTCGCGCGTTCGCTTCGTTTCTCCGAACAACGCCGCAGTGTTCGAGTATTCGAAGCCGGCGCTATGTGTGATCGATGTTCGCGGCGTGTTTCAGTTTCTGGCTGAGCGGGCCATCACGGCCGGGGCTCGAATCAGGCTGGCGTCCGCAGCCGTTTCGCCGATTCTTGAAGGCGGTTCCGTTACCGGAGTCCGTACCCGCGACGCTGACCTTCCCTGCCGCTTGCTGATCGACGCGACCGGCTATCGGTCCACGCTGATGAAGCAGGCTGGACTGAATCCCGGGTTCCGCCGCTTCGGCGTCGGTTCCGAGTACGATCTGTTTGCGCCGCAGTGGGACCAGGGTGAAGCGGTCATCGCGGTTGGAAGCGAGATCGCGCCATCGGGATATGCGTGGGTATTTCCGTGGGGGCGTCACCGCGTTCGCGCGGGAGTGGGCGTCATCCATCCGGATTCTTCCGCGAAACCGGATGAATATCTCGACCGCTTCGTGTCCTCACAGCCGAGCCTGAAGGACGCTCAGCCTGTGGAGCATCACACGGGTCTGATCCCGTCGGAACAGTTTGCGCAGGCCCATGTGGGCGATGGGATTCTTGGAGCAGGGGACGCGGCGGGGCATGCTTCGAGTCTTCTCGGCGAAGGGATCCGTTGGGCGATCTACGCCGGGCGCATGGCGGGCGACGTTGCCGCGGACGCTCTGGAGCGCGGCGATACGTCGCGCCCGGCTCTTGCCGAGTTTGAGAAGCGCTGGCGCCAGCGGTACGGCGCGGATCTTCGTCTGGCGCACCGGATCAATCGGCGCATCGCCGGTTGGGACGATCGCAAGTGGGACCAGCGCCTGGAAATCATCAAGCTGCTTTCTCCCGTCCAGTTCGCGGAGGCACTGAAGACCAATCTCACGGGCGGCTGGCTGTGGCGATTTCTGGCGTCGAATCCCGGTGCGCTCAAGTACGCCGCCGGGCTTCGTCTAGAATCCACAGTGCGACAGGCCGCGCTTTTCAAGGTATTGCTGATGGTATTCTTCGGCGCGCCAGAAATTGGAAGCGGGCACGATTTCGGTCACGATGGGCTTCTTGATAAAGGGCTGGATCGCGTCGCGAGAAGCGCTAGCTTCCTCCTCCTGCTCCGGGCTGTGGAAGAAAATCACGGACCGGTATTGCGTGCCTACGTCCGGCCCCTGGCGGTTCTTGGTGGTCGGATCGTGATTTTCCCAGAACACGCGCAGGACGTCATGATAGCTGATGACCTCGGGGTCGTAGGTCACTTCCACCACCTCGGCGTGCCCGGTTCGATCCGTGCACACCGCCTGATACGACGGGTTTTTCGAGCGACCCGCCCATGTAACCGACTTGCGTCGACTTCACACCCGCCAGGCGGCGAAAGGCGGCTTCGACGCCCCAGAAGCAGCCGGCTCCAAAGGTTGCCTTTTCCACGCTTGCTTGCTCCATGCTTCAATTGTAGATTGTTGAAGCTGCGAATTACCAACTCGAAGGGGCGCATTCTGGCGGATAGCGCCGATATCGCCGACACCAGCGCGAAGCGCCGCACGGGGCTGTTGAAGCATACCCGGCTGGACCCTGGCCAAGGACTGTGGATCGCGCCATCGGAAGGCGTCCATACGTTCGGTATGAAGTTTCCGATCGATGTGCTGTTCCTGAACCGCCACAAGAAGGTTTTGAAGATACGGCCGAACATGGTCCGAGGACGTATCTCGCTCAGTTTGCGGGCGCATTCGGTCCTGGAACTGCCGGCCGGAACTATTGAGGCGACGGGCACCGCAGCGGGCGAGCAGCTCGAGTTTGAAAAGTACGAGGCTTAGCCGCATGTCGCGGCGAAAACGTGAGGATGACCGCGCCGTGGCCGTCGCGGCTCGGTTGAGTTGCTCATATTTCAGAGAGACGACAGCGAGCCGCGACGGAAGCAAGTGGTCGACGGTCGTTTTCCACACAGACTCGTCGGCAAACGGTCGCGCGGCGTGCGAACCAACCCTCAGCGACAGATGGGCCACTAGCCCTTATTCGCTGACGGTCCAGTGCCGTTGATCTCGCGTAAGCAGTTCATCAGCCTCTTCCGGACCCCAAGTGCCGGCGGCATAGTTGGGGAATTTGCGCGGCGGCAGCGCGTCCCACACGTCTTGAATGGGAGCCACGACGCTCCACGCCGTTTCCACCATGTCGGATCGCTGGAACAGCGTCGCATCGCCGAGCATGCAGTCGTACAGCAGCCGCTCATACCCGGTGCTGGGAGTGGTGCCGAAGTAATCCTTATATTGAAAATCCATTTTCACCGGGCCGATGCGCACCAACGGGCCGGGAATCTTCGCGCCGAAGCTGAGCGCAATGCCTTCATCGGGTTGCAGAGCCAGCACGAGGCGGTTTGGAGTCAACGCCTCCACCGTCGTTTTGCGGAACAGCAGAAACGGGGCGCGCTTGAATTGGATGGTGATCTCCGTAGCGCGCTTCGGCATGCGCTTGCCGGTGCGGATGTAAAACGGCACGTCGGCCCAGCGCCAGTTATCGATGAACAGCTTCAGCGCGACGCAGGTTTCTACTCGCGAGGTGGGCGACACGTTCGGCTCAGCCCGGTAGGCGGACAGATGTTCAGACCCGCAGTAGCCGTCGCCGTACTGGCCGCGCACCGTTCGAGTCAACACTTCTTCGGGCGCCATGGGCGGAATCGCTTTCAGGATCTTGGCCTGCTCGTCGCGCACCACGTCGGCGTCGAACGAGATGGGTGGTTCCATCGCCGTCAGCGAGATGAGCTGGAAGATATGATTCGGCACCATGTCGCGCAGCGTCCCGGAGCTTTCGTAGTAGCCGCCGCGCCCCTCGACGCCCACTGTTTCCGCCACGGTGATCTGAATGTGGTCGATGTAGCGGCGGTTCCAGATCGGCTCGAAGATTCCGTTCGAGAACCGGAACACCATGATGTTCTGGACTGTTTCTTTTCCTAAGTAGTGGTCGATGCGGTAGATCTGCTTTTCGCTCAGGGCTTCGCGGATCTCGCGATTCAGCCGATTGGCGGATTCATAGTCGCGTCCGAACGGCTTTTCAATGATGACGCGCCGCCAGCCGTCTTTTTCGTCGGTCATCTGGGCAGCGCCCAACTGCTGCACGATGGTGGAAAAATATTGCGGAGCGGTGGCCAGATAGTACAGACAGTTTTTGGTTCCGTGGTCGCGTTCGACAGCGTCCACTTGCTGCTTTAGACGCGCGAACGCCTGGGGATCGCCGAAATCGCCCTGGACGTAATATATGCGCTCGGAAAACCAGTGCCACAGGTCGGGGTCCACTTCGGTGGTGGCGAACTGCTTGATCTCATTGCTCAGCTTGTTGCGAAACTCCTCCGTGCTGCTGTCACCGCGGCCGAATCCGATCAGCGCAAATTCCTTAGCGAGCAGATGCTCTTTCGCCAGGTTGTAGAGCGCGGGAAGCAGCTTGCGTTTGGTCAGATCGCCCGCGGCGCCGAAGATCACCATTGCGCAGGGGTCGCCGCGATGGGCGCCGTGTTGAGTCTCGATTGCCATTGGTCTCCTATTATCCCAGTGCTTCCAGTACGGCGGCGCGCAAGGCTTCAAGCCCGGCCGCCGGATCGTACAAATGGACACGCAGCGCGCGACGCTTGCGTTCCGCCAGCACTTCAAAATCGCCGCGTGCCTGCGCGGCTTTTACGACGCCGAACGTGTATTTCTGCCCAGGCACCGGGAGGTTCACCGCGTCATCGCAGGTCACTTGTAAAAACACGCCGCTGTTCGGTCCGCCCTTATAATCCTGACCCGTCGAGTGAAGGAACCGCGGCCCGAATCCCAGGCATGTCGCGACCCGTTTGCGATCGCGCGCCGCGGTGCGAATCTGCTGCAAGATCTCATCGTGCGCCTGATTCATCTGAACGTATGCGAGCAGCGCGAAATAATCACCCGCGCCGAGGCGGTTCAAATGGGCACGCAGATAACCCGCCAGCGACGCATTGGATCCGAGCGCAGCCACATTCGCATCGTCGGAGAATAGACTGATTCCGCCGGCGCTGAAGAACGGTTTTTCGAGCGGCAGCGAACCGGTGGACTCATACTGCGAAGTCAACTTCTTGGTGGCGATCTTACTCGCCTCGACGTCCGGCTGGTTGAACGCATTGATTCCCAGAATCGATCCGGCGACCGCAGTGGCGATCTCCCACCGAAAAAATTCCTGGCCGAGATTCAGCGTTTCCGAAACCTCGATGCGGATTACAGGGTGCCCGGCCTTCGCCAAAACGTCCACGGCGCGATCCTGCGACTGGTCAGGCGCCGATTGCAGACGCAAATACGCGAACATGCGATCGTTTCCGTAAGCTTCGGGCGCGGCTACCGGCTCACGATCCACGGGAATCAGTCCTTTCCCGTCCTTCCCCGTCGATTCCGCGATCAACTGTTCGAGCCACGCGCCGAGGTCGGAGATTCCAGGCGAAGTGACGAACGTCACTTTATCGCGGCCGTTCTTTCCAAGGACGCCAAGAATCAACCCGAGCATAACGCCAGGGTTCTTCTGAATCGGAACGCAATGCGAGCAGGAGATCGCCATCACGTCCGCGCGATCGAGAAACGCGGGTGCGTCAATCCCCATGATCGCGGCCGGGATCATACCGAAATCCGAGAGCGCGGAGTAGCGGCCGCCTATGCTTGGAACACCGTGGAAAATGTGCCGGAATCCGTCGCCGGTAGCGACGCTCTCCAGCTTCGAGCGGGGATCGGTGATGGCGATGAAGCGGCTCCCGGCCTTTTCGGCGCCGACGGTCTGCTTCACGCGCTCGAAGAAATACTGTTTGAAAATATTCGGCTCCAGCGTCGATCCGGATTTGCTCGACACGATGAAAATCGTGTTCGCCAGATCGATCTGATTCTCAAACGCCTTTACTTGCGCGGGATCGGTCGAATCCAGGACATGGAGCTCCGGGTGTCCGTCGATCTTTCCAAAAGATTTTCTTAGCACCTCCGGACACAGGCTGGAGCCGCCCATGCCGAGCAGCAGCGCATGCTTGAATCGCGCCTGTCTGATCTCCGCCGCGAGATTTTCCAGATGCGCTTTTTGAGCCAGCTGATCTTCCGTAATCCCGAGCCAGCCCAGCCATTGGCCCTCATCCGAGCGGGTCCATAGCGACGCGTCGCGCTCCCACAGACGGCGGACTTTTCCTGTGATCTGCCACTCCTCCACTGCCTCGTCGACTAGCTTCGAAAGATCCGCGGGAAGCGAGTATGTCTGCGTATCGACCGCCGTTCCAATGGCGACTTTGCATTTCGTGTCCACCGCATTCAGCAGTTTGTCGAACGCCTCGGCGAACAATTTCACGGCTTGTTTGAGCAGTTCCGCGGTGACAGCCGCCATCGAAATGCCCGCCTTCGCGAGCGTTTCCATGGTGTCGTGCGCGGCGACCACGTCGTCTTCCAGGCTCGCGCGCGGCTTGCCGTGATCGCGAAACGCGTCGAACGTCGACGGCGGAATCGTATTCACCGTGTCGGGGCCGATCAGCTCCTCGATGTACATCACGTCGCGATAGGTAGGATCTTTAGTGCTGGTGCTCGCCCACAGCAGCCGTTGCGGGTGCGCGCCGCGGGCTGCCAGAGCGTCCCACCGCGGTCCATGAAACAGACTCTTGTAACGCTGATAGGCCAGCTTAGCGTTGGCGATTGCGACTTTACCCATCAGGCTCTCCAGCAGCGCGCGCTCGGATGCCGAAGGGACCGTCTTCAGTTTGGCTTTCACAATGGAGTCAACTAGGCTGTCGATGCGGCTCACGAAAAAGCTGGCCACGCTGGCCATTTTTTTCAGATCGCCCGAGCGTTTTTCCAGTCCTGAAAGATACGCGAGCGCGACTTTTTCGTAAACATCCTGAGAAAACAGCAGCGTGATGTTGATGTTGATGCCTTCGCTCAGCAACTGCTCAATAGCGGGAAGGCCTTCCGCCGTGCCGGGGACCTTGATCATCACGTTTTCGCGCCCCACCGTTTTCCACAGCCGCCGTGCCTGCTCGATCGTACCCTCGGTGTCGTGCGCCAGAAACGGAGAAACCTCCAGGCTCACGTAGCCGTCGCGAAACCCGGTTTTCTCATACGCCGGGCGGAACGCGTCGGCCGCCGCCTGGATATCCGGAATCGCCAGCCGCTCATACATGGTCATGGCATCGAGCCCCGGTTGTTTTTGCAGGTCAGCCAGCGAACCCGCGTAATCGGTGCTGCCCGTGATGGCCTTCTCGAAAATCGACGGATTGGAGGTCATGCCCGTGAGGCCATCGTCCGCGATCAACCGCGCCAGTTCGCCGCTGGTGATCAGGTTGCGGCGGATATAATCGAACCATATCGATTGCCCGTAACCGGCCAGCTTCTGCAAGGGATTCATGATTTGCTCCTCTCGATTTCACTCTTGGCCGCCGCCGCCACCGCGTCCGGCGTGAATCCGAATTTCCTCTGCAATTCTTTCAAAGGCGCGGACGCTCCGAAGGTGGTCATTCCGATGTTCGAATGAGCGTACCGGCTCCAGCCCATGGTCGAGGCCTGCTCGACGGAGACGCGAGCCATGAGGCCCGGTGGAAGCACGTTATCGCGATACTCTTGCGGCTGGTGATCGAACAATTCCCACGACGGCATGCTGACCACGCGCGCCCGGATTCCCTGCGCAAGCAAGGTTTCATAAGCGTCCACGCACAAGCCGACCTCGCTACCGGTGCCGATCAGAATCACTTCCGGGTCTCCGCCCGGCGCATCGCCAAGAATGTAAGCGCCTTGCGCGAGCCCCGCCGCCGCCGCGAATTTCGTTCGATCCACTGTCGGGCAGTTTTGGCGCGACAGGATCAGCGCTACCGGCTCATGCCTCAGCCCCATGATCAGCCGCCACGCTTCTCTTACCTCATTCGCGTCGGCGGGCCGGATGACGATCAGGCCCGGAATCGCGCGCAGGGAGACCAGCTGCTCCACCGGCTGGTGCGTAGGCCCGTCTTCGCCGACGCCGATCGAGTCGTGTGTGAAGATGTGAATCACCGGCAGTTCCATCAATGCCGAAAGACGAATGGGCCCGCGCGCGTAGTCGCTGAAGATCAGGAATCCAGACCCGAAAGGACGGATCTTGGTCAGCGCCAGGCCGTTCAGAATCGAGCCCATGGCGTGCTCGCGGATTCCGAAATGTAAATTGCGTCCGTTGTAGTGCCCGGCCTCGAAGTCACCGGCGCCGTCGAACGTCAGGCGCGTCTTGGTGGAGGGCGACAAATCCGCCGATCCGCCCATCAGCCAGGGGACCTTTTGCGCCACCACGTTCAGCACTTTGGCTGAAGAATCGCGCCCCGCGAGCCCCTTCGCATCCGCCGGAAACACTGGCAGAGAATCTTCCCAGCTGTCGGGGAGTTGGCGGTGCTGCATACGAAATAAATGATCGGCCAGCTCCGGATGGTTCGCTTTGTACGCCTGGAATTTCTCCATCCACGCGGCGCGCATTCCGCGGCCGCGCACGCCGAGTTTCTGGTCGAAGCTTTCATAGACTCCAGTAGGCACCAGGAACTTGGCGTCCTCGGGCCACCCGTAGCGGCGCTTGGTGAGCCGGATCTCTTCTTCACCCAGCGGCTCGCCATGGGCCGCACTGGTATCCTGTTTGTGCGGAGAGCCGAAGGCAATGTGACTGTCGACGATGATCAACGTTGGCCGGTCCGCTGATTTCTTGAAGGTCTCAAAGGCGCGTGCGAGCATTGCCAGATCGTTCGCGTCGCCGACGCGCGTGACGTTCCAGCCGTATGCGATGAAGCGTGTGGCGACGTCTTCGCTCAAGGTCAGCGCCGTATTGCCTTCAATGGTGATCTTGTTGTTGTCGTAAATCCAGCAAAGATTGTTCAGCCGCAAATGACCCGCAAGCGATGCAGCTTCGCCACTCACCCCTTCCATCATGCAGCCGTCGCCGCACAGCGCGTAGACGTCGTAGTCGATCATTTCAAAGCCGGGGCGGTTGAAATAATTCGACATCCACCGCTCGCCGATCGCCATCCCAACGCTGGTCGCCACGCCTTGTCCCAACGGACCGGTGGTCGTCTCGATTCCCGACGTCCAGCGGTATTCGGGATGCCCGGGGCACTTGCTGTCGAGCTGGCGGAAATGCTTGATGTCGTCGAGCGTCACTGTGAGCTCGCCTAACTGTTCGTAGGCCGGGTTCACCGCTTTGACGCGCGCCAGATGCAGCGCCGAATAGAGCAGCATGGAAGCGTGGCCGATCGATAACACGAAGCGGTCGCGGTTTGGCCAGATGGGATCATCGGGGTCGAAGCGCAGAAATTCCTGCCACAGCGTGTAGATCACCGGAGCCATCGCCATCGCAGTGCCCGGATGACCCGAATTGGCCTGCTGGACTGCATCCATCGCCAGCGTTCGAATCGTGTTGATGCACAGCTGGTCGGGTGCGGGCGCTCCGGTTTGCGCTAAGGAAGACATCTTCGCCGAGCCTCCTAGTGAATCGAACATGAGTTTCGAGAAGGTGCACCTCGATTGTAGACGATGGCCGCTGTATCGATCCAATACAAACTTCGGTGAAACGATTCGGACTGGTGCCGTATCTTAGAAGGCTCACTTGAACTCAGCCGCCTGATGCGGCTGGAGCCGTAGTAGTATAGATGAGCGGTCGCGTTGCCGCGTCGGAGGGCCTCGCGGCGCTCGATTGATTTACCGGAAGGGAGGCGCTCCACATGTGGAACCGCCGCAAGGAAGAAGAGCAAAATACATTCAAGCCGGCTTCGGCCCCGCCGACCTCGTCCGAGCTGGCCAAGGAGGGAATTCCGATGTCTACACTCCCAGGACGCAGCAGCACAGGCGAGGCGCATTTCGAGGCACATCGCGGTGGACAGGCCGTGCTAGGCAAATCCGTCATCGTGAAGGGACAGATCTTTAGCCGTGAGGACCTGACCATCGATGGCGAAGTGGAAGGAACGGTCGAGTTGCAAGAGCACCGGCTCACCGTGGGCCCGAATGGAAAGGTGAACGCGAGCGTGAAAGCGCGCGAGATCGTCGTAATAGGGACCATTCACGGCAACGTCGAGACCACCGACAAAATCGACATCCGGAAGGAAGCCAAGCTGGTGGGCGACATCCGGACGGCGCGCATCGTGATCGAGGATGGGGCTTATTTTAAAGGCAACATCGACATCGTGCGCGCGGAAGCGCCTCGCCCCACGGCGCAGCCGGCGCCCAAACCGCAACCTGTGGCGTCCGCCCCCGCGTCGAATTCCCCGGCCATGGCCGCAGGAGCTGGCGATCACAAGCGCTAATCCGCTGCTCCGGCAAGCCGCTCGCAACATGACGGCTGCCAGGTGAAAAATCGTTGGAGACCCGGCACAGTCACGGCCTCGACCAGTTTTGCTCGTCCCTGGAAGAGCGCCCCGGCTTGTCCATCCTGGACTTAGCCGGAGCCAGTCAGGCCACCATCAGTTTCCTGACCAACTACGGACATCGCTTGTATTCGGACGACTTCGTCCACCAGTTGGATCAGTGTTTCGGCGACGGCGACTTTTACGAGAATCAGGCCAATCCGTTAAAGTGCGGCAAATTTCTCGAGACGGTGTTGAATTTCCCGGATGGGCAGTTCGATGGCATTCTGGTGTGGGATACGCTTCAGTTCGTAAACGGGCCGCTGTTGCAGACGGTAGTGCAAAAGCTCCATCGCATGTTGCGTCCAGGCTCCAGCCTGCTCGCGTTCTTTCACACCGAAGAGCGCGTAGATACGATTCCTACATACTCCTACCGGATTTCGGACCATCGCACTATCCTGCTGGTTCCGCGGGGCAAGCGAAAGCCGGCGCAGTTCTTCAACAACCGGAGTCTCGAAAAGCTTTTTCAGGATTTCGAGTCGGTGAAGTTTTTCCTCACGCGCGATCATCTGCGTGAAGTAATTGTCCGCCGCTAGGGTGGTGTCCGGCGCTAAGCTGAAGAGTCCCACATGTCCCTTGAAGACGATCTTTTCGAACAGCGCGTGCGCCGCACCGCCGACATCGCGGCGCTCGGATTCCGCCCCTACGGGCAGAAGTTCGATTTCACTCATACCATCCCCGGGATTCTCGCCGGTTACAGCGCGAAATCCGCGGAGGAGTTGGGCGATAAGCCGCACGTCCGCATCGCCGGCCGCATCCTGACCATTCGCCGGATGGGTAAGGCCGGATTCATGCACCTGTCGCAATCCGGCGAGAAACTGCAAATCTACATCCGCCAGGACGCGGTTTCTCCGAACGAATACAAGCTGTACGAGATGCTGGATTTGGGCGATATCGTCGGCATCGACGGTTACCTGTTCCGCACCCGCACCGGCGAACTCAGCGTCCACGCCGAGAACATCACGTTTCTATCCAAAATCCTGCTGACCTTGCCCGAAAAGTGGCATGGACTGGAGGACGTCGAAATCCGCTATCGCCAGCGCTACCTCGACCTGATCGCCAATCCCGAATCGCAGCGGATTTTCGTCACTCGCGCGCGCATCATCGCTTCGTTCCGCCGCCAGCTTGAAGCGCACGGGTTCGTCGAAGTCGAAACGCCCATGATGCAGCCGCTCTACGGTGGCGCCACCGCCCGTCCTTTTGTGACGCATCATAATACGCTCGACATGGATCTGTATCTGCGCATCGCGCCGGAGCTGTATTTGAAACGGCTGATCGTCGGCGGGATGGAACGGGTCTACGAAATCAACCGCAATTTTCGGAACGAAGGCGTTTCGACGCAGCACAACCCCGAATTCACCATGCTGGAGTTTTACCAAGCCTACACGGACTACCAGGGCCTGATGGATCTCTCGGCGGAGCTGCTGAAGCAAGCTGCAATCGATGCCAGCGGCTCGGCTGTGGTCGAATACCAAGGCGAAAAGCTCGACTTCGGCAACGTGCGCAGGATGACCATGCGGGAAGCGGTGGGCGATGCTTCCTTGAGGGGCCATGCGCTGGTGGAAGCGTTCGAGAAAATCGAGCCCACGCTGATGCAGCCGACCATGATTTACGAGTATCCGGTGGAAGTGTCGCCGCTTTCGAAAAACAACGAAAGCGATCCCGCGTTCGTCGACCGCTTCGAGATTTACGCAGCCGGCATGGAGATCGGGAATGCGTACACCGAGTTGAACGACCCGCAGGAGCAGCGCCGGCGCTTTGAGATGCAGCTCGCGATGCGCGAAGCAGGAGATGAAGAAGCGCACCAGATGGACCAGGACTATCTGCGCGCCATGTCCTACGGCATGCCGCCCACGGGCGGCGAAGGAATCGGCATCGACCGTTTGACGATGCTCTTAACCAATTCTAAATCGATTCGCGACGTCATCCTGTTCCCGCTGCTTCGGCCGGAGGGCGAGGTCGGAATCGCGGACCGCCTTCGCCGTTTAGACCACGAGCCCTAACCCCGAATGTTCGAGTTTTTCGTAGCGCGCCGGTATCTTCGTGCCAAACGGAAACAGGTGGTGATCTCCGTCATCACCGTGATTTCCGTGATCGGCGTGGCCGCGGGCGTCATGGCCCTGGTGATCGCCGTGGCGATCACGAACGGGTTCAGCAGTTCGCTTCAGAGGAACCTGTTGCGGGCGACCGCCGCCGTCTCGATCCAGGAGAAGGAACCGGCGGAGGGGATCGAAGGCTGGGAGGGGATTGCGGCCAAGCTCGCCAGGCTGCCGCACGTCACCAGCGCAACGCCAGGACTCTACGATCCCGCCTATATCAGCGGTCCCGCGCGCAGCACCGGCATCATCATCAAAGGTGTTTCTCTCGACCCGGGTGTCCCGCTGCCCGATGCGCTGGTCCGCAATCTGAAGTCGGGTTCGGTGGACGGGCTGCGCGACACCACCGGCCTCCCCGGGATCGTTCTGGGAGCGCGGCTGGCCCAATACACCGGAGCGGTGGTGAACAAACCGCTGGAGTTGATCATTCCCAACGGCAAACTGACGCCCTTCGGCATGGTGCCGGGCCATCAGCGATTCCTGGTCGCGGGCATCTTCGAAACCGGCTTCTTCGACGTCGACAATACCTGGGCGTTTACCTCGCTGGCCATCACCCAGAAAGTGTTTGGGCTCGACGACGTCGTCAACAGCATTGAGCTCCGGCTGGACGACGTGTACAAGTCGGGTGAGGTGGAGCGCGAAGCCGAAAAGGTGATCGGGCCGAAGCTCGACGCCATCACCTGGCAGGAACAGAACCGGGAAATCTTCAATGCATTGAAAATGGAGCGGATCGTGACCGTCATCACCATCGGCCTGATCCAGATCGTGGCGGCTCTGAACATTCTCATCACGCTGGTCATGATGGTGATGGAGAAGCATCGCGATATCGCGATTCTGATGTCGATGGGCGCCCGTGCGAAACAAATTCGTAATATTTTTGTCTTTGAGGGCGCGCTGATTGGCGCAGTCGGCACCACCATCGGACTGGTGGTGGGGTATACGTTATGTCACCTCGCGGACCGCTATCGATGGTTGCCGCTCGACGAACAAGTCTATTCTTTGGCGTATGTTCCGTTCGATGCGCGGTGGCTGGACGGGCTCTGGATCGCCGCGGCGGCCCTGGCGGTGAGCCTGATCGCTACCATCTATCCGGCCCGGAGCGCCACGCGCATCGCTCCGGTTGAGGCCATACGGTATGAATAAGCCTTCCTCTTTGTGCTGGCTTCTTTCGTAACCGTAAGTTGACAATTTAACTTCATTCGCATACGCTAACTCCAAAGGGTAGTAATAGTGTGGCAGTAAACGGGTTTGTGGCTGCCAGGGGAACGTCCATTCAGCTTCAGAAAGGGAGTCGGGTTATGCTCAAACGTTTCATTTTGTTGTTTTCCGCCGTGTGCTGTTGGGTTTGCCTTAGCACAGGGAATCTGGTGGCTCAGATCACTGCCAGCGCGACGCTGCAGGGAGTGGTCACCGATAAATCCGGCGCGGTGATTCCGAACGCCGAAGTGAAAGTTACCAACAAAGAGACCGGGCAGGTCCGTACCGACACCAGCGGTGCGAACGGCGCGTACTCGTTCAACCTGCTGCCGGCCGGCCATTACGAAGTGCGTGTATCGGTGAGGGGTTTTAGCACCGGCATTTATCAGAACGTAGAGTTGTTCGTCTCGCGCACCACGACGATCGACGCCCAGCTTTCGCCGAGCCAGCAGGCCGAGACGATCACCGTGGAAGCGGCCGGCGCGGCGCTGGTCGATTTGCAGAAGACCGACGTCAGCCTGCCGATCACGCCCACTGAAGTGGACAACATTCCGCTGAATGGACGCGATTTCGTAAACCTGGCGATTCTTGCGCCGGGCGCGCGTCCCGTGCCGTCCTATGATCCGACCAAGGCGCGTATCGGCGTGTTTGCCACCAACGGTTCCAGCGGCCGCAATGTGAACGTTACCGTCAACGGCATTGACGACAAGGACAACACAGTCGGCGGACCGGTAATGCAGCTCCCGCTCGAGGCGGTGCAGGAGTTCAATATCTCCACGCAGCGCTTCTCGGCCGCCAATGGCCGCAGCGAAGGCGCGGCGGTGAACCTGATCACCAAGTCCGGCACCAACGTTTTCCACGGCTCCTTGTTTTTCCAGGATCAGGATTCGGCCTTCGAAACGCTGAACTATTTCGAGCAGTCCGCCCATGGCGGCAACGGCCAGAAAGCTCCGTTCAGCCGCCAGCAGTTCGGCGGATCGATCGGCGGACCGGTGAAGAAGGACAAGACGTTCCTGTTTTTCGCCATTGAGCGCGAGCGGGTGAACACCAGCATCGACTCGCTCGGTTTGTCGTACACCAATGCGCAGGCGCTGGCCGGGGTTACCCTGCCATACGGACTCTCGGTGGATCCGGTCCAGACCATCGCCCAGCCGTATTTCGACTGGCGCTATAACGGCCGCATCGATCATCACATCAACGACAAGAACACGGTTTCGTTCAGCTACTCCAATCAGAATAATCGAGGATTGAACGACCAGGCGACGTCCACCAGCGACGGATCGCAGACCAACTTCACGACCAACCAGCTGATCATCGCAAACGCTTCGTGGAATTCGGTGCTGACGCCGAATATCGTGAATTCCTTCACGGCCGGCTACCAGTATTGGAACAACCTGATCGACACCAATCAGTTCGTGCCGAACCTGGCGTTCCCGGATCTATCGGCGGGAACGAATCCGAACGTGCCGCAACAAAGCTATCAGCGGAAATGGCAGTTCAAGGACGATATCGCGATCAATAAGGGTAAGCACTCCCTCAAATTCGGCTTCGACTACCTATGGGAGCCCATCGTCGGCGGCTTCTTCGTCACCGATCCGACGCCGGTGCTTACGTTCTTCGACGACCCGTCCACGATTCTGTCCAACAAGGCGGAATATCCGCAGGGTTTGCAGACCCCGGGGGCGATCCAGTCGATTACGGAGGCCACCACAGGAAACGCGTACTTCGCAGAGCATAACAAAATGTTCGGCTTGTATTTCCAGGACGACTGGAAAGTGAACCGCCGCTTGACCTTGAACCTCGGTGTGCGTTGGGACAAGGACTACAATCTGACCGGCGGAAATTTGGAGGCCAGCGCACGTGCGTTTCAGGAGTTGAAAGCGATCGGTAGTCCCTACGGGTCGCATGTGCCGGGTAACGACAACAAGGATTTCAGTCCGCGCGTCGGCTTGGCGTGGGACCTGACCGGAGGCGGCAAGCACGTGGTGCGCTTCGGTTACGGACTGTACTACGGCCAGATTTTCCAAAACATTACACTGTTCATGGAGCAGCAGGCGAACGCTTCTTTGTTCTCCACGGTGACATACACGAATAGTGTCGCGCCCGGCACCACCAGCGGAACATCCACCGCTTTGCCGGGCGGCGAGCTGCTTCAGAATTTCCGGTTCGGTATCGATCCTCTTCCGCCGCAGTTGCCGGGCGGGGCGCAGTTGCCGACCGGCGCGACCGGCCGACTGGTCGACCCGACCTATCGCAATCCGTACAGCGAACAGTTCAATGGCGGCTATAGCTGGCAGATCACCAGCGATTCGGTGATTGAAGCCGAATACATCCACGAGCTCGGCCTGCATGAGAGCAAATCGATCGTGGTCAACCCGAAGATCAACGGCGTGCGCGACACCGACGCGCCTTTTGCGGCGGCGGGGTTGCCGGTACTCGGCGAAATTCAGGACTACGACTCCATCGGGCGCAGCCGCTACGACGCGATGAACTTGTCCTACCGCAAGCGCATGACGAAGAATTTCACGATCAACGCCAGTTACGTTCTTTCGCGCGGCTTGGCCTATAATGGGCAGGCGGCGGCGTTCGGTAACGGCCCAACCGATGAGCTGAACTGGTTCGCTCCCCACGATCTGGGCCCCACGCCGGCGGACGAAACGCACCGCATTTTCATCAGCGGCGTATTCAACCTGCCGTTCAAGATTACGGCCTCGCCGATCATGCAATGGGCCACTGGGCGTCCCTACTCGACCCTCGAGGGCATCAACGACACGTTCGGTTTCGGCGGCGGACAGGGAAGCACGCACACCATCGTGCTGAACAGCGATCCGACGAATCTGCTGGCAACCAAGGCCTATTCGGACGGGCAACTGCTGGCATGTATCGCGGCCAACACCTGCCAGCAAGTCCCCTATGACAACATTCGTGGTGAGGACTTCTTCCAGCTGGACGCACGCTTCGGCCGATTCTTCAACATCAAAGAGCGCGGGAAGCTGGAGATATTCTTCCAGGCTTTCGACCTGACCAACCGCGCCAACTTCGGCACCAGCTACGGGACCAACATCCGCACGGCGACATTTGAAACTCCGACGAACTTCATCGCGGCGTCGAGCGCGATTATCCCGAAGTCGTTCTCGGGCGAGTTCGGCGCCAGATTCAGCTTCTAAACGTCAACGCCGTTCGTATCGAAGGACCGGTGATTCTCGTCACCGGCCCTTTTCTATTATACTGGACTTTCCATGCCTAGACTGATCGACAAGCCCACCCGGATTCCTGTCCCAGGCGGCAAGCTGGTGGAGGAGTATGTCGGACACGTCAACTCCGGCGACGTGCATGCGTCCGTGGCGCACATGCACAGCCCCGCCGGTTGGTCCGAGCCCGGGCAGCGTCCGGACTTCGATGAATTCACGGTGGTTCTGAACGGCGCGCTGCAAGTCGAGCACGAAAGCGGAACGATCGAGGTGACCGCGGGCCAAGCGTTGGTCGCGCGGCGCGGGGAGTGGGTCCGCTACAGCACGCCGAAGGGCGCCGAGTACGTGGCGGTGTGCGTGCCGGCGTTCACGCTCGAAACGGTACATCGGGATTTATGAAACTTCGGTTGCATGGCAATCAGTTACGGCTGCGGGTGAGCCAGTCCGAAGTCGCGCGACTGGCGGAAACAGGAACAGTCGAGGAAACAGTCACATTCGCGCCGGGACAGACGCTGAGCTACACTCTAGAGGCGAGCCCGGCGACGGCCGTTGCGGCCGTTTTCGAGGGCGGGCGGATCAGAGTGACGCTCCCGCTGCCCGATGTAACTCATTGGATCGAAAGCGATCAGGTGGGTATCCAGGGATCGAGCGGCCCATTAGGTGTGCTGGTCGAGAAGGACTTTCAGTGCCTGCACCGGGCAAGTCCGGAGGACGCGGACTCGTTTCCGAACCCCTTGGTCAAGTCTAGCCTCGATTGACAGTAAGATGTCAGCTTACTATGATGTAGTGTTGTTCGCACTCACAAAGAGCGCATCAGCTCGTCCAGAGTAATTCTATGATTAAAGTCGAAGGGCTTACCAAGCGATACGCCCGTAAAATCGCGGTCGACAACATTTCCTTTGAGGTCGCGAAGGGTCAGATTGTTGGCTTTCTCGGCCCCAACGGGGCTGGAAAGACTACCACAATGCGGGTCCTGACCTGCTTCCTGCCGCCCACTTCGGGATCGGCGTCGGTGGCCGGATTTGACGTGCTTGAGCAACCCATGGAGGTCAAGAAACGCATCGGGTACCTCCCCGAATCGCCGCCCGTCTACCCGGATATGGAGGTGCACGAATACCTCGAATTCGTGGGCCGGATCAAAGGCGTGCCGTCGGCTGATCTGATCAGGAGAGTCCTGGAAGTCTCCGAGAAATGCGCGATCTCCGATGTCCGTAAGACCTTGATCGGAAAGCTGTCAAAAGGCTACCGGCAGCGCGTTGGCTTGGCCCAGGCGATTATTCACAACCCCGATGTGCTTATTCTCGACGAACCCACGGCGGGCTTGGATCCGCATCAAATCCTGGAAACGCGCGACCTGATCAAGGGCTTGGCCGAGCGCGGCGAGCATACCATCATTCTTTCGACGCACATCCTGCCCGAAGTGGAGCAGACCTGCGAGCGCGTCATCATCATCGCGAAGGGAAAGCTGGTGGCGCTGGACACTGTGGCGAACCTCACCAGCCGCCTTCGCGGCGCTGAAACTGTGGCGATTGAAGTGGCGGCCTCCAACGGGACGCCTGACCCGGGAGCCGTACAACAGCGCCTGGAGCAGGTGGCGGGCGTCAGCCGCGTGCTTCCCAAGGAACAGCGCGACGGCACACTGCATTTCATGGTCGAAAGCCTGGAGGGACGCCACGTCCGTCCCGGGTTGGCGCGCGCCGTGGTCGAGGCCGGTTGGAACTTGAATGAATTGCATGCGGTCGGGCTGAGCCTCGAAGAGATCTTCCTGCAACTGACGGCCACGCCGGAGGAAACCAAAGGCGAACATAAAGAGGCCGTGGTGGCCGAAACCGCCGGAGAAACCAAATGAATACTCTCACCATCGCGCGAAAGGAATTGAACAGTTACTTCCGCTCCCCGATCGCCTACGGCGTGATGGCGTTTTTCGCGCTGATCGCCGGGTACTTTTTCTATGTCGCCGTAATGTTCTTCGTCCGGCGTGGCATGGAGAGCGCCATGATGGGCCAGTCCTTTCCCATGGACTTGAACGAATACGTGGTCCGGCCGTTGTTTTCCAACATCAGCGTGATCGGGTTATTCCTGATTCCGATGATCACCATGCGGCTGTTCGCCGAAGAGAAGCGCACCGGAACCATCGAGCTGCTGCTCACCTCGCCTCTGCGCGACCTGGAAATCATTCTAGGCAAATGGTTAGGCGCGATGGTGTTGTACACTGCGATGCTCGCGATCTCCGCGCTGAGCCTCTCCGTGCTGTTTGTTTATGGCCAGCCGGACTGGAAACCGATCGCCGTGGGTTATCTCGGTTTGCTGCTCCAGGGAGGTTGCCTGCTGGCGATCGGGACCTTCATTTCGAACTGCACCAAGAACCAGATCGTGGCGGGCGTGGCGGGATTCGCCATCTGCCTGCTGCTGTGGGTACTGGACTGGGCGTCCTCATTCGGCAACTCCGTTACGGAGCGGGTGATCTCATATCTGTCGGTGCTCCAGCATTTCGATTCCTTCGGCAAAGGTGTGCTGGACACCAAGGACATTGTGTATTACCTTTCTGTGATTTTTGTGGGACTGTTTTTGACGGCGCGCTCTATGGAGTCGCTGAGGTGGAGAGCGTAACATGAACAATTCCTGGATGCGGGCCCGTCAGACCAAGTTCATTTCCTACACACTGGTTTACGTATTGATCGTGGTTGCAGTGGTGAGCGGTTTGAATTTTCTCGCCAACCGCTATGACAAGACCTACGATGCTACGTCGAGCAAGAAATTCACGCTTTCCGATCAGACGCTGAAGATCGCCAAGAACCTTCAGCAGCCGGTGACCATCACGTACTGGGACAAGGCCACGGCCTTCCAGGGCGCGCACGATCTGCTGGATCGATACAAGAATCTGTCCCCGAAGATCGATGTGAAGTATGAGGACGTCGACAAGAAGAAGACCGCAGCCATTGCTGCCGGCGTGAAGACCTACGGAACGATTCAGGTTGCTGCCGGAAGCCGGATGCAGGAAGCCAAGTCGCTGACTGAAGAGGAGATCACGGGAGCGATGGTGCGCGCGATGAAGGGCGGCGAACGCACCGCATGTTTTACGCTCGGCTCGGGTGAGCATGCGCTCACGGACACGGATCGCGACGGCTATTCCGGCGTGAAGGACATGTTCGAGAAGAACAACTACAAGACCGACACGCTGAAGTTAATTGAGAAGGCTGAAATCCCGGCCACCTGCACCGTCCTGATTGTCGGGGGGCCGATCCACGACCTGCTCCAGCCGGAAGTGGACGCGATCAAGAACTACGTCGAGAACGGAGGGCGCGCGCTGATCATGCTGGATCCCCCGTTGAAGTTTGCGCGCATGGAGGTCGATGAGAATCAAGCCTTCACCAGCTTGCTCGCGACGTGGGGCGTGACCTTCGACAAGGACCTGGTGATCGACACGAGCGGCGTCGGCCAGCTTTTCGGCGCGGCTCCGGAGTACCCGCTGGTAGCAAGCTATGAATCGCATGCGATTGTGCGCGAGATGAAGGACACTCCAACGCTGTTTCCGATCGCGCGGTCACTTGAAGCGAAGAATGGCGATAAGACGACGGTCGAAAAGCTGTTCGAGACCACGGACAACAGTTTCGCGACCATGAACCTCGCTTCGCCGGAGATCAAGCCTTCGAACAGCGACAAGAAGGGGCCACTGACGCTCGGCGCGGCGGGCACCTACACCACGGGAAAAGAGAGCGGCAACGGGCGTTTCGTCGCGGTGGGCTCTTCGCGATGGATCGCCAACGGATTCTTGCGGTTCAACGGGAATCGCGACCTATTGATGAACATGATGAACTGGCTTTCCTCGGACGAAGACCTGATTTCGATCCGTCCAAAGGAGCCGGAGGATCGCCGGTTGAACTTGACCACCCGCCAGATGTCGCTGGTGTTCTACGAAAGCGTCGTGTTCATTCCGCTTCTGATCGTTGTGGCGGGCGTGGGAGTCTGGTGGAAGAGACGATAAGGGCAATCGGATGAAGCCTGTTCGTTTGTTGATCGCTGTGGTGGTTCTGGCGGGGTTGGGGGCGGCCGTGTGGTGGTCGAACCGGTCGGAAGCCGCCAAGGCGAATAAGCCCGCGGTGGATACCGCGACCAAGATTCTTTCGGTCAAAGAGGACGCTGTCCGGCAGGTTGAGTTTAAGAAGCGAGACGGCCAGGACACGATCGTCCGCAAGGACGACTCCGGGAAGTGGAGCATTACCGCGCCTAAGCCGCTGGCAGCGGACCAGTCGGCCGTCAATGGAGTGGTCAGTTCGGCGGCAACACTCAACGCGGATCGCGTCGTCGATGAAAATGTCACGGATCTGGCGTCCTATGGACTGGCGCCCCCGGCCGACGAGGTCACCTTCACGACCAAGGACGGCAAGACGACAAAGCTGCTGATCGGCGACACGACTCCAACGGGGAGCGCGGTCTACGCTAAGGTGGACGGCGACCCGCGTCTGTTCACGATGACCAGCATCAATAAAGACACGCTGGATAAAGTCGCCAAGGATCTGCGCGACAAACGCCTGATGACGTTCGACCAGGACAAGATCAGCCGGGTGGAGCTGAACGCGAAGAAGCAGGATATGGAGTTTGGGCGCGTCAATCAGAATGAGTGGCAGATCCTGAAGCCGAAGCCGCTGCGGGCGGACGGATTCCAGGTGGAGGAGCTGGTCCGCAAACTGCGCGATGCGCAGATGGATACGAATGTGTCCGAAGAGGATGCCAAGAAGTTTGCGGCCACGTTCGCGTCGGCCACGCCGGTCGCGGTGGCGAAAGTGACCGACGCAACCGGCACCCAGACGCTGGAAGTTCGTAAATCCAAAGACGATTACTTTGCGAAATCGAGCGTGGTTGAAGGCATTCACAAAGTCACCAAAGATCTGGGCGAGGGCGTCGACAAGGGACTCGACGATTTCCGCAACAAAAAGCTGTTCGACTTCGGTTTCTCCGATCCAACTAGAATCGACTTCAAGGACGGCGGCAAGGCCGCGAGTTATGAGAAATCCGGCGACAAGTGGATGTCCGGCGGAAAGCAGATGGATTCCACCAGCATCCAGGCTTCCATCGACAAGCTGCGCGATCTTTCGGCCACGAAGTTCGTCGACACCGGATTCACTACGCCGATGGTGGAGATCACGGTGGTTTCAAACGACGGAAAGCGCAGCGAGAAGGTGCAGATCGCGCAAGCCGGCGCCAATTTTATCGCGCGGCGTGAAGGCGAGCAGGCGCTATATCAACTCGACGAAAACGCAGTGAAGGATCTGCGCGGAGCCGCATCCGACATCAAGGAACCGGCGCCGGCGCCGAAGAAGTAGTGTCACCAGAGGACGGATCC
This sequence comes from Terriglobia bacterium, assembly GCA_963842485.1. Classification (GTDB taxonomy): domain Bacteria; phylum Acidobacteriota; class Terriglobia; order Bryobacterales; family Bryobacteraceae; genus Palsa-187. The sequence goes on along the minus strand of CAWJHI010000128.1, from coordinate 32,896 downwards.
GGCCGTGCGTTGATCACCGACCTATATCAGCTCACCATGGCGGCGGGCTACTTCGAGGCTGGGAAAACCGCGGAGCGCGCAACCTTCGAGCTGTTCGTCCGCCGCCTGCCGCACAACCGGAACTTCATGCTTGCCGCCGGCCTGGAACAGGCGGTGGATTATCTTCTGAACCTGCGGTTCACGCAGGAAGAAATCTCGTATTTACGGACGCTGCCCCATTTCGCACATACCAGCGGGGCATTTTTCGAAATGCTGGCGGCGTTGCGTTTCACGGGCGATCTTTTCGCGGTCCCCGAGGGAACGCCGCTGTTCGCGGGCGAGCCGTTTCTCACGCTGCGTGCGCCGATTGTGGAAGCGCAGCTGCCGGAAACATACTTGCTTTCCACCATTGGGTTTCAGACCATGATCGCGACCAAGGCCGCACGTCTGGTGAAAGCGGCGCGCGGGCGCGGCGTGGTGGAGTTCGGGACGCGGCGCGCGCATTCGCCCGGCGCCGGCGTGCTGGCCGGCCGCGCGGCCTACATCGGAGGCTGTGACGGGACCAGCAACACCGAAACCGGCCGGTGCTTCGGCGTTCCCGTGTTTGGGACATGCGCGCATTCCTGGATCATGTCGTTCAAGCACGAGCGGGAGGCGTTCACACAGCTCCAAAGGCTGCTCGGCGACAGCACGGTGTACCTGATCGACACGTACGATACCATCGAAGGCGCGCGCCGCGCTGCGGAGCTGGGGCGTCCACTGTGGGGCGTCCGCCTGGATAGCGGTAATCTGGTGGAGCTTGCTCCCGCGGTTCGGGAGATTCTGGACGACGCCGGGCTCACCGACACCAAGATCATGGCGACCGGCGACCTGTCCGAGCACAAGATCCACGAGCTGGTGGCGGCGGGGGCGCCGATCGACAGCTTTGGCGTCGGTACGGAACTGTCCACGTCGGCCGATGCGCCCGCACTTGGAGTGGTCTATAAGCTGGTGGAGTTGGAACACTCAGGTCATCGCCGGTACACGCTTAAACTCAGCGAGGACAAGCGCACCCTGCCCGGCGCGAAGCAGATTTTCCGGTATGCGGATCACGACGTGCTCGCGCGATCGAGCGAGTGCCCGTCCTGTCCGAAGGGATCCGAGCCTGCCGAGGCACTGTTACGGCCCGTGATTATTGACGGGCGTCTGGTGGAGTTGCTACCCACTGCCCAACAGGTACGCGCACAAGCGGCGGAACGCCTGGCGCAACTTCCGGCTCCATGCCACAGCCTGTTTGAAAGCCCGAACGCGTGGAGGGTGAACGTCAGCCCGGAGCTCGAACGTTTGTATGAACGCGTTAGCAAGGGAGTGGCGCGATGAAAACGGTTTTTTTTGATGTTGACACACAGATCGATTTTCTGTTCCCGGCAGGTGCGCTCTATGTGCCGGGCGCGGAGACGATTCTCGACCGAGTGGCGGCGTTGAATCGCTATGCGGCGTCGCACGGGATGACCGTGATCTCCACGATGGACGCGCATAGCGAGAATGACCCGGAATTTCTCTTGTATCCACACCATTGCGTCGCGGGTACGACGGGTCAACAGAAACCAACGGCGACGCTGATGGAGAATCGCGTGGTGGTGCCCAACTCGCCGTGGGATCGAATCGCTGCGCAGATCCTGCTCGAAAAGCAGACGTTCGATTGCTTCACGAACGTGAACTTGGTGGGGTTGCTGCGCCGGCTGGTCGCTGAGCGATACGTCGTCTTCGGAGTGGTGACCGAGATCTGCGTGAAGCTCGCCGCGTTCGGTTTGCTGAAATCCGGAAAGCGCGTGGAACTGGTCACGGATGCGGTGCGCAGTCTGCGCGAGGAGGACGGAGCGAGAACGCTTCGCGAGTTCACGGCCGCAGGCGGAGTCCTGACCAGCGCGAACGCGGTCATGGGCGCAGCCACCACCTGACGCCTTCGCTCACGGTCGGAAAGAACAATCGGAGATGATGCGCCGCGCGGGAGGCAGCATACGCAGCGTTGCGCGCTTTCTTCCTCATCCGCCGGGTGATACTCATTTCGTCGTCTGGGATATGAATGCCATCCACCGGGCCGGGTATTGACGCTGGAATCAGGCGGCGGCGAAGGATGTTGAAGCGGTCGCCCGCCGAGTCCAGCAAGCTGGTGTGCAACCAGAGTTCGTGCTTATTCGCATTGAAATTCGCCTCGACGGGAGACCAGGCGTAGCACTCAAACCAGCGATGAACGCGCGCGGGCAGCGCGCCAATTTCGGCTTCAGCGGCATCCGGAAGCGAACAGGCGAACCATTCTTTCGCGAGCAGGAAAGCCACCGCCTCGATACGCCTCAGCGATGGCGAGTGCCACTCGCGCCAGCGGCTCCAGATATCCTGATCGTGGTGTGCGTGGAGGAATCGCGCGACCTCCCACACGTGCGACGGCCTGACGTTCCCACGCAACAGATGCCTGGTCAGATGCAGTGCCGCGTAGCCCAAGCGATCCACCAGCGTGAGTCGATTTTCTTCGCGCCGGTCCCAGAACTGGTCGAGGCCTTCCACGCGCAGCCGCTCTGTCGACGAGTCCCAAAAGCGAAAATGCACTTCAACTGCCGGCGGCAACTCCGGATCGAAATAATCGCCGCGCCATTGCCATCCGGTTTTGCGAACCATCGTCGGCAGATGGTCCATGGCGAGCCCTTCCATCCCTCCAATCGGCTTGTAGCCCAGCCCCAGCAGCGCATCGCGCGCGATCTCCTTCTGCACGGGTGGAACGTAGAGATCCAGGTCGTACTGAACCCGAAGGCGCGGATCGCCGACAAAATCGGGCACGTGGGTGAACCCTTTGAGCACCACGTGGTCGAAGGCCGGGGCGATTTGACGATATGCCTCGGCCACACGCTCGACTCGAAGCGCGTTGCGTGCCAGGGCTCCTTCGACGTGCAAGCGAACATCCGCTTCAAGATCAAAGTGGGAAAGTAGAGGCGTCAGTTGCGTGCGATCGGCGAAAGCAAGGTCGTCCGGGGTCAAGCCGCTCAGAGTGCGGGGGCTTCGATCGAGGCGAAGGGCATCGAAGATCGCGCGCACTCCGGGGGTCATCGTTCCAGCAGCTCGATTGCGGCGTCGAGGGCTGAGTATTCGAGAGAAAGCACCTCGCTCCCTTCGAGCAAGGTGTCGAACCCGGCCTGCTGCTCGGCGGAAAGCTGCGAGTCCCACCAATAAAAGATCGGCTCGCAGATCGCGCGGGCGGCTCTCTTATCCACTGTAGTCAGACGCGCGGAGCCGCTCGCCGTCCGGTGCAAAATGACGATGCGATCGACCGCCGCGCTCCGCGCCGTGGCAATTCCGGGCAGCGCGCGCGTTCGCAGATCGAGCCCGATCTTTCCGTTGCCGCGCAGCTCGGGAGTATAAGATGCGAGCTCGGGGAAAAAACGCGGCGCATCTGGACGAAGCCGCACGCGATGTGGATGCCCAAAGATCAGCCTCTCTTCAGCGCGCCGCCGCAGAAGATAACTCGCGTCATCGCTTAAGAAACTCCACCCGCGCCGCGCACATGCGTAGGAAAGAGAACTTTTCCCCGCGCCTGAATCTCCGCACAGGAGCACGCCCCGCCCGTCACGCGCAACGCATGCTGCATGGAACGGTGTCATATATAACGATACGATCAGCTCCAGCGCCATCGCTTCCAGAAAATGGTATCCGAAATACGGTACGTCCGCGGCCACAGCCCCGGTGAGCCAGGCGGTTCCGCTGCGCGTCTGCGTATCGCAGACTCCCAGGTTTTTCGCATCCGCGATGAAAGTGAACAGGTGGCCATGCGCGTGAAACTCGGTTACCCGCGATGCGGGCGCATCACCGGCGGAAATTTCGAAATGCAACACTACCGGAGGCTCGTCGAAGATTTGAGTCCACTCATTCCATTCGCTACGGGCGGCCCGTATCGCGGCTTCTGAATTGCTCGACACAACCAGCGGGAACCCGAGCGGATAAAACATCTCCTGACAGCGAGGGGAGGGTGGCAATTCCAGTGGTAACAATGATTCTATCACGTGCATCCGCCTTTATAAGAAGATATTCGCAGGAGTTCCGGTGCGTTCGCGATCGAAAAAAGTCGTCTTCTTCTTCCCCGCGTTTTCGAGTACCGAAGCGACGGCGCCGCTCGGGATACTTTCACTCGCCACACCGTTGTTGCGCGCGGGGTACCAAGTCCGGCTGATCGACTCCACCATCACTCCGAATTTCAAGAAACGCGTCATCGAGGAACTGGACGATGCATTGTGCCTCGCGGTTTCACTGGTCACCGGGCCGATGATTCGCGAGACCGTCGAGATTGCGAAAGAATCGAAGCGCCTTTACCCGGACCTGCCTGTCGTGCTCGGAGGGTGGCATCCGTCTTTGTTGCCGGATCAGACGTTGGCTGCGGATTACGTCGACGTCGTGTGCAAGGGCCAGGGTGATGAAGCCATGGTGGAGATCGTGCGCCGCATCGAGGCTCGAGAATCGTTCGAAGGGATTGAAGGCGCTGGTTACAAGCAGGAAGGGCGGATGGTGTTCAACGCGCCGCGCGCGCTGAAACCGATTACAGAAATGCCTCCGATGGCGTATCATCTCGCCGACTTCGACGCGTATCAGCGCATTTGCGGACGCCGCTGGGCGATGTACATCACCAGCCTGGCGTGTCCGTACAATTGCGGATACTGCACTAACGCCGGCGTTTACGGGCGCAAGTGGAATGCGCTTCCGGCGGCGCAGGTCGCCGAGGAAACAACGGATCTGGTCACTCGCTACAGGCTCAGCCTGCTGTGGGTGGTCGACGATAATTTCCTGGTCGATCGCGAGCGCGCCCTCGCGATCGCCGAAGGAATCTTGCGCACGGGAGTGAAGTTCGATTGGAGCGTGCAGGCCTCGACGAATCTGGTCACTCGGCTTTCGGTGGATGAGTTGAAACTGCTGCGGCGTAGTGGGCTGTCGCAGGTGGTGCAAGGAGTGGATAGCGGTTCGCCGCGGGTGATGCACCTGATGAACAAAGATTTTCAGAAGGTGGAAACGGTTTATCAGGCGGCAGAGAAACTTAGTGCTGCCGGAATTCGTCCATCCTTCAACATGATGTTCGGATTCCCCGGCGAGACTGAGAAAGACCGGCGGCTGTCGATCGAGTTGGTAATGGATATTTGCCGCAAGCATCCAGGCGCGGAGTTTTGGACCAATATTTTTACCCCGTATCCGGGCGCGCCGGTCATGGATCGGGCGTTCGAACTGGGGATCGACGTGCCGAAGTCCCTCGAAGGATGGTGCGAGTTTTTTCCGCGCTACACGGTGCTGCCGTGGCTCAAGGGCGCGAAGCATCGCGAAGTGCAGACCATGCGCGAGTATCTTCGAGTCGCGTTCAATCGCGCGCCCATCGCGAATTGGGACAAGAGCTGGCTGAACCAGACCGTGCATGAGCTGATCAGCTTTCCCGCGCGGTGGCGCCTGGATCACGATTTTTACAAGTATCCGGTCGAACTGTGGGTGAAGGACCTGGTCAACCAGGTGATCTCGCCGCCGAAGCCCAAGGTGGACGCAAAACGATTATCATCGGAACCAGTGACGTGCTGATGTAAAGCGCTGAGGCAAAGCGTGGCCGACATTCTCCTCACCCATTCGAACCATCTTTATTCGGACCGCAAGCAGACGCGGAAGATGCAGCCGTATCCGCCGCTTCAGACGCTGATCGCGGCGGCACTGCTGCGTGAACGAGGCTATTCGGTCGCGCTTTGTGACGTGACGCTCGTGTCCGATCCTGAGAGGACATTCCACGTCGCGCTCCAAGCGGAACAACCGCGCGTAGTTGCGGTCATCGAGGATAATTTCAACTTCCTCACCAAGATGTGTCTCACGCGCAATCGCGAGCTTTCGTTCCGGATGTGCGCGGCGGCGCGCGAAACGGGCATCGCGGCTGTGGTAAATGGGTCGGATTCCACGGACCGCGCCCTGGCTTATCTCGCGGCTGGTTTTGAGATGGTGTTGACCGGCGAGGTCGAGGGGACGATCGAGGCCGTCGCGCGAATGGTCGTGCATGGCGAGGGCTCGCGGGAGAGAATCGCCGGTCTCGCGTATCTCGACCAAGGTTTGCGTCGGACCGGACACCGGGCGCCGATCAGCGATCTCGACTCGCTGCCGGACGCCGCGTGGGACCTGGTCGATGTCGGCTGCATACCGGCGCGGCGTGGAATGAGGCGCACGGATATTTTTCGCTGAACCTGGTCTCGAGCCGCGGCTGTCCGTATCGCTGCAACTGGTGCGCGAAGCCGGTGTTCGGGTCGAGCTATCATTTCCGCTCGCCGGAGCGTGTCGCGTGCGAAATGCTGCGCTTGAAGCGCGAGTTGCGCGCGGATCACATCTGGTTCGCCGACGATATCTTCGCGCTTTCGCCGCAATGGACGCGCGCTTTTGCGGACGCAGTGGAACGAACCGGCGCAGCGATTCCGTTCAAAATGCAGTCGCGCTGCGATCTGATGACGCGCAATACGGTCGGCGCGCTTCGACGAGCGGGATGCGCGGAAGTGTGGATGGGCGCGGAATCCGGCTCGCAGAAGAGTTCTCGACGCGATGGACAAAGGCACGCGCGTCGAACAGATTTACGAAGCGCGGGAGAATCTGCGCCGTCATGGAATCCGCGCGGGGTTCTTCCTCCAGTTTGGCTATCCCGGTGAAACCTGGAGCGACATCGACGCAGACCATCCGCATGGTGCGCGAACACTGCGCCCGATGATATCGGAATTTCAGTTTCCTATCCGCTGCCCGGCACCAGCGTTTCACGAGCGTGTCGCCTCTGAGTTGGGTGAAAAGATAAACTGGCGCGATAGCGACGATCTCTCCATGATGTTTCGCGGCGCCTATTCGACCGAATTTTACCGCGAACTCGCCGGACGCCCTGCATGAAGAAGTTCGCGGCGGCGATCCCGACTGGGAACGGGTTTACGAGCTTGAAAAACTATCCGCGAGGCCCACGCTGGCATGGACCTCCTGCTGACCCACGGCTATTTCCTGAGCGAAGACGCCAAGGAGCGCGAGATCATGAAGCCGTATGCTCCGCTCGGGCTTCTCTATCTTTCATCGCACCTGCGGGCGCGCGGATTCGATGTCGAAATCTACGATTCGACGTTCGGCTCGCGCCAGGAGCTGCTGCGTGCTGATCGAGACGGAGCGTCCGCTCGGTCGTCGGCATCTACGGAAACCTGATGACGCGCCGCACTGCATTGACGATCTCATCGACTGCGCGCGCTTGTGGATGCCGCGTAGTGGTGGGCGGCCCCGAGCCGCCAAATTATCCGGAAGAATACCTCGAACGCGGGTGCCGACGCGATCGTGAACGGCGAAGGCGAAGTTTCGCTGGAAGCTGCTGCTGCGCGCGTTCGCGGCGCGCGAGGAGCTATCGCGCGTTCCCGGAATTCAGTATCGCGAAACCGGCGGCTCCGTCGTACGAACTGCCCCCGCGCCGCTCATCGCGGATCTGGACCGGCAACCCTGGCCGGATCGCGAACGCATCGACATCCCACGTTACCTCGCCGCCTGGCGCGAACGGCACGGGCGCGGATCGGTTTCGGTGATTACGGCGCGCGGGTGTCCGTATCACTGCCGTTGGTGCAGCCACTCGGTGTACGGGAAGACACATCGCCGGCGGTCGCCCGGGTCGGTGGCGGATGAGGTTGCGTGGATCGTCGAACGCTATCAGCCTGAAATGCTGTGGATGGCGGACGATGTCTTCACCATCCATCCCGGCTGGGTCATGCAATATGCCGAAGAGATGCAGCGGCGCAATTTACGGATTCCGTTCGAATGCATCACGCGCGCCGATCGCATGAATGCACAAATGGCGCAGACCCTCGCCGAACTGGGCTGTTTTCGTGTGTGGATCGGGTCCGAGAGCGGCTCGCAAAAAATCCTGGATGCGATGCAGAGGGGCGTCCGCGTGGATCAGGTTCGTGAATCGGTCCGCGTGCTGCGCCTGCACGGAATCGAAACCGGCATGTTCCTGATGTGGGGCTACGAAGGCGAGGACCTGGCCGATATCGAGGAGACCGTGGAGCACGTGAAAATTTGCCGTCCGGATATTTTTCTGACCACCGTTTCGTATCCGATCAAGGGCACCCCGTATTACGACGACGTCGCGCCGCGCCTGGTGCGGATCAAGTCATGGAATGAATCCAGTGATCGTGAAGTTCGTATTTCGGGCCGCCACTCGCGACGTTTTTATCAGTTTGCCGATCAGCTTCTGAAGAGCGAGGCCGGTGGACTGGTCGCCGAAGCCGCCGCGGCGCGCCTCGGTTTGCGCGATACTTTCGCCGAGGTGGACGCGTGATGCTCGCCGTGGAGCGCCAGCGTTTTCTCGAGGATTATCTGCGCATCCGCCGCGCCGAGGGCCGGGGCTCGGACGACCCGGAGTATTACTTTGCGCTTCCCTATCGCGACCTGAGCGGGCGGCTGGAGGAGCAATGGCGCATGCGCGGCCGCACGTATCGTTACTTCGAACAGCGAGTCCTGCCGGCGATCGAGAAGGGGCGTCCGCTCGCTCTGCTCGATCTCGGCGCAGGCTGCGGATGGATGTCGTACCGGCTGGCGCTGCGCGGCCACCATCCGGTCGCGGTCGATATTCTGACTGATGGCCGCGACGGTTTGGGCGCGGCGCGCCACTACATAGAAAAAGGCGGATCCTTTCCGCGATTCAATGCCGAGTTCGATCAGCTTCCGTTTCGAGACGGGAGTTTCGACGCCGCGATGTACAATGCATCCCTGCATTATTCGTCTGACTATTCGAAAACGTTGCGGGAAGCGCGCCGCTGTGTTCGCCCGGGCGGCCGCATCTTGGTACTGGATTCGCCTGTGTATCGCGTGCGCGAGCACGGGGAAAGGATGCGCCGGGAGCGGCATCAGCAGTTTCTGGCGCAATACGGTACCGCGTCCGACCACGTGCGCAGCATCGAATACCTGGACGTTTCCATGATCGATGCATTGGCGGACGAACTCGGCTTGGAATGGCGCGTTCACAAGCCGTGGTACGGATTCGCGTGGCACCTGCGGCCCGTGAAGGCGCGATGGAATGGCTCGCGGCCGCCGTCGCGATTCTGGATGCTGGAGGGAATCTTCAAGTGATTCTCTTCTTTAATCCACGGGCGACGCGGGCGAAGAACCGGCGCTATCCACTGTCGATCCTGGCGATCGCGGCCACGATCGAAGGCAAAGAAGAGTATGCCATCGTCGACGGCAATCTGGAAAACGATCCTCGATCGGCAATAGCGGGCATCATGCGCGAACAGCCCGTGCGCATGCTGGCCGTCACGGTGATGCCCGGACCGCAGATGAAGGCGTCGCTGCCAGTGTGCCGGTGGTTCAAGCAAGCGTTTCCGGACGTGCCGATCGTATGGGGCGGCTACTTTCCTTCGATTTATCCGGATGCCGCGCTGAATGCGAGCTACGTGGATTTCGTGATTCGCGGACAAGGCGAGGAAACGTTCGTCGAACTGCTGAGCGCGCTGGATGGGGGTCGAAACTTTGCCGGAATTCACGGACTTTCTTTTAAAGACGATTTCGGCCTGCACGTGCACAATCCGGAGCGCCCCATGCGCTCGCCCGGCGATTTTCCGGTGATGCCGTATCATCGTCTGGATCCGGCGAAGTACCTGTTGCCGTCGTTTCTCGGATCGCGAACGGCGGTGCACCAGGCGAGCATCGGCTGCCCCTATCAGTGCAACTTCTGCGGCGTCGTCGGATTTTCAGGATCACGCGAAAAGATGGAACCGCCCGCGCACACGGCGCAAGTCGTGCAGATGCTCCGGCGTGATTATGGAGCGAACGCGGTCCAGTTTTACGACAACAATTTTTTCATTCGCGAGGATCACGCCCGCGAGCTGGCGGATCGTCTGACGCCGCTTGTCATGAACTGGTGGTGTGAGGCTCGCGTCGACACGGTGTTGAGGTATTCGGACGATACGCTCCGCAAGATTCGTCAATCGGGCTGCGTCATGATTTTCTTTGGAGTCGAATCGGGTTCAAACCGGAAGCTCGCCGAAATGAAGAAGCAGATCACGGCGGAGCAGTCTCTGGAGCTCGCGGCGCGCATGCGGCAGGTCGGGATCGTGCCCGAGTTCTCGTTGATTTTCGGCGATCCACGCGATTCTGAATCCGATTTTCACGAAACCGTCGCCTTCGCGCGCAAGGTCAAGAAGATCAATCCGGCCGTGGAGATCATCGTGCAGACCTACGTGCCGGTTCCCCAGCGCCGTGGGGAAATGTACGGCGAATTGGACAACTTCGAGTTCCCCACCTCGCCCGACGAGTGGGCCACCGACCGCTGGTTCCGCTTCGCGATGCGCAAGGATCCCGAGCTGAGTTGGCTGCCGCCCGAGCTTCGCCGAAAAATCTACGGCTTCGAAACCGTCATGAATGCGCGCTGGCCGACGATCCAGGATTGGCGGCTCCCGCGCTGGGGCCGCGTGATGCTCAAGAGTCTGGGGAGCTGGCGCTACGCCTTCGGTGCGTTCGATAATCCGATCGAATTGCGATGGGCACAGAAAGTTGTGCGGTTGAAGCAGCCGAGATTGGAGAGCCTATGATTCTTTCCGCGTGCGAAGGCTATAGGCACTGGGCGTGCACGTATGACGAGACTCCGAATCCGATCGTTTCGCTCGTTGATCGAAATCTCGATCCTGGCGACACGCGCGGGAAACTGGTCATCGACGTCGCATGCGGAACCGGACGGCGGACCAGGAAGCTCGACGCCATCGGTGTCGATTTGTCCTTCGAGATGCTTCCGCGCGGGCTTGGCCGCTTCGCTCAAGCCGACGCGTTGTGTTTGCCTTTTGCCGACGGAGCGGCCGATCTGGTGCTCTGTACGCTGGCGCTCGGCTACATTTCGCCGGTTCGGGGATTGATGACGGAGTTGTGCCGGATTGCGCGGCACAGAGCAAGTATCTTCATCGCCGATCTGCATCCCCAGGCGATCGCCGCTGGCTGGAAGCGTTCGTTTCGGGTTGGCGCGACCGTCCACGAAATCGAAAATTACCCCTACTCGTTCGAGGATTTAGCCACGGAGGGGATGGTACTCGAAAGCGCGCGGGATCTCTACTTGGGAGAGCCGGAGCGCGTTGTTTATGAGCGGGCGGGCAAGGCCGAACTCTTCGAACGAGTGCGTGAAACTCCGGCCGCTTGGATCCGGAGATGGGTGCGGCAATGATCCTCTCCGGCGCGCGCGTCGCTTTGGGGCCATCAAAAGCGGCCCTGCTCGACGTGACTCTCGCGCGCGGCCGAATCGCCGGACTTGGCAAGGCGCAGGGCGGTCTCGATCTTCGCGGCCACATGATTCTGCCCGGCCTGATCAATTCACACGATCATCTGGAATTCAATCTGTTTCCGAGACTCGGCCACGGCCCGTATCTGAACGCGAGCGCGTGGGCGCACGACGTTTATCATCCCGATGAACCACCCGTCCGTGAGCATCGACGCGTCGACAAGAGGGTCCGCCTCTATTGGGGTGGACTCAAGAACCTGGTGAGTGGGGTGACGACCGTCTGTCATCACAATCCGTTCGAGCGTAGAATATTCAATGCGCGTTTTCCGGTTCGCGTGGTTCGCGAGTTCGGTTGGGCGCACTCGCTTGCGTTCAGCCCTGATCTGTCGCAGCGGTATCGCCGCACTCCTCCCGGGTGGCCGTTTATTATTCACGCGGCGGAAGCCACGGATTCTTCAGGCCGAGACGAGATTAGCACGTTGAATCACATGGGCGCACTCAAAGGTGCTGTTCTGGTACACGGTGTTGGAATCGATGCAGACGGCTTGCGGTTGCTGCGAAAGCGCGGCACAGCGTTGATCGTCTGTCCTGTTTCGAACCTCTTCACGCTCGGCCGGACCCTGAAGCGCGGCGCTTTTTCAAGCGGTGTCAGGATCGCCTTGGGCACGGACTCCGCCATCACCGCGCGCGGGGATGTTCTCGACGCGCTGCGTTTCGCGCGAAAGGATTGTCGCATCTCGCCACCGCGGCTCTATCGTATGGTCACAGATGAAGCAGCAGCCGTTTTGCGTCTCTCGCGAGGCGAGGGCACCCTCCAGCAGGGCGGCGTCGCGGATCTGACTGTGATTCGCGACACTAACCTGACGCCGGCTGAATCCCTGCTTAATACGCGGCAGGTCGAGCTCGTGATGATCGGCGGACGTGTTCGGCTCATCTCGGAACGATTGGCGAAAAGACTGGGTGAGCCCCGGAATTGTGAGAGGCTGCGCGTCGCGGGCCGCGGACGAGTACTGATCGACGCTCCTGTGCGCGAACTGTATCGCGCCACGGCGTCGATTCTCCCGCACACCCTCCGTCTGGCGGGAAAGAAGATCGCCTTGTGAACCACGTGATCGAATCGCTGCCCATTCTGGTTCTCTATCCGCACAGCCGCTGCAATTGCCGCTGCGTGATGTGCGACATCTGGAAGACGGATACGGCCGAAGAGATCAGTACCCAAGAACTGGAGCGTCACTTGACCGATATCGCCAGCCTCAACGTGGAATGGCTGGTATTCTCCGGCGGGGAGCCGCTGATGCACAGCGATCTCTTCCGTCTATCCGCATTGGCGCGCTCGCGCGGCATCCGAACTACCGTATTGAGCACGGGCCTGCTACTTTCGCGCTACGCGCAACAAATGGTGGAGTCGGTGGACGACGTGATCGTCTCGCTGGATGGTCCGCGCGCCGTTCACGACACAATCCGGCGCGTGGCGGGCGCGTTCGATCTGCTGGCGGCCGGCGTCCGCGGGCTAGGGGATTTTCCCGTGGCCGCGCGCTGCACGGTCCAGCGCGCAAATTTCTCGAAGCTGCGCGAAACAGTGGCTGCGGCGCGGGCACTTAGAGTCCGATCCATTTCGTTTGTCGCTGCCGATGTGTGGTCGACGGCATTCCATCGACCGGATGGCTGGCCGCCCGCGAAGCAGGCCACGGTCGCTCCGGCAGCGGATGAAATTCCAGCGCTGGAGGCTGAGATTGAAACGTTGATTCAACAGGAGCGCGGCAGCGGATTCGTGCTCGAACACCCCGAGAAGCTTCGCCGTATCGCGCGGCACTTCAAAGCTCGCCACGGATTAGCTGAGCCCGAGGCGCCGCGCTGCAACGCGCCGTGGGTCTCCGCGGTGGTGGAAGCGGACGGCACGGTTCGTCCCTGTTTTTTTCACCCGCCGATTGGAAACGCCAAGCTAACAACCCTGGCTGACGTGATCAACGGACCGCGCGCTATCGAGTTTCGATCGGCTCTTCGGGTAGCGGAGAATCCGGTCTGCCGCCGGTGCGTGTGCTCTCTTTATCGACCTGAAGCGCCAGGTCGCGATGCAGGCGGAACCACAAGTATGTAACGCCGCAGATCTGCACCAGTGCTGTCGAGAGCGTGATCCCGGCGATTCCCATCCAGCGAGTCAACAGCAAGTCCAGCGCCAGATTCAGAACCGCGCAGAGTGCGCTCGCCCGCAAGATCAGCCGGTTGGCCTTCATCGACGAGATCATGCGCAGTACCAGGGCCATCACCATCGCCGGCGGAATCGCCAGGAGCGAAAAGCGCTGAACCGTCATCACGAGCGGAGTATCGGCCCCGGTGAATTGGCCGCGCTCGAAGAACAGCCGGACCAGAGGTCCTGAAAAAATCCACAGCAGCGCAATCGCAGGCAGGGTCACGGCCAGAATAACGGCCGCGTAGCTCCGGAGGCTATGCCGGACATGAACCCAGTCGCGGGTCACGGTGAGCTGCGAAAAGTGAGGCAGAACCGCAGTTGCGACGGCGGTTGGCCCCACGGCCACCAGCATCGTACTCAAGCGCGTCCCATAATTCAAGGCGGCGACACTTCCCGAGGCGAGCATTCCCGCAATCGCCTGATCGATCAGCGGAGCGCCGCCCAGAAGAAGCACGCCTCCGATCACCGGTCCGTATTGCGCCGCAACCTGGTCGAGCGCCCAACTGCGGCCGCACCAGCGCGGCATCACCGGAAATCCGTGGCGGACCGCGAACACGGCTAACACCGTAACCTCGATCGCGGCGCCCACCAGCGTTCCCGCTGCCAGTGAGTACACGCCCCAGGCGTGGCCGTAGCGTAAGAGGAATACGATCGAGGAGAGAGGAGTTAAAGCCGGAAGCACCGCCGGGACCGCGAACGTGCCTTCGGTATTAAGCATCGACCGCCAGGTAACCGCGAACGCCGTGAGCGGCACAATCGGCACCATTACCCAAAACAGTGAACACGTCAGCGCGAGCTTCGCCGGATCGAAACTCGACGCGAGAATACGGAGGATCCAGGGTGCGAAGGCCGCCAGCGTCATTCCTGCCACCACCAGAATTCCCGCTCCGGCGGCGAGCACGGTTCGATACAAACGAAACGCGGCCGCGGGGCCTTCGAGCTCGCGAACCTGGATAAACGTCGGGACCAGCGCCGAGTTGAGTGAGCCCGCCAGCGTATCGCAAACAAACGCCGGCAGTAAGAACGCGATGAGATACGCGTCCAGCCCGTCACTCACTCCGAACGCGCGCGCCATGAAAACCACTTTCGCAGCGCCCACCAGCTTCACCAAGCCGGTGTACGCGCCCACTGTGGCCATCTGGAATAAGACGCGCAAGGACACCGCGCGCCCTCGAATCCCAAGCATGCTTTCCTTCAGGCTAACAGATGCTAGACTGCAACCAGGCGGATGCGGGTCGCGATCGTTCATTATTGGCTGACGGGGATGCGGGGCGGCGAAAAGGTGGTGGAAGCGCTTTGCCGGCTGTTGCCGGAAGCCGATCTTTTCACGCTGTTTTACGACCCCGAAAAGGTTTCGCCGCTGATCCGTTCGCGGCGCGTCACCGCTTCCTTTCTGAATCCGCTGCGGCGCTTTTACCGGTCGCTACTGCCGCTGATGCCGATCGCGCTTGAACATTTCGATCTGCGCGACTACGATCTGGTGATCTCGAGTGAATCTGGTCCCGCAAAAGGCGTGCTCACCGGATCGAACACGCGTCATGTGTGCTATTGCCACACGCCGATGCGGTACCTGTGGGATCTGTACCCGGCGTATCTGCACGAATGGACGCGGTCGCGAATCAAGCGAGCCGTGATAGCGCCCTTCGCCAACTACCTTCGCTTGTGGGATTTCGCAGCGGCGGCGCGCGTGGATGAATTCGTCGCTAACAGCAACAACGTCCGCAAGCGCATCTGGAAGACATACCGGCGCGACGCGCGTGTAATCCATCCGCCCGTGGCTGTCGAGTCGTTTCGATGCGAGCCTGCTGAAGATTACTATTTGATCGTCAGCGAGCTGGTGGCATACAAGCGCCTCGACGTCGCTGTGCGGCTCTTCTCGAGAACCGGACGCAAGCTGCGCGTGGTCGGCGACGGGCCGGAGTTCCGACGTTTGCGCCAGGCCGCCCGGCCGACCGTCGAGTTCTGCGGGCGTGTTTCCGACGACGAACTGCACCGCCTCTACGCCCGATGCCGCGCGTTCCTGATGCCGGGCGAGGAAGACTTCGGGATCACCGCCGTCGAAGCCATCGCGAGCGGCAAAGCCGTCATCGCGCTCGGCCGCGGAGGCGTTCTCGAAATCGTGCCTCCCGGGGGTGCGTTCCTTTACGATTCCCCCGGCGAGGATTCGCTGGAACGCGCGATTCAGGCATTCGAAGCGGCCGAAATCCCTTCACCGCTTTTGCAAGCCGCCGCCGCTCGATTTTCCGAGGCTGAGTTCGACAAACAAATGCGGGAGGTGTTGTTTACGCAAGGGTATACTTCAGAAAGACCGCATGCTTCGTGATCGTCTGGCACAAGTCGAGGAGCGTATACAGAACGCAGTGAGCCGCGCTGGCCGTCAGCGCTCCGAAATCACACTCATCGCAGTCACCAAGAAATTCGCGGCGCATGTGACGCGCGAAGCCTATGAACTCGGATTGCGCCACTTCGGCGAGAATTATGTGCAGGAGTTTGAGGTGAAATATCCGGAGTTAGCCGATCTGAAGGACGCCGAATTTCATCTGATCGGTCACCTGCAATCGAACAAGGCTCGTACCGCGGCCGAGCTCTTTAGCGTTATCGAAACCATTGACTCTGAAAAGCTGGCACGGCATCTCGACCAGATGGGGCGTTCGCTCGAAGTGATGATCGAGCTGAAATTATCGGAAGAGGAATCCAAGGCTGGCGCGGCGGCAGGAGCCTTGCCCGCTTTGATCGATGCGGTCCGCGACTTTCCGAATCTGTGTCTCACCGGCCTGATGACGATGCCTCCGTGGAACGACGATCCGGAAGTGACCCGGCCGTATTTCCGGCGGCTGGCCGCGCTCGCGCGCCAGCACGGGCTGCCGAAGCTTTCGATGGGCATGTCGCACGACCTGGAGGCGGCGATCGAGGAAGGCGCGACACACGTCCGCGTGGGCACGGCCCTGTTTGGGCCCCGGCGAAAAGATTGAAGGTCGGATTCTTTGCGCCGCTGCCTCCCGCGCCTACCGGTGTCGCCGATTACGCCGCCGCGCTGCTCGCAGCCTTGCGCAAGCACGGCGAGGTCGAAATCGCGCCTGCGCACTCAGACGTCGCCGTATACCACATCGGCAACAATCAACTGCATCAGGCGATTTACGAGCGCGCGCTTACCCAACCGGGGATCGCGGTGCTGCACGACGCGGTGCTGCAGCATTTCTTTCTCGGCACCTTGGATGAGTGTGGGTATTCCGAAGAATTCGTCTACAACTACGGAGAGTGGATGCGAAGTCTGGCAGGCGAACTGTGGAGTAACCGGGCGCGCTCGGCCGCCGACCCGCGGTACTTCGATTTTCCGATGCTGAAGCGAATCGCGACCACCTCGCGGGCGATCATCGTGCACAATCCGGCGGCGGCCCGAATGGTTGCGCGCCAGGCGCCCGAGGCGCCCGTATTTGAAATCCCGCATTTCTTCGTCCCGCCGGTGGAGATTCCGGATCTCGTCGAC
This sequence comes from Terriglobia bacterium, assembly GCA_963842485.1. Taxonomy (GTDB): domain Bacteria; phylum Acidobacteriota; class Terriglobia; order Bryobacterales; family Bryobacteraceae; genus Palsa-187. The sequence goes on along the minus strand of CAWJHI010000128.1, from coordinate 15,988 downwards.
ACGCTGCGTTTCCGCGCCACGCTTGGACTAGGTCCGCGCACGCTGCTGGTAGGGGTCTTCGGGCACCTGCGCGAAAGCAAGCGCGTGCCCCTGCTGATGCGGGCAATGCAACACGCGTGGGACCAAGGTGCCGACGCTCGCCTGCTGATCGCCGGCGCATTCGCTTCTTCCGACCTGGAGCGCGCGATTACGCCCCTGCTCGGCGACTCTCGCATCCTGCGCGTCGGTCATTTGCCCGGGCGGGAATTCTGGCGCTACGCCGCTGCCACCGATGTGTGCGTCAATCTGCGTTTTCCGACGGCTGGCGAAAGCTCCGGAATCGCCATCCGGATGATGGGAATCGGTAAACCGGTGGTCTTTACCGCGGGTGAAGAGATCGCTCGCATTCCCGATAACGCGTGTCTCCGAATCGACCTGGGTCCAGCGGAGCAGGAGATGCTCTCCACGACCATCACATGGCTCGCGCGAGACCGTGAAACGTCTGTTGCGATCGGGCGCCGCGCTGCCCAACACATTGCGGCTGAACACGGTCTTGAAAAAGCCGCCGAGCGCTACTGGGACGCGATCAGAAAAACGTGAGCGGCCGGGTTTCCGTGCCGATCCAGATAGACCGCGGAACCGAATCCCATGGCGCCAGAGTCACCGCGTGCGGCTTCAGCACCAGCAACACTTCGGACGAGTCCTTTTCGATTTTGTTCTGACTGAGCAGCCGTCCCAGTACCGGAATTCGCGACAGGCCCGGAATTCCGCTCTGCGAGTCGGAGGAGCTGTCCTGAACCAGCCCGGCGACCACCGCCCACTCGCCTTCCTTCAAACGCACCTTTCCCGTGTACTTGCGATTGGCGATGATGGGGATTCCGGCGGCTGTCTGCGCGCCCAGCACCTTGAACTCGGTATCCAGGTCGAGCGTCACTTCGCCCCCATGCAGCGACGCGGTCACCTTCAACACCAGCCCCAGATCCTCGTAATTTATGGTCGGCGGCGGTGTGAACACCTGACCGGTACTCCCCGCCGTGTTTCCGACGTACTGGTTGGTAATGATCGGATAGCGATTGCCGACGTGCAGCGTCGCGGCCTGGCCGTCGAGAGAAACGATCTGCGCATCCAGCAGCGTCGTCGAAGAGGAGCGCGACATCATCGCGGTGACCGAGGAATTCGTGATCGCCAGACCGAGCGGTGTGGCCGCGCCGGTCAACCGCTCGATGGTTCGAAGCACCGTTGGAAGCGTTACCGACCCTTGAAAGTTCGTCAAACTGAATTGCGTCGGCAGGGACAGCCCGTATTGGAGCGACGAGGTCTTGTCGACCGAGAGAAACTCAACGTCCACCTCCACCTGCGGACGCAGTTGCGAGAGATTGTAAAACATCTGCCGCGCGGCGTCGATCTTGCTCGCCTGATCCCGCAGAAAGATCATGTGACGCGCCGGGTCGGTGACAATGCGCCGGATGTCCAGCGTCTGCTGCACGGCCGTCAGAATCTCCTGCGCGTCCTGCACGGACATTCGTTCCGGAATCGGAATCGCGACAGCCATGGTCGGCGAACGCTCAGTACGTTTTCTGAGGCGTGTCGCGGACCACCAGCGCGAGCCGGTCATTCACCGGCACAACAAACGAATTTCCTACCGTTTCGAGCGCGCGGAAAGCTTCTGCAAAGTCGACATCGTGGATTCGGAAGGTGAACAACGGCGGCGATTGATAATCAGCTTCGAACACCACCAGCAGGCCGTATGCCTCGGCGACCTTCTCGAAAATCACCCGGGCGTCTCCCTTCAGATCGAAGCTTTTCTTTCCCGGGGCGCCGGCGAGCCGCGGCGGAACCAGACTCTCCCGCGCTTCCAGCAGATCCCGCGCCGTGAGACTGCCGATTCGACCTCCTCCGGACTCGATTCCGCCACCAGATTCCGACCTCAGCTCCTGGTGCGCGGACATTGCCGCGGTCGCTTGCAGCGCAGCCTTATGCGCCGCGTAATTGACGTTTGCCGGATCCAGCGCCGCAGCCCGTCGCGAACAACAGATACGCGTGCAACGCGTCCCCGGCGCGTTCGGCCTTTATCCCCTCCTTGTAGAGCCGCTCCGCGAAATCGGAGCCTGCGCATACCACCCCGCAGACATGCACCAAGCAGTACGGAGAAACCTCACCATAATAAAGACGCCAGGACGGTCCGCGGCGTGCATAAGGTTTTTCCGGGTTTCCGCCGATCTACAGCGAGGGAGGAAGGTACTCGATGGCTACCTTTGCGCCGGTTCGGTCGGCATTTCAATCCGGCGGTCCCGCAGAACTTCGCTGAACTGGGGATCTCCGAATCGTTGGTGCTCGATCTGGTGCTCCGCCGAATGCTGATTGAAGGATACAGCAGCCTGGCGGGGCTCAGCCGCTCCCTGCGTGTCTCCGTTCCTATCATCGACCTCGCGTTTCGCCACATGCGGACCCAGCAACTGGTTGAAATCAAGGGCATGAGCGGCAACGACTATAACTTCACCCTCTCCGCCGCCGGTAAGCACCTTGCAGGCGAGCGATTCCAGATCTCCCAGTACGCCGGCGCATGTCCCGGTTTCGTTGAAGGAGTATCACGCCGCGACCAAGGTCCAGGCCGCCCGGGTTCAAGTGGACCGCAAAATGCTCCGGCAGGCATTTTCCGATCTGATCGTGACGGACCGCATGCTGGACCAGCTGGGACCGGCGATCATTTCCCAGAACTCGATTTTCGTGTACGGGCCCACCGGCAACGGAAAAACCAGCCTGGCCGAACGGATGCTGCGCGTCTACCAGGACGCGGTCCTCATTCCCTATGCGGTGGAAGTCGATAACCAGGTCATCAGCCTGTATGACCCGGTGGTGCATCAACCGCTCGAGAACGACGACCTGGACATCGATCCGCGCTGGATCACCTGTAAACGGCCGTGTATCGTCGTGGGCGGCGAGCTGATCCCCAGCATGCTGGAGCTGCGTCTCGACGAAGCCTCCGGTATCTACGCGGCGCCTCTGCAGATGAAAGCCAACAGCGGCATTCTGATCATCGACGACTTCGGCCGCCAACTCATGTCGCCGCGCGATCTTTTGAACCGCTGGATCGTCCCGCTCGACCGCCGCGTCGATTACCTCACACTGCGTTACGGCGTGAAATTCCAGATCCCCTTCGAGCTGATGGTGGTCTTCTCCACCAACCTGGAGCCATCCGATCTGGCGGACGAAGCCTTCCTGCGCCGCATCCACAACAAGATTTACGTGGAAGCCGTGGATGCCCAGAGCTTCGATCAGATCTTTACGCGCGTGGTCCAGTCGCGCAGCATTCAAGCCGAACCCGATAGCGCCGAATATCTGCGTAAGCTGTGCCTGCGCGAAGGCCGCACCGAATTGCGCGCCTGCTATCCTGCCGACATCTGCAACATCCTGCTGTCCATCGGACGTTATGAAGGCCGCGGCCCGATCATGACCAAGGCCGAGCTGGAACGCGCCGCGTCCTTGTATTTCGCCAAAGGCTGAACAACGTCAGACCACCGCGCTAAGCTCTTTCCAAGGCTTCCCCTGCGACTCCGCGACCGCCGCGATAAACCACGTGCCCCCGATACGTGTTCACTCCCTCGCGAATCGCCCGGCTGTGCGCGCAAGCGCCCTCCAGGCCGCGATTGGCGAGCTCCATCAGGTACGGGAACGTGGCGTTGTTCAGCGCGAACGTCGACGTATGCGGAACCGCGGCCGGCATGTTCGATACGCAGTAGTGCAGAACGCCGTCCACGAAAGTAAATCGGGTCGGTGTGGGTGGTCGCGCGCGAGGTCTCGAAACATCCGCCCTGGTCGATGGCGACGTCCACCATCACCGCGCCCTTCTTCATCGAGGAGAGCATGTCGCGTCGCACCAACCGCGGCGCAGACGCCCCCGGGATCAGCACGGCGCCGATCACCAGGTCCGCCAGGCGCAGCGATTCGCGAATGGTGTATTCGTTCGATGCCAGCGTCACGATCTGGCTGGAGTAGATGTCGTCGAGCTCGCGCAGCCGCTCCAGATTCCGGTCGATGATGGTGACGTGCGCGCCCAAGCCCACCGCGATCTTCGCGGCGTGATGTCCCACCACGCCGCCGCCGATAATCACGACGTTCGCCGGCGACACGCCTGGCACGCCACCCAGCAGAATGCCGCGTCCGCCCATGGGAGCTTCCAGATACTGCGCGCCCACCTGCGACGCCATGCGCCCCGCCACTTCGCTCATAGGCGTCAGCAGCGGCAGGGACCCGTCCGCCTCGCGAATGGTCTCATAGGCGACACCGCATTGACGCGCGTTTCGAGCATCTTGTCGGTCAGCTCCGGCAGCGGCGCCAGATGCAGGTAGGTGAACAGCACCAGACCCGGCCGCAGAAACGGATATTCGGACGGCTGCGGCTCCTTCACCTTCACGACCAGATCGCTCTTCGACCAGAGCTCGGCGGCCATCGGCACGATCTGGGCGCCGGCGTGCCGATATTCCTCGTCAGTGAGCGAGCTGCCGACCCCCGCACCGGCCTGCGTCAGCACCGTGTGGCCTGCTTCCACCAGCGCCTTGGCTCCGCTGGGCAGCAGACCCACACGCGCCTCGTGATCTTTAACTTCCTTGGGAACTCCGATAATCATGTTGTGTTTTTAACGCTGCTGCACCTGCGATTTATCCCCCGCCGCGGTTTCCGCCGGCGCGGTGCGCCTCGGACCCAAACCCAGCGCAATCAAGGACAGAGAGCCGATTTTTCCGTCGTCCGTGAGGCTCTGCTCGCGCTGGAACCGCTTGAGAGCGTCCACCGACGCGGGTCCCCATGTTCCGTCCACGGGACCGCTAAAGTAGCCCTTATCGGCCAACGCCTGTTGAATTTCCCGGTAGCGATCGGGCGTCGGCTGCTGCTGGATGTACTTGCGCGTCGTGGCGGATTTCGAGGCTTTCGACGAATGCCGGTGCGTCGCAGTGGAAACCGGCTTCGCGGCCGAAGCGGGCTTAGCGACCGGCACGGCCGGCTGCGGCGTCGTCTTCGCGACCAAAGACTTGCGTTTAGCCGTGGACGTGGATTTCTTGTAGGTAGCTGTCTTCTTCTGCGTCGTCGAGGAGTCCTGTGCAGCAAGCCCCCTGGCGGCCAGCCAAGCCACAAAACCAAGAGTCAGTAGGCGCAAGTGAACAGTCTAACAGAAAACACCACGCCTCTTGGGCGTGGTCCTGCGGCTAATCTTGCGGCAGCGTTCCGCTCAGGAAGCGGGTGACGGTCTGTTGTGTAGTCCGGCCCCGGGGGCCTGCGGCGGGCGACGAGCGAACCACGCGGAACGCCACGGCATCGCCCGGCTTGAGCGTCGACTGGATTTTCTTTATGTCGTCCACCGAGGTCACCGCCTGCCGGTTGATCGCGATAATGATGTCGCGCTCCTGCATGCCGACCTCTTCGGCGAAAGAGCCCGGCTCGACGCGCGTGACCGTGACTCCGTGTTTGTCCGGGGTCAGTTCCCGCTCCTCTTCGCTCACGGCGCGCGGATAAATCCCGAACTTCACCTGCGTGGCGGTCGGCTCGGGCTTGGCGGGTTCTTCCGGCGGAGTAGCTTTGACGCCCACCACGCTCGGCTCATCCGCGTACACCTGCACGCGATCCTGAATCGTCAGCTTGAAGTCCATCTTCTTGCCGTCGCGGTCGACAGTTAAGGGTCACCTGCGTGCCGACCGGAGTGTCCGCGACACGCCCGGTCAGATCGTCGCCGTCTTTCATCGGCTGGCCGTTCATGCCCAGGATGATGTCGTCGACCTTCATTCCTGCCTTCTCCGCTGGTCCACCCGGCTTCACTTCGCTGACGATCACGCCATGATCGAAGCCCATGGCTCTGATCAGCGTGTCAGCCTTGTCTTTGCCCCACTTCACGCCAATGGAACCGCGAGTCACGCGGCCGTCGCGGATGATGTCGTTGTAAACCTTGGCCACCATATTGATCGGCAGTGCGAATCCGACGCCCTGCGATCCGCCGTTCTGGGTCGCGATCATGGTGTTCACGCCGACCACTTCGCCGCGGATGTTGAGCAGCGGTCCGCCGCTGTTGCCGGGGTTGATGGCGGCATCGGTCTGAATGAAGCGCTGGAACTGCTGCGCGCCCGGGAAATCACGGCCGGTGGCGCTGATAATGCCCGCCGTCACGGTCGCTTCCAGGCCGAACGGAGAGCCGATCGCCACCGCCCAATCGCCCACCTGCACGCCGTCCGAGTTGCCGATCATCACCGGCGTCAGCGTGCGCTTGCGGCTCAATCTTGATCACCGCGATATCGCTCTCCCGATCCGAGCCGATCAGTTTGGCGCGATATTCGGTGGTGTCGCCATGCAGCTTCACGTAGATGTGATCCACGGAGTCGCCGTTGGTATCCGAAACCACGTGATGGTTGGTGATGATGTAGCCATTCTTGTCGACGATGAAGCCGGTGCCGGACTGTTCCCGGCGGTACGCCTGCGGCGGCAGACGTCTGGCCGCCCCCGTTGCCGCGATTCCCGAAGAAGCGCCGGAACAGATCCATGCTGTCGTCGTTGCCTTCCTCGTCCGGGTCCTGCTGGCGGATTGCGGCGCAGGTGCGTCTGCTGCGAGCTCTTCGGCATGTAGTCCGCCGTGATATTGACCACGCTCGCGTCCGAGTTTCTTGGCCAGCTTGGTGAACTCGTTGCCCACCTCCTGGGCATGCGGGATCACCAGCGGCGTTGCATCCGGCGCGGCTTGCTGATCTCGGGCCGCCTTCACGCCGGTGTTGACCAGCGTCCCGATGAGAATGCCCACCGACAACGTGACCAGCAGCAACGTCGTGGACAAGAGCTTCTGCTGGCGCATCTTGTCGTAGAGCTTCATGTCGAACAGCTTCATGTTATTACCTGCCTCGTACCATTATAAAGGTCTCTCGTCATCTTGTTTGCCATCTTCTTTGATGGATGCCTGCCGCGCTCGGCAGGTTTCAGCCAGCGCCCTTCGGCATAGACGTAGGCGCCGGATAAAAGTTTGCGCCCCGTTCATTCGGGCGCCTTATTCGGTGGTCAGTAACAGGCACAACGCCAACAGGATACGCCTCAGCCCAAGTTCTCGTCCCTCCGGCTGGAACCACTCCGCCGACGTATGCGCGCCTCCGCCCTGTCCGCCGGCTCCGATCGACACCGCGGGCATTCCCAGCGACAAAGGAATATTCGCGTCGGTCGAAGAGCAATCCAGGTGGCTGCGAATTCCCAGATGCGAGTCCACTGCACGCAGGCACTCGAGGATCGGCGCATCTTCGCCCAGCCCGCCGCCGGGACGCGAGCCGATCTCCTTCACGCGCGCCGCGACGCGTCCGCCGGCGCTGCGCGAGTTCTCGATTTCAAGCGCCCGTTCCACTGTCGACGCCAGCAACGCGGCCATTTGCTCGATCCGCTCCGCGACTTTCCGACCGCAGGTCCACTTTGGCGCGCGCTTCGCTCGGAATCGAGTTGATGCTCGTTCCGCCCTCGATCACTCCGAAATTGAACGACGACCGCGCGCTGGCTCTGCGCGTCGCCGGGAGCTTCATCGGTGAACAGTGTGACCGCGCGGCTCAGACGCGTGAACTGGATTGCCGATTCCGTAGTCGCTCCAACTGTGGCCGCCGGGTCCGCTGACGGAGACGTCGAAGCGGCGGCTAGCCAGGGCCTGGCAGGTGATGTGATCTGTGCCGGGACCATCCAGCACCAGAAACGCCTTTAACCGCGCCCCGCTCACGGGACGGCACAGATAGCGCATCCCGCTCAAGTTTCCCTCGCCTTCTTCGCCCACGTTGGCTACCAGGAGCGGAGCCAGCGGCGTGTTTTCGACCGGCGGCGCCGCCTCCCAGAGCGCGGCCAGCGCGAGCAGCGCCGCCAATCCCGCGCCGTTATCGGAAACACCAGGCCCCAGCATCCTGCCGTCGCCCGTGACTTTGATGTCGTCCGGCGATCGGGGCGCCAGCACCGTATCGAGATGCGCCGTCACTGCCACCGAAGCCGCGTCACGCTGCCCGGCCAGCGAGGCGATCACGTTGCCCGCGCGGTCGAGTTTCGCGTCCCAACCCAGGGAGCGAAACCGCTCCGCCATCCACTCGGCGCGCTTTTGTTCGAGAAAGGTCGGCGCTGCCACGCGGCACAGCTTCAGATGCTGTTCGTTGATCCACCCGCGTTCGCGCCGGAACCAGTCCATCCCAGCGCACGCCGGACCCGTCGCGGCAAGCTCGGCTACGGACTGGACCAGGGCGGGCATTGAAGTCTCAAGTCTACCCGACTTCGAACCCTTACTTATCCGCCACTTAAATGTCTGCCTTGGGGTATCGCTTGCGCATCCACTCGACAAACTTCTCCGGCGCGGCCATGGTCGATAGACGGCCTTGCCGGACCAGCGCCCAATCGTCAAACTTCTTGGATTGCTTGATCTCGGCGAGCGTCGTGGGAGGCTCCAGCCGTCCGGTGAATTCGAAGTCCGCCACGGCAGATTTCGGATTCTTCGGATCGGGCCGGCCCGCCGACCGTACCACCGCCAACCCCACCACTCCCGAAACACCGCCGCTGTGATACACAAACACCCGATCGCCTGGGCGCATCTCTCTTATGGCACGGACCGCTTGCGGATTCGTGACGCCGTCCCAAACAGTCTTTTTTTCACGTTCCAACTCGTCGATGGAATACGTTTCGGGATCCGTTTTTGCAAGAAAGTAGCTCATGGAACGCTCCTGAATTCAGCCACGGTTCCGGTACCTCGGTAACTGGACAGCTTCCAGATAATGTCGTTTCATCGATGATAGCAACGTCGCAAACCGCTCCGCAGCACGCTAAGACGATGGAATTTAACGTTGTACAATGGGTTAGCGGCCGCACTCGCGGCAGGTTCAAAGGAGTCTTAGAAGTGGCTCGTAGAAGTCCGGCCATACTGACAACACTGATCGTGTTTGGCGGAATCGGCGCGGCGCAAAGCCGGCAGCAGCAACAGACGGCGGCCCCACCCCCTCCCGTGCCCGAAAAGAACGAAGCTCCCAAGGTGCCTTCGACGGTCAGCGCGGATGCCACCGGTCTGCCGATCGATCCCAAGAGCTATGTCATCGGCCCTGAGGATATTCTGAACATCAGAGTCTGGCGCGAGCCTGACTTTACCGGCGCCAAAGGTGTGCGGCCGGATGGGAAAATCACCATGCCTCTCATCGGCGATGTGCAGGCCGCCGGTCTCACTCCCCAGAGGCTGGCCGATCAGTTGAAGCAGGCGATTTCCGAATTCATGAAGGCGCAGCCGGACGTAACGGTGGAAGTGATCCAAGTCAATAGCAAGAGCTATTCCGTGACTGGAGCGGTTGCCCGTCCCGCCAGATACCCGTTGGTGCTTCCGAAGACGGTGTTTGACGCTATCACCGACGCGGGCGGGTTCCGCGATTTTTTCGCCAATAAGAAGGACATCGTCATCCTGCGCGCGGATGGCAAGACGCGCCTGCATTTTAACTACGACGATTGGGTAAAACACGGGAATAATAATAAAAAAAATCAGAATGTGATGATTGAAAATGGCGACACTATCCTGGTGAAGTAACTGAAAGCGGTCGAGCAAATCGGGAAGGCCAAGCCCTGCGAGAAGATTCAGCAATCGGAGAAGCCCGCTCAATATGCAGGTAAACGAAGGTTTTAGCATTGCCAGAAGGGCCCTCGACGTCGAGGATTATATCGACGTCGTGCGGCGCCACAAGGGGTGGATTTTCGGTCCATTCTTGTTTTGCGTCGTGGCGAGTGTCGTCGGCGTGTATCTCTGGCCGGATAGCTACGTTTCCTCGGCTTTGGTGAAGATCACGCCTCAGCAGGTTCCCGAAAGCATGGTGCAGTCCTCGGTCAATCAGCAAATGTACGACCGCGTCACTTCCATGCAGCAGGAAATCGAGAGCCGTACCGTGCTGACCACCATCATCAATACCTACGATCTTTATAAGCGGGAGCGCACCCGCGTTCCGATCGAAGACATTCTCGACGACATGCGCAAGAAAATCGTGATCAGCCCGGTGGTCGGCACCGCCACCCAGAGTTCCTCCCGCAGCATTCCGGCTTTCTCCATCCAATTCTCTTATTCGGACCGGTACCTGGCGCAACGCGTGGTGCAGGACCTGGAGGGGAGATTCATCGACGCTAACGTCCGGAACCGCACGAACCAGACCTTTCAGACCACACAGTTCATGAAGGACGAAGAAGATCAGGCGAGAAAAGACCTGGATGAGATCGAAAACAAGCTCACCGCCTTCCGGGTGCAGAACAACGGCCGCCTGCCGGATCAGGTGCAGGGGATGATGCAATCGATGCAGGCGTTGCAGTCGCAGGTCACCGCGCTCGACGCAGCGATCAGCCGCGCCAACCAGGAGAAACTGCAACTCGAGTCGAATCTGCGCATCGTACAGGACCGGATCACGGAGATTAACAAGCTGCCGGCCCAGGAAGTACCCACCGCGGCGGCCGCGCAAAGAAATGAACGGCTGGCGGAGGCGGACCGCGAGATTGAGCGATGGGACGACGCGCTGAGAGTCCTGCGCCAGAGGTACAGCGACAACTATCCGGACGTTCAGACCGCGCTTGGCCGGCAAGAAGCGGCCAGACAGAAACGCGCGCAGATCGTCAAGGACGACGCCAAGAAGGACGAGGAGCTGAAACAAGAAGCCAAGAAAGCCGTCATCAAAGTGGATCGGCCGCCGCCGCGGCCCGAGAATCCCGCCATCTCCAACGAAAAGCGGAATGGCGAGATGCTGGCGAAGCAGATTCAGAGCCAGATTGAAGGCAAGGACCTGGAGATCCAGGAATTCAACAAACAGATTAAGCACGCGTCCGATTCGCTCAAGGCGTTCCAGGCGCGCGTGGACGCGGTGCCGCTGGGCGACAAAGAGTATACCGATCTGCTGCGGGACCGCGACGTCGCCAAACAGCGCTATCTCGAAGATGAACAGAAGCTCGAGAAAGCGGGGCTCGCACAGGAAATGGAGACGCGCAAGCAGGGCGAGCTGCTGGAATTGCTGGATCCCGCTTCGCTGCCGCAGACCCCCACCGAGCCCAAGCGTCCGATTGTGATCGCGATTGGCGCGGCCATCGGTCTGCTTCTCGGCGTGATGATCGCCGGCGCCCGCGAGATGAAGGACACCTCGCTCAAGAACCTGAAGGACGTGCGGGCCTACACGCAGATGGCGATCCTCGGCAGCATCCCGCTGCTCGAGAACGATTTTGTGGTGCGCCGCAGGAAGCGCTTGTCCTGGCTCGGATGGACCACCGCGTGTCTGGCCGCGGTGGTGATCATGGCGGGTTCGGTGGTGTATTACTACGTGACCAAAGTCTAGCGGGTCAGGGGAAACTAACAGATGAGTCGAGTACACGATGCATTGCGCCGGGCCGAGCAGGCTGGAATGCTTTCTCCGCCGGCATCCCGCGTGCAAACCGAAGCGCGCGGCGCGGCCGCGACGCTCGATCCGGGCCCCAACCTCAGCGGTCTGCTCGAGCAGGTGGTGGAAATCCCCTTTCGTACGGCGCCCGATTCGCTCCTGATCGACGTGTCGCGGCCGCACGAAGCTCCCATGGAGGAGTTCCGCACGCTGCGAACGCGCCTGAATCACATGAAAAGTCTGCAGCCGATTCACTCGGTGGTGGTCACCAGCGCTTCCCCGGCTGAAGGCAAGTCCCTTACCGCCGCAAACCTGGCGCTCGCCGAGGCGCATCTGGCTGGGAACGTGACTCTGCTCGCGGATTTCGATTTTCGCCGGCCCATCATCCATTCGCTGTTCCAGACCGATCGCAGCCCCGGGATCACCGATTACTTGCTGGGCAAGGCTCCGCTGCATCAGGCGCTGCGAAAGATCGCCGGTACGAATCTATACATCATGACGGCCGGGGAAGCGGTGATCAATCCGCTGGAACTGCTGAATCTGCGCGAAGTGAAGCTCCTGCTGGACCGGTTGCCGACGCTGTTCAGCTGGATCATCATGGATAGCCCGCCGCTGCTGTTCGCGGCCGACGCCAACCTGCTTTCGACTCTTTGCCACGGCACGCTGCTAGTGGTCCGCATCGGACACACCACCATCGATTCGGTGACGCGCGCCATGCAGTCGCTATGCAATAACAACGTGCTCGGAATCGTGGTGAACGCCGCGCGGCGCGGAGAGCTGTACAGCAAGTACACCTACTATCATTCGTATTACACGCCCAAGGAAGATCGCATAGGCCGGGAAGAAGAGCCCGTTGCGGAACCGGAAGCCGCACACGAAGCCGCTGTCGCGGAGCCTGAAAAGACGGCGGAGTAAACGCGGTCACCCGCCGAAACGCGCTGCGTAGCGGCAGTGTGTGTGCAGGGGACACGCACCGCAGGCAGGGTCCGTGCGTCGGCAGATCTCCTGCCCGTGCCGCCGGAGCAAGGTGTGCGCCGCGGCCAGCCGCTCGCAGTCGAGTCCCTCAATTTCCTCGTTAAGGGCGTCCTGAGCCCGCCGGTACATGGTCGTATAATTCTTGTGTTCCTCCGCGAACCCGAGCCGGGTGACCACTCTGAGTCCATTCGACTCGAGCGCCAGCCGCGCGTGCGCTCCGGCGAAAAGAAGAATTTTCTCGGCTCCCGGCTCGCCGATCATCGGAAACTTCGCGAGCGCCTTCCGCGCAGCCTTGAAGTCGAGGGCCAGCACGCCGCGCAAATCGCCGCCGAACTCGTCCCGGACCAGTGCAGCGGATTGATGCATCCGCAACGCCCGCAGCTCGGCATAAATCCCGCCTAGAGCGGCAATCTGAATTAATACCTCTAACGGCGCGCTTAGGATGTTCGCTGGTGTCGTGCCCACACGTTTCTTCAGCTCTCGAAAAGCCCGTTCGCGCCGGTCGTCAGCGCATAGGTACCCGGCCTTCTCGAGCAGCAACATCTCGAACGGATCGCGAGTCAACGGCGGCGCGGGCGGACCATAGTGCTGTTCCAACCGCGCGATGATTTTTTTGAGGTCAGGCACGCCGCAACACCAGCGCGGAGTTCTTGCTCCCAAAGGCGATGCAGTTTACGACCGCGTACTCGAAATCGGCCCGGCGGCCGGGCTGGGGAACGTAGTCGAGGTCGCACTCGGGATCCGGGACGTCTACATTGGCCGTCGGCGGCAGAACGCCGTCGCGCATCGCCAGAAGTGTCGCGGCCACTCCGGCAGCTCCGCAAGCGCCTTGCGGATGGCCGATGAGACTCTTCAGCGACGACCCCGGAAGCCGGTAAGCGTGATCGCCGAAAGCCAGCTTGACGGCGCGCGTCTCGATGCGGTCATTCAGCTCGGTCGAGGTGCCGTGGTAGTTCAAGTATCCGACGGCTTCAGGCTCCACGCCGGCTTCTTCAAGCGCCAGGGTGATCGCGCGCGCCGGCTCCTCCCCGCACTCTTCCAGGCGGACGCGATGATACGCTTCGCAGGTCGATCCGTAGCCTGCGATTTCGCCGAGAATCTCTACACCCCGCGCGCGTGCCCGCTCTCTCTCTTCGAGCAGGAAGAACCACGATCCTTCGGCGATCACGAAGCCTTCGCGATCCTTCGAAAAGGGCCGCGAGGCGCGCTGCGGGGCGTCGTTCCACTTCGAGGCCAGAATCCTCATTGCCATGAACCCGCGCAGGATCAGCGGCGCGATGGGAGCGTCCACGCCCCCGGCCACCATGCGGTCCAGCACGCCGGATTGAATATTCCTGTACGCGTAGCCCAGCGCGTCGGTCGACGATGTGCATCCCGTAGAAATCACGTGACTGGGCCCCCGGAATCCGAAGCGCATGGATACCTCGCTCGCCAGCGTCCCGATGGTCGACGTCGGTACCACGTACACCGAGCATTGCCGCCAGTGGCCGGTGTGATAGAGGCGGTACTGCTCCTCGGTAAACTCGTGGCTGCCGCCCCCGGAGCCGACGATTACGCCTATTTGCCGCAGTTCGTCGCGCGTCATCGCGGCCGGGTCGATCCCGGCCGATTCCATCGCCTCCTTCACCGCGGCAATCGCCAGCGGTGCTACTCGAGATACGTGCGGCCGGTCCTTGGGCGAAACGTAATCCTCCTCGCGAAATCCCTTAACCTCGCCCGCAACTTGAACGGCAAACTCGGACACGTCGAACCGCGTGATCGGGCCGATTCCGCTGACACCGGCTCGCGTCGCCGCCCAAAAAGGTTCGGTTCCGATGCCATTGGGGCTGACGACACCCATTCCGGTGATGACGACGCGACGTTTCATGGGGTCCCAGGAGTCAGAATAAACCCGTTGCGGATCTGAATCCCGACTCCATGTTCTGTTAGAATAACGGTTTCACGCTTGCGCCGTATCGCTCTGTTGTGATTCCGCCTGTATTCGGTGAAACCTGCGGCGGTAGATGGGCGTCCCTTGTAAGGCGCAGAGTGGAAAGGAACCCGGTTAGATGACGTTTCCCAGGCCTGGATGCCTGCGCACCGTGGTGGTCTGCCTGCTGTGCTCGCTTCCCGCGTTACCCCAGCAACAGCCGCCGCAAACGCCGCCGCCCCAGCAACAGCCACCTCAACCGCCTCCTGCCAAACCCGTCGACCAGAGCAAGCCCGCGGAACAGAAGAAGAATAATCCGTTTGAAGCCGTTCCCGAGTCCACCGATCAGCCGCAGCCCCCTAAACCCCAGGCGCCCAAGCTCGAAGCCCCCAAACCGGCCAATGAGCAGGTGAAGCCCAACCAGCCGATCGAGGACACCATCGAGAGTATAGACTTCCGCGGCGCACGCCGCGTGCCCCAGGACACGCTTCGCGCCATGATCACCACCAAGAAAGGCGATCCGTACGACCCGGAACAACTCAACCGCGACTTTATGGTGCTGTGGAACAGCGGCCGCTTCGAGGACATGCGCTTGGAGCGCGAGGCCGGAAGGACCGGCTGGATCGTCACCTTTGTCGTCACCGAGCGGCGCGTCATCCGGTCCATCAAATACGATGGCCTGAAGTCGATCACCACGTCGGAGATTCTGGATCGCTGGAAGGAACGCAAGGTCGGGCTAAGCACGGAATCGCAGTACGATCCCAATCGAGTCCAGCGTGCCAGGGTGGTTTTGCAGGAGTATCTGGCGGAGCGCGGGCGCCAGTTCGCCACCGTCGAGCCGGAAGTCCGGCAGATTCCGCCGGCCTCGCTGGAACTCACATTCAAGGTGAATGAAGGTCCAAAAGTGAAGGTGGGAGAGATCACTTTCGACGGCAATGAACACATGCGCGACCGTCTGCTGATCCGCGCCATGAAGAACCTGCATCCCTACGGGATTCCGTACTCGATCTTTTTTGAGAGCCTGTTCGCGAAAACCTACGATTCGACCAAGCTCGAAGAGGATCAGCAGCGTATTCAGCAGTTCTACCAGGACAACGGGTATTTCACCGCCAAAACTACCGACGCCAAAGTGGAGGTGGTCACCGTCGGCGGCGGGGAATTCCGGCTGCCGCTGATCAAGTCCACCGCGCTCGGCAAAGCTGCCAACATTCATATCAGCGTCGAAGAAGGGCGCCTGTATCATCTGAACAACATCACGTTCGTCGGCGTGAAGTTGTTCAAAACTCCCGACGCGATCTTCAAACCCGTGTTCGGGATGCAGCAAGGCGACGTGTTTTCCACCGCCAAGCTGCGCAAGGGCTTCACCGATCTCCAAAAACTCTACGGCCAGTTCGGCTACATCGATTTCGTGGCCGAGCCCAGCTTTGAGCCGCTTCCCAACACTGACAAGATCGACCTGACGCTGACCGCCGACGAAGGCAAACAGTTCTTCGTTCGCCGCATCGATTTTTCAGGAAACCTGACTACGCGCGACAAAGTCATCCGCCGTCAGTTGCTGATCGATGAAGGCGACGTCTTCAACACGCACCTGTGGGAATTGAGCATCCTGCGCCTGAACCAGCTCGGCTACTTCGAGGTGCTGAAGGAAGAGCAGGCGGCCGACATCAAGCGCGATACCAAGACGAATACCGTCGACATCACGCTCAAGGTGAAGGAGCGCGGCAAGAACACGGTGCAGTTGAACGGCGGCGTGTCCGCTCTC
>CAWJHI010000127.1:0-44308 GCA_963842485.1 Terriglobia bacterium | reverse complement strand
GAGCGCGGTATCGCTGTCCACGGCGAGATCCGACCTTTGCTGGGGCTGGAATCCAGTTGCCTCAATGGTTAAATCGTAACGGCCCACGGGCAGCGAAGGGAATGAATAGAAGCCCTGGCCGTCGGAGGTGGCTTTGAACCCGGTCTTGAGCGAGGTGTTGATGAGGGTGAGCCTGGCGCCAGGAATCGCGGCGCCGCTGGTGTCCTTGATCACGCCGGAAACGGTACCCGCGGCGAATGCCCATAGGGATAGCGCCGTAAGGAGAACCAGGGCGATGAGCGGAGCGGAGCGCCGGTCCGCCACCATCGCATGAGGTGGAATCGACCGCTGGAACGAAAACCGAAAAGCCATTGCGATGTGCTGGGGATTACGGTGCTACGATTTGTATAATCGTGATACTAGCACTCCGATCGAGGCGCTGTCAACGCCGAACGCGGCGATGTCCCTGCTACAATCGAGTGCTTTCGAAGATGATCGACCTGCACACTCATACGGACGAATCGGACGGCACTCTTACGCCGAAGGAACTGCTTGCGGAAGCGGCGCGAGTCGGCCTGGAGGCGCTTGCGATTACCGACCACGATACGTTCGCGGGATACGACGAGGCCGCCGCCATAGGGTCCGGCATGGACCTGGTGTGCGGAATCGAATTGTCGACCAGGCATGAAGGCCGGCCGGTTCATCTGCTGGGATACTTTCTGAAGAATGACGCTACGGCGGAGTTTCGCGCCTGGGTGACGGGCTTGATTGCGTCGCGGCAACAACGCAATCGGGAGTTGATCGACAAACTTCGCGGGGCGGGAGTCCGGATCAGTCTCGAGGAAGTATCGGCGCGCGGGCGCGGGATGATTGGGCGGCCTCACTTCGCGGCGGTGATGATGGAGAAGGGCTACGTCACGTCCACGCAGCAGGCTTTCGACGACTATCTGGGCGAATGCGGAAGTTGCTTTACAGCGCGGGATGAAGTGGACTTCGCGGAAGCGGCCGGGCGGATTGCGGCGGCTGGGGGGGTGCCGGTTCTGGCTCATCCAGGGCGCATCCTGGCCGATCCGGCCGGTTTCGCGGAGTGCCTGGAGCGAATGCGAAGAGCGGGGCTGCGGGGGCTGGAGGCGTTTCACAGCGAACAATCGCCGGAACAGAGAGCGGCATGGGCCGCGCTGGCGCGACGGCTGTCGCTGGCGGTGACGGGCGGGTCGGATTTCCACGGCGCAGCCAAACCGGGGATCGCACTGGGAACGGGAATCGGAGGAACGCTGAACATCCCGCGCACCGTTTTGGAAGAATTGCGCCGGGTTGCGTAACAGCCATGCACTCGGCGATCTATCTGGTTGCGATCAGCTTTCCGGCGGGAGTCCTGATCGGACTGACCGGGGTGGGGGGAGCGGCGCTGATGACGCCGCTGCTGATTCTGATCTTCGGCGCGCGGCCGGACATCGCCGTGGGGACGGATCTGGTGTACGCGGGGATCACCAAAGTGTTCGGATCCGCGGCGCACTGGAGGCTGAGGCACGTGGATGCCAGGGTGGCGTGCATCCTGGCGTCGGCGAGCTTGCCCGCCAGCGCTCTGGGCACGTTCGCGATGCTTCACGTGGAACGCGGACAGCAGGCGGATGCGCGGCTGAAGTTCATTATCGGGCTGGTGCTGCTGGCGGTGGCGGGAGTGATGATGTTTCCCATCGGGCCGCCAAGATCGTGGAGCTTGAGCGGCGGTCGACTGACGGCCGCGACGCTGGCCTACGGCGCGGTGGTCGGTTTTCTGGTGGGGCTGACCAGCGTGGGCAGCGGGTCCTTGATTTTGCCATTTCTGGTGATCGCGCACGGCTTGCCGCCGGTGCGGGCGGTGGGAACCGACATTTTTCACGCGATGATGCTGCTGGGGTTCAGCGCGTTGCTGCATTCGAGGGTCAGCGGCGTGCAATGGGACATGGTTCCGTGGCTGGTGCTGGGTTCGGGGCCTGGAGTCATCCTCGGATCGCGCCTGGCGCCGCGATTGCCCGATCGCGCTTTGCGGGTGGCGCTGGTGATGGTGCTGCTGATTTCAGCGGTGCAGCTTATCCGCTGACCTGGACCGCGGCCGCCTGGAGTACCATGCTTACCCTTCGCCCTTTCACTGGAGTGGGTTCTTAGGCTCAATTTGTGGCGGGGAACGTGAACTCGCGGGTTGGCGTCAAAGGCCTTGCGGCGAGACGGGGCCTTAAACAAATTCAGCGATTCCGCCGATGCATCTAGTGAGAAACCCTGCAAGGAGGGGTTTTGCTTTCACGATGGGAGAGAAGAGGCTTCGAATGTCCGGCCACGAATTAACTGAATCCGGCGCGGCCGAGGAACGTATGCGGGCGATGGCTGAAATCGCATTCGATGCCTTCATCGAAGTGGATTCGGAAGGAATCATCCGCGATTGGAGTGCGCGGGCCGAACGCACGTTCGGATGGTCCCGCGGCGAAGCGATCGGGCAGCCTTCTCACATCGTCGTGCCGGCACGCCGCCGTCACGCTTACGAAGCGGACCTCCGGGGATTTCTCGCGGCGGGAAAAGAACTCCAGATCGATAAGCCGATCCCGATGAGGGGCGTCCACCGGGATGGCCGCGAGTTTCCCGCCGAGCTGGCGATCTCTTCCGTACGACACGGCGAGAGTTACGGCTTGATCGCCTTTGTGCGCGACCTGAGCGAACACCGGCGCCTGGAGAGCGCGCTTCGCGAAGGCGCCGAATATCGAACCATTCTGAATTCCATCGAGGATGGTTACAGCGAACTCGACCTCCACGGCAAATATCTGTTCGTGAACGACGCGTACTGCCGGATGTTTAACCGCTCGCGCGAGGAAGTGTTCGGCGAAAGCTATAAGGAATTCTTCGATCCGGAGCGGATAGCGGCGATTCGCAAAGTATTCCAAACGGTTTACGCAACCGGCGAGCCGGCCAAAGCCCTCGAGTTGGAATACAAGCCAGGGCGATTCGTGGAGATGTCCGTCGCATTGAGACGGAATGAAAAGAGAGATCCTGTCGGATTCCTGGTGATCACGCGCGAGGTTACTCCCCGAAAGCTATTCGAGCGCGAGCTGGCAAATGCAATTCAGGTCGCCGAAGCCGCCACCCGGGCCAAGAGCGAGTTTCTGGCCAACATGAGCCACGAAATCCGCACTCCCATGAACGGCGTCATTGGCATGACCGGGTTGTTGCTCGACACAGAACTCAACGTGGAACAGCGGGAGTATGCGGAAATGGTGCGCAAGTCGGGTGAAGCCTTGCTCACCGTGATCAACGACATTCTGGACTTTTCCAAGATCGAAGCCGGAAAGTTAGAGATGGAGTCCTATCCGTTCGACCTTCGCCTGGTGATGGAAGAAGTGGCGGAAATGCTGGCGCCGCAAGCGGAGGAAAAAGGCACCGATGTGGTGCTTCAATACCCGTCCGATCATCCCGCGCCAACTCATTGGGGACGCAGGCAGAATCCGCCAGGTCGCTGACCAACCTGGTGGGCAATGCGATCAAGTTCACGCCGAACGGCAATATCGTGATGGCTGTGGAATGCGAGGTCGAAACCGGGGAAACCGCGTCGATGCGAGTGACGGTGACCGATACCGGCATCGGGATTCCGCCGGAAAAAGTGGACTCGCTTTGGCAGAAATTCAGCCAAGCCGATACGTCGACCACGCGGAAGTACGGGGGCACCGGATTAGGGCTGGCTATTTCGAAGCAACTGGTCGAACTGATGGGTGGCGCCATCGGTTGTGAAAGCCAGGTCGGCGTGGGTTCGAAGTTCTGGTTCAAATTGCGGCTGCCGCTGGATACTCAACTCCATCCGGCTGCGATTCCGGCGCTGGATCTGAGCGGCTTGCGTGTATTGATCGTGGATGACAACGAAATTAACCGCCGCGTGGTTCATGAGCAGATTTCCAGTTGGGGGATGCGCAACGGGAGCTACGCATCGGCGGACGAAGCGTTAGAAGCGGTTAAATCCGCGCAGGCAAGCGGCGATCCGTATCATTTCGTGATCTCCGATTATCAGATGCCGAACGTCAATGGAGCCATGCTCGCATCGATGATTAAGTCTGACGCTTCCACCCGGGACACGGTGTTCGTGATGTTGACTTCGGTGGGGCACCGCAGTGAACTGAGAGAGTTGGAAGGAGCTTCGGTGGACGCGTGCCTGGTCAAGCCCGTTCGGCAGTCGCACTTGATGAATACGCTGTCGACGTTATGGTGCGAAGAAACTCCAGTTCGAATTCGCGGACAAACAAGCGTCGAAATTCGAAAAGTCAATCGCCGCTTTGAATTCGACGCTGGTGACAGCTCACGGAGAGTGTCCGCTAAGAGCGTTGGTCGTCGAAGACAATGTCGTCAACCAGGTGGTCGCGACGCGCATGCTCGCGCAAGGCTCGGGAGTTCGCTCGGATGTCGCCGCGAACGGCCGTGAAGCTCTCGAAATGTTGGGGCCCTGCCTTATGATCTGGTGTTTATGGACTGCCAGATGCCGGAAATGGACGGATACCAGGCTACGACTGAGCTTCGCCGCCGTGATGGGCCAAATCGTAAAGTGACCGTAATCGCGATGACGGCCGAAGCGATCGCCGGGTGCCGCGAACAATGCCTGGAAGCCGGCATGGACGAATACATTACCAAACCCGTGAAGCTTTCGGAATTGACCAACGCCGTGGCGAAGTGGGCGGAGAAGCAGAATCCTCGCGTGTGCGTGACTCAAGAGGCCGCCGAAGCCGATCGACCGCAAATCTAAAACCGGTTTTGTGAGATCCTTTAGGGAAATGAGGAGCCACATGAGCCACCGCATTTCCCGATCCTGTTTTTTCGCGCCTCTATTCACGCTGGCGACGATCGCGCTGCTTTCCGCTCAAACTCCCACCGCGCCGGCGGACAAACGCCAGGGTTCCGCGGCGCCACGCGCGGCAGACGGCCATCCGGACTTGCAAGGGGTCTGGACTAACGCGACCTTGACGCCGATGGAGCGGCCGGCCTCCTTCGCGGGGAAGTTGAACGCCACCGATGAGGAAGCCGCGGTCTTTGAGAAGAAGCAACAGGATGAGCTGAGCGCCGGCGACGGCAAGTCGGACAGCGATTTTCATCGCAGGGCCGGCTCCGGGGAAACGGGCGGCTACAACGCTCTGTTCATCGATCGCGGATCGGAGCTGGCACGCGTGGATGGAGTGAAGCGAACGTCGCTGGTGATCGATCCGCCGGATGGCAAGGTTCCCGCGCTTACACCGGAAGCGCGGAAGCGGCTGGGATCGATGAGGCGTGGGGGGACCGAGTCTGTAAAAGAGCGCCCGTTATCGGAGCGTTGTCTGCTAAGCTTCGGCTCCAGTTCCGGGCCGCCTATGCTTCCCGTGCTCTACAACAACAATTATCAGATCGTCCAGACTCCCGAAGCCGTCATGATTCTGGTGGAAATGGTGCATGATGCGCGCATTATTCGCATGAATTCGAGCCATCCACCGGATAATGTCCGGCAATGGCTGGGCGACTCGATCGGACGCTGGGACGGCGACACGCTGGTGGTGGACACCACGAATTTCAACGAACAGGTCAGCTTCCGCGGATCGTCGAAGAACCTGCACGTCATCGAGCGGTTCACGCGCGTCAACGGGAACACATTGCTGTACAGAGCCACCATCGACGACTCAACCACATTTTCAAAGAGCTGGACCATCGAATACCCATTTCGCGCCACCAACGACCACATTTACGAGTATGCTTGCCACGAAGGCAACTACTCGATCACGGATATTCTGGGCGGGGCGCGCAAAGAGGAGAGCGAAGCTCCCAAGAAGTAAGTAACGCCGGGGCGCGACTGCTTCCGAAGTGACCGGCGGTACGACGATCGCGGCCGCAATCTGAATCGCGCCTTGCCGGGCCGCCGTGTCCGCGTCTAAGAGCCACATGAACCCGAGCATACCGATCCCTGGGTCCGCGTTGCGCGCTTCCAGCAAGCGGCTGCTGCCGTGGCTGATCGCAGTCGCGTTTTTCATGGAGTCGCTGGACACGACCATTCTGAACACCGCGGTGCCCACCATCGCGGAGGCGTTGAAGGTAGCGCCGCTCAGCATGAAATCGGTGTTGGCCAGCTACACGCTAAGCCTCGCGGTGTTTATTCCGATCAGCGGCTGGATGGCAGACCGGTTCGGAACACGCCGGGTGTTCGCCTCGGCGATCGGCATTTTCACGCTAGGCTCACTACTTTGTGGGATCTCCACGAATATTCACGTATTGGTGGCTTGCCGGATCCTGCAAGGCTGCGGCGGAGCCATGATGGTTCCCGTGGGCCGGCTCACTTTAGTGCGGACCTTCGCTAAATCCGAACTTGTCCGCGCCATGAGTTTCGTAGCCATCCCGGGCCTGATCGGTCCCATGCTCGGACCTATCGCCGGTGGGATGATCGTAGCGTATTTTCACTGGCGAGTCATCTTTTTTGTGAATCTGCCGATCGGCATCGCGGGATTATACCTGGTTTATCTGCATTTACCGGATTATCGCGAAGAACGCACCCATCCGCTCGACGTCATCGGGCTGATCCTGTTTGGTTCCGGCGTGGCGCTGTTGTCCTATGTGCTGGAAGTATTCGGCGAACACACCTTAAGCGCGCGCGAAATTCTGGGATTATTAGCCATTTCCCTCCTGTTGCTGGCAGGCTACGGATTGCATGCCACCAGGACGCCGTTTCCGTTACTTTACCTGATGTTGTTCCGCCTCCGCACGTTCCGGGCGGCCGTGAGCGGAAGCTTCTTCACGCGCATCGGCATCGGCGGAATTCCCTTTCTTTTTCCGCTTTTGTACCAGGTTGGATTCGGGTTCACCCCGATTCAATCCGGCCTGATGATGATGCCGCAAGCCATCGCCGCGATGAGCCTGAAAATGACCATGCCCAAGATTCTGACTCGCTTTGGCTACCGCGCGGTATTGATCTCCAATACCGTCATCCTCGGTGTGCTCATCCTGGTTTTCTCGACCATCGGAGTGGCTACGCCGGTGTGGCTGATCGTGGCTGAGGCATTTTGTTTCGGATTTTTCAGCTCGCTGCAATACACGAGTATGAACACGCTGGTGTATGCCGACGTTGGCGAGGAACAGACCAGCAGCGCCAGCTCCATCGCGAGCACCATGCAGCAGATGTCGATGAGTTTCGGCGTGGCGTCGGCATCGCTCGCCACCGCGCTCTTCATTCCCGACCGCTTTCATTCGAGCGCGCCGGAAATGATTCACGGCATTCACCAGGCGTTTTTTGTCCTGGGCGGGTTGACGATTCTGTCCACCGTCATCTTCCGGGAACTGAAGGCCGGGGACGGCGACAACGTGAGCCAGCATAGCCGCGGCTTGCGCGCGCAGGTAAACCAGCTCAGCGAATCTGGGATTGTCGACGCTCCGTAGGGGTCACTAAACCCCGGCGTTGGATAAGGTGTTCAGAATGATGCTAGTAGGATTCAACGCGTCGCTCTGGCTTCCGTTGGATTGAAGTGGAGGGAACAGCGTCTGGGCCGAGCTTCCGCTGGAACTGGTGGTAGTGGACGAGTCGCTGGTGGTGGAACTGGCTTCTGAATCAGCCGAACCGGAGTAGGAATGATGATGATGATGGTGATGGCCGCCGCCGATTGCCTTTGCCAGATCCTGGATGTTCGGGAGTTGGCCGCTGTTCGAGGCGTTGGTAAAGTCGGCGGCAAGCTGGTTGAGCTGGTTCGCTGCGGTGGTATTGCCGTCCGCCGTCGCGGTTTGGGCGGCTTTTTGTAGATTTGTGGCGATCTGGCCCGTGACCTGCGCGTACTTGGTCGGGTCCGATTCCTGAAGCTGCTGGAGGGTGCTCAGCATTTGAGCAAGCGGCGAAAGCTGCCCGTTGTCGGCTTGCGGCGTGGATGACGATGCGACGCTGTTTAAGCTGCTGTTATTGTTCGCCGTCACGCCGGCGCTCTGAAGCGCCTTGCTGAGAGTCGACTCGACATAACTCGAAAGATTGTTGATAGGGCTGGTACTCATGCCATGTTTATCGGCACTCCGATCACCTTTGATAAGGGAGCTAACCAGCTGAAACAAGGATGCGGAAGACGCCGACCCCGTCAAGTTTCTGGCGAGGCGACCAATCCTCGCCGCCTTCATGCGTTTAATGGGCCGTCCCGATCGCGAAAAGACTCTGGTCCGTGCGAATGAAAATTTGCCCGTTCGAGAGCGCGGGCGACGCGATCGACTGCTCGGCCAGATCGTTCCTGGCGACCACTTCCGCCTTTCTTCCGGCGCGCAGCACCAGCGTCTCGCCGGTTTCGCTCAACAGATAAATTTTCCCATCCGCAGCCGCGGGCGACGCGCTGTAGAAGCCGCCCAGCCGTTCGCGCCACACCATTTCTCCCGCCTTGGCATCCACGCAGGTGACTACGCCCATTTCGTTCGCCATGTAAAGCAATCCCTGATAAAAGACCAGCGACGGGACATAAGGACCACCGTTCGCCACTCTCCAGGCGACATTCGTCTTGCTGATCTCGCCCTCGCCGCCCGCGCGAATCGCCATGTACGGGCTGCTGCGATATCCGCGATTGAGATAGAGAACGCCGGAATCGAAAACCGGCATGGGGATGGGGAAGCGATTGGGCTCGTCGAAATGCCATTTGGGTTTGCCGGTGGCGGGATCGAACGCTTCCACGCGCTCGCTGGTGTTAAGCACCAGCTCAGGCCCGCGCGGCCCGTCGACGATCAACGGCGTGCTGTAGGAGATCACGCCTTTTTCGCCATCGGCGCGCCAGATCTGCTTCCCGGTCCTCTTGTCGAGCGCCAACAGAAACGACGAGCTGGGGTTGTAGCAGGCCAGAATCAGCCGGTCCTGAAACAGCACGGGGGAGCTCGACTGGCCCCAATCGATATCCAGCACGGAGTACTCACGGCCGATGTGGCGCGACCACACCGGCTTGCCGTTCATGTCGACCGCGGCCAGTTGGCCGTTGCTGAACCATGCATAAACGCGCTCGCCATCGGTGACCGGGCTGGGCGTGGCCAGGTTGCGTTTCTCATGCGTCTGGGGAAGGTCGCCTTCCGCGTCGAAGGCGTACTCCCAGAGTTGGCGGCCGTTTTTTCGATCGAACGCGGCCACCGCGAAGACGATTTTCGAATCGACTGCGCCATGAGGCCGCCCTCCGCCCAGCGGATGTTCGCCCGAGGCCGCTGCGCCGGCGCCTTGCACCAGGGTCGGATGAACGCCCGGCTTCAGCGCGTTTTCGCCGATCTGGTAGGTGACGAAGACGCGCCCTCCCGAAACGATCGGCGTGGATACTCCCAGGCCGCGCAGGGGCGTTTTCCATGCAATGTTGGAGGTCGCGCTCCATTCGGCTGGATAACCGGCGCCGGCGGCTACACCGATGCCTGAAGGTCCTCGCCATTGCGGCCAATCTTCGGCCCAGCCGGGATTAGCCATCAGAGCCACGGCGCACAGCGCAGCCGGCAATCTCAGAGCGTGTGGAAGGGGACAGGCCGCCAGGTCCGCCGCGGGACTTCTGAACATTTCACGAGTGTACACCCGATGGGTTTAAGCTAAGGGCAGTGGAACGAAAAATTTTCTGGCTCACGTTCACGGTGCTCGGCCTGGCGGCGGATGTGGTTTTGCCGATATGGTGGGCGCTCGGCGCAACCATCCCGATTTTCGCCGCGAGCTGGTGGGTAGCCTACCGCAGCGATTGGTTTTGAGCGAGCATTTCCTTCCAGGCGAGCTCATCGCGGCCGATGCTGAGCCGGCTCCCCGAACGCACCAGCGGCAGACGGAGCAGTTGCGGATCGCGCTCGATCTTTCCGAGCAGTTCGGCGCCGGAAAGCTTCAGATACCCGAATCCGGCATTAATATAGGCCTTGCTTTCGCGATCGATCAACTCCGCGAAGCCGAACCGATCGATGAATCTTTTAATCTCGCCCGGAGCCATCGGCTTTTGGCTTAAATCCACGAACTGAATCGTGATCCGCCTCTCCTTGAAGAACCGTTCCGCGGCGCGAGTGGCCGGCGAGTTCCTCACCCCGAAGATTTGAACGTTCGTCACGCCAGCAAACGAGCGCGCATGGATGGATTCGCCGCCATATCCGCAATGGTCCACGCCATCGCCAGCGCGCCATCGAAGATCGCCTGATCGGCGGCAGGTTTGACGCAGTGCGCTGTAAACTCGGGCTGGTGATTCACCGCGGGCAGGCTGTCGATCCCGATGGCGGGATGGATCGCGGGAAGCACCTGCGAGACGTTTCCCATGTCGGTGGACGCCGCCACGCGATCGCGCATGGGACCCAAATCCGCAAATTTGCGGCCCAGCGCTTCGGCGTTGCTCCGATACATGGCGGCCATATCCAGGTCGTGCTTCATTTGCGCGTAGGGTTTATCGCCGCCCAGAATCTGGAGCTTCGCGCCGGTGGCGATCGCGCCGGCTTCAAAGCATCGCCGCACTTTTTCGCGCAGTGCCTCCAGCTCCTCCAGATTGTCCGAACGAATGATGTACCGCGCCGAAGTGTGCGCCGGCACGATGTTCGGCGCATCTCCGCCCTTGGTGACGATGCCGTGAATGCGATCGGTCTGGTGGATGTGCTGGCGCAGCAGTCCCAGCGAAACCTGGGCGACGGTCAACGCGTCGGCGGCGTTGATGCCCAGTTCGGGGAAGGCCGAAGCGTGCGCCTCCTTGCCGTGATAGCAGGCGTCGAACATGGACGCCGCGATGATCTTCATGGTGGCGGCTTCGAACGGCGCCGGATGCACCATCATCGACGCGTGCAGGCCCTTAAAGGCGCCGCGCTCCAGCATCAGGATTTTTCCGCTCGCGTTCCCGACTTCTTCGGCGGGCGTGCCCAATACGGTGATGGTGACGCCCAGTTCGTCGGCAACTTTGGCAGAGGCGATCCCCGCTCCCACCGACATCGCCGCGATCAGGTTGTGGCCGCAGGCATGGCCGATGCCCGGCAGGCAATCGTATTCCGCGCAGATGCCGATGTTCAGCGGACCATGGCCGGAGCGCGCGAGGAAGGCGGTGGGCAGGCCCGCCACGCCTTTTTCGATGAGAAATCCAGCGGCATCCAGTGCTTCCGATAGCCACACCGACGCATGCTCCTCTTCAAAACCCAACTCCGGTGTGGCGTGGATCCGGTGGCTGAGATCTACCAGGCTCGATCGCACCGACTCGAGTTGTTCGCGTGCCCCGGATTTTGCCGTTTGCATAGAAGCAATTAGACCACTTTCCCGTCAGGGCGGGAACTGGTAAAGCAGGGAGGCAATTACAGCCGCGCTAAGGCAAGAGGATCGGGCTCACCGCCAAAGTACTTACGCAGAGCATCCCGAAAAATCTCATTCTTGGACGCGACGCCGGCAAACAAACTCATCGACGATCTGAATTTCAAATCGTCGGGATAGCCGAAAATCCGGTCGATCGACCGGCCTTCCACAAGGTTTACCAAACCGGTGCATTCCAGCAGCCGAGGTCCCAAAATCGGATGCTTTAGATAGGCCTCGGCTTCCTCTCGCGAAGAAATTCCGAACCGCATCGCCATGTGACTATAACCTAAGCCTTGAAGCTGCGGAAAGATAAACCACATCCAATGCCCCTGCTTCTCTCCACGCCGCAATTCCGAGCACACTTGCCCATATACCGGATTCTGAGCGTCCACGAAACGTTGTAGATTGAAAGGGTCGTTCACGGCTGACACCCCATCATGTACCATGCCGTCCGCGGAAAGCACGCCTGATGAATCGTAGAGATTTTCTGGCCTTGCTGGCCGCACCCGCATTCGCCCAAAAGCCGGATATCGAGTTGCGCATTTCAACCGTGACCCATGAAATCGCTCCCGGCCACATGTTTAAGACCATCGGATACAACGGTAGCGTTCCCGGGCCCATTCTTCGAGCGTCCGAGGGAAAGCCGGTCACCATCGACGTACACAATGAGACGGCGACCGCTGAGCTGGTCCACTGGCACGGCCTGTTCATTCCCCCCGAAGTCGACGGATCGATGGAGGAAGGCACGCCGATGATCGCACCGCACGGATCGGCGCGGTATACGTTCATTCCCAAGCCATCCGGCACGCGCTGGTACCATACCCATACCTCGGCCGGCCGCGATCTAAAGCGGAGCACCTACACGGGCCAGTTCGGTTTTTTCTACGTCGAGCCCAACCGCGAGCCCGAATCATTCGACCAGGAAGTTTTTCTGGTCTTCCATGGCTGGGACCCCTATTTCAGCACGATGGGCGATGACGAAGGCGGTCTTGAAGTGGCTTATAAACGATACTCGATCAACAGCCGCGCGCTGGGCGCGGGCGAACCGATTCGAGTGAAGGAAGGCCAGCGCGTGATGCTTCGCATCCTCAACGCCAGCGCGACCCTGCATCATCGCGTGGCGCTGGCCGGGCACCGGTTCCAGGTGGTGGCCCTGGACGGGAATCGCGTGCCGACGCCGCGCGAATGCGATGCGCTGGAACTGGGACCAGCCGAGCGCGTGGACGCGATGGTTACCATGAATCAACCCGGCGTATGGATTCTCGGAGAAGCCGACGATCGCGTGCGCGCCGCGGGGTTGGGCGTCGTGGTGGAATATGCGAACCGCAGCGGTGCGCCGCAGTGGAAATCGCCGGGACCATCGCGGTGGGACTACAAGGTTTTCGGCGATCCGAAGCCCGAGCCAGCTCCGAACGCGGAGCCCGTGCCACTGCTCTTCAAGAAAAAATTCGCCG
The DNA here is from genome assembly GCA_963842485.1 of Terriglobia bacterium. GTDB lineage: Bacteria > Acidobacteriota > Terriglobia > Bryobacterales > Bryobacteraceae > Palsa-187. Next base: position 31,627 of record CAWJHI010000127.1, on the reverse strand, counting down.
GAAGCCGATGGGTGGACCACTGGACCATCAACGGGAAAGAATTTCCGAAAACCGACCCGATTCGCGTTCGCGCGGGTGGGCGTTATCGCCTGATCTTCGACAATCAGAGCGACGAGCCGCATCCTGTCCATCTTCATCGCCACTCCTTCGAATTGACCAGGTTCGCCGGCACGCCGATGCGGGGCGTTATTAAGGACGTGGTGGTGGTTCCGGCGCGCGCACAGGTGGAAGCCGACTTGCTCGCCGACAATCCAGGGAAGACGTTATTCCACTGCCATCAGCAGATGCACATGGATTACGGCTTCATGACCATGCTGGAATACACCTGATTTCGCGGAATTAGGGTTATCGAAACGCGGCAACCGCCGAGCACATCATAAGACTACTGGCCTGAGCGCCGCATCCTCAATTTCGAAAATCGCCACAATCAATTTGATGTAAGCGTATTTAGCGGAAATTTCGTTAAAGAACAAGAATGACTCAAAATTGCCGGGGCCATGTCTTCATCGCTACTGTATGCCTTCTGGCAGTGAGCCATCCAGCCCGCGCGCAGTCCGGGCCTTCGATCGAGCCCGGCGGTGTCGTGAATCCAGCCAGTTATGCAGCGTCGGCCACGGTAGTGCCTGGCAGCCTGGCCGTGGCCTTCGGCAGTTTTTTGCTCGCCGCTCCCGCGCAAGCCACGACGGTGCCACTCCCGATGGCCATCTCCGGCCTCTCCCTGGATTTCGGCGACGGCCAGCAAGCGCCGCTGTATTACGCCGCCGCCGGAGACGTGAGTTTCCAGATTCCATGGGAATTGGCAGGCGACACCCAAGTCTCGCTGATGGCGTCGCTAAATGGCCAGACCGGCGCGCCTCAAACCGTGAACCTCGCGCCTTTCGCTCCCGGCCTGTTCAGCGTCAACACGCAAGGAACCGGCCAGGGCGTGATTTTCGATGTTTTGTTTCATCTGGTGGATTCCACGAATCCCGCCACCGCGGGAAGCACGGTAGTCGTGATCTATGCCACAGGCCTGGGCGCGGTGACCAATCAACCGGCGACAGGGTCGCCCTCGCCCTCCAAGCCGGCGGCCGAAACCACCACCATGCCCCTGGTGACCATCGGCGGCGCGCCCGCCGCTGTGCAGTTCTCCGGCCTGGCCCCTCAGGAGATTGGCGTTTATCAAGTAAACGCGCTGGTCCCCGCCGGTTCTGCCATTGGCAGCGCCGTGCCCGTTTCTTTGTCAATCGGCGGAGTCACTTCAAACACGGTAACCATCGCGGTGAATCCGGGAAGCACGCCTCCCACTAACAATCCCGTCCCTTCGATCACCACGCTATCGCCATTCTCTGCCTCGACTGGCGCCAATTCCTTGACGCTGACCATCAACGGCACTGGATTCCTTCCTTCGTCATCCGCCACCTTCAACGGCGTCGCCCATTCCTCCGGCTTCGTGAGCAGCACCCAACTCTCCGTCACCCTAACCGCGTCAGACCTGGCCGCGGCCGGAAGCTTTCCGTTGGTCGTCGTCAATCCGGCGCCCGGTGGAGGAAACTCGAACGCAGCCAATTTCATTGTGCAGTCGGGATTTGGCGTGAGCGCCGCTGGTTCTGTCGCATGGGCCGGCGTCGCACGAGACGCGCACCACACCGCGCTCTCCCTTGCCCAATCTCAGCCGCTGAACCAGATTCACTGGAGTACCCCGGTCGACTTGCAGCCTCTATTTACCAAGGACGAATTACTGATTCACTACGGCTCGCCGTTATTGACGACGCAGAATACCGTAATCGTTCCCGTGAAGACCGGCGCCACATCGGGCTTCCGCGTGGATGCGCACAGCGCCGTTGACGGCAGCCTTCAGTGGAGTATGGTCTCCGACTACGTACTTCCCCCGCATACCTGGGTCCCCGAATTTGGCCCCGCTTTAACACCCGCCTCGCGAGTCTACTTTCCCGGCGCGGGCGGCACGGTTTATTTCCGGGATGCGCCCGACTCCACCACTGGCGCTCAGGGACAACTTGCCTTTTATGGTCTGGCGAATTACCAGGCCAATCCACAATCGTACGCCGCGGGCGTCATGATCAGCACGCCCATTACATCCGACGACGCAGGAAACATTTACTTCGGCTTTCAGGTCACCGGCGACACGCCTGTGAAGTTGCAAAGCGGAATCGCCCGCATCAGCGCGAGCGGCCAAGGCGCCTGGATCTCGGTCACGGCCGCTTCGGGAGATCTCTCCATGAATGAAGTGGTTCAAAACTGCGCTCCCGCCGTGAACGCGAGCCAGGGAATGCTTTACATCGCGGTGAGCGACGGCGCGGCGGGATATCTGCTGGCACTGAACAGCACCACGTTACAGCCGGTAGCGGGGGTGCGGCTGGTGGATCCCTACTCCGGCCTGGACGCGACGCTGTCGGACCAGGGATCCGCAACGCCCACCATCGGCGTGGATGGCGACGTTTATTACGGCGTATTGGAAAACCCGTTGGGAGCGAATCATTACCGCGGCTGGCTTATGCATTTCGACAGTCTTCTTTCGCAAGCGAAGCCCCCCGGCGCTTTTGGTTGGGACGACACTGCCTCCCTGGTCCCCAGTTTCATGGTGTCGTCGTATACCGGCACATCTTCCTATCTTCTGATGACGAAATACAATGATTACGCAGATGCGGGAGGAAGCGGTCTGAATAAAATTGCGGTCCTCGATCCGGGCGCCACTCAGACCGATGAGGCGAACGGAGCAACGGTGATGAAAGAAGTGCTGACTATCCTTGGCCCGACGCCAAGCATCTCGCTGCCCGGGGTCAAGGAATGGTGCATTAATTCGGCGGCGGTCGACCCTGCCTCTCATTCTGTCCTGGCGAACAGCGAGGACGGCAAATTGTATCGCTGGGACCTCCACAGCAACACTTTTTCTCAATCCGTGGTTCTCACCTCCGGCCTGGGTGAAGCGTACACGCCAACCGTGATCGGCCCGGATGGTACCGTCTACGCCATCAACAACGCGACTCTCTTCGCGATCGGCCAGTAGTGGCGTAAAATCGATGTTGTGGGCAGGTTGCTGTTTTCGCTTGCGGTGACGGCGTGTGCTTCCGGCGCGCCTGCGTTTTATCAAGATGTGTTGCCCCTGCTTGCGCGCCACTGTCAGACTTGCCATCGCCCGGGCGAGGCCTCGCCAATGCCGTTCCTCGATTACTCCGGCACCCGGCCATGGGCAAAAGCGATCAAGCAGGCGGTGCTCACTCGCAAGATGCCGCCGTGGTTCGCCGATCCGCACTTTGGAAAGTTTTCAAACGACGCCACCCTCCCCGATTCCGCCATTCAGACCATCGTGGCCTGGGTGGACGCCGGCGCGCCCGAAGGCGATCCGAAGAATGCCCCGAAGCCCGTCGCATGGGTGGACGGTTGGAAGATCGGCCAACCCGAAGTGGTGTTCGAAATGCCAGCTGCTTTCGAAATTCCACCCTCCGGGACACTGCCGTACGAATACGTGATCGTCCGGACGAATTTCAAGCAGGATACCTGGGTGCGCCTGGCGGAGGCGAGACCTCAGGATCGCGAGCACACGCATCACATGGTCATCAGCATCCGCGAACCCGGCTCCGCTTGGCTGCGGCACGAACCCGTGGGCGTGCCGTTCACCTCGAAACCCGGTGACGACGGCGGCGCCGGCGCGCAGGGAGAATTTCTCACCGGCTACGGTCCCGGCGCCGTTCCAGAGTTGCTGGCGCCGGGGCAGGCGAAACTCATTCAGGCCGGCAGCGACATCGTCTTTCAACTTCACTACACCACCGACGGAAGAGCGGGGAGCGATCGCAGCCGCGTCGGGCTGATCCTGGCTTCCACCCAGCCGCGCGAGCGTGTGCTGATGCTCGCCGCCGCCAACGTGCGCTTCGCGATTCCGCCGGGCGACCCCGATTATCGCGTAGACGCGCGCGTCACCTTGCATGAGCCAGCCACATTGGTGTCACTGCTCCCGCACATGCACCTCCGTGGAAAATCGTTCGAATTCCGCGTTGTCTATCCGACTGGTGGGACCGAAACCCTTTTGCGCGTGCCCAATTACGATTTCGACTGGCAGCTTTCCTACTATCTCGATGCTCCGAAACGTCTGCCGAGCGGCACCCGGATCGAATGCACCGCTCATTTTGACAATTCTCCTAATAATCCGCGAAATCCCGATGCGGGGAAGACGATCCGCTTTGGAGACCAGAACTGGAATGAAATGATGATCGGCTACATCGAGGTTGCGGTGGATGTGAATACCAGTCTGAGGGACCTTTTGCTGGGAAAACGCGGAGATTGAGGAATCCCGGTTCGGCTAAGAGCTTCTTGAAAAAAAGGGACGGACCGCGACGGCCGCGGCGGTGTGCAGCGGGGCTCGGCATCATCGGCTCATACTTCCCTTCGCCGCGGATTCAACGCAGCCGCCATCGCGTCCACCATCCGCCGCCATCGCGAATGCTCCGATACCAATTGTTTCTTACCCGCTGACGTCAATCGATAGTTCTTGGTGCGTTGTTTATTTTCCGAAACCTTCCATTGCGACGCGATCCAGCCTTTTCGCTCCAGCCGGTGCAGCGCGGGATACAGCGACCCGGTGTCCACTTGAAGCACGTCTCCCGTATTGGCGCGGATCGCCTGGCTGATTCCATAGCCGTGCTGCGGACCCCATTTGAGAGTCTGGAGAATCAGCAGGTCCAGCGTGCCTTGAAGAAGCTCAACCCGGTTCCGATAGCGGCCGCGCTTTAGCATGTAGATATTCTACACCCTTGCCGGCTCGAATCACCGCCACCGGTGCGATCCGCTGGTGCGCCGTGCGCTTCTGCCGGTTGCTATCCAGCAAATCGAAATCGCCGCGCTGGACTTCCAGAATCGAGAACGTCCGCGGCCGCTCCGGTTTCCAGGCTGCCGATTTTCTCCGGAAACTTCAAGATCCGCGCCGGGTTCGCGGTCACCTTTTCAATCGCTTGGCCCTCGCTCAGGCCGAGGAACATGAATTTCGACATGGTGGTGACCAGATCGATCACGGCTCCATTCGGCGCGGCGTGCGCGCGATGAATGTCGGTCGAAATGGTGTCCGGAAACCAGCCTTGCTGAGCAGCCTTTTCAGCCGTTTCCCACTGTAGATGATTCCCGTGCGCGAAATCGGTGAAAATACCCCGATCTCTTAGCTCCAGAATCTGCAGCAGCACTTTGCCATCGGCGCCCAACAGATTCGGCCCGGACCGCGGCGGATTGAACGGATGCACCAGAATGTCGCCCTTCTTCAAAATCGCGAGCAGCTTAGGCTCGTCGGTCCAGTGCAGCATGATCGGCACCCCCGCGTTGTCGGCCGCCTCGCGAGCTTTTCGCAACACCTCGATGTCGTGCGGAACATCCTGGTCCCGGCCAGTGATGCGAACTTTGATCCCCAGAATCATGCCGGGGTTTTCTTGAATCGTCTTGACAGCCGCTCGCGGATCGATCATTTTCGGATCCAGATACAACTCGTTTTGGACCACCAGCCCGATAATAGATATGTTGAGCAGCGCGTAAACGCGGGTGCGGGCCCGCTCGATCACATACTTGCGGAACGCAGGAAACGTATTGGCCCCAGCCGACCCCGCATCCACGATCGTGGTGACGCCTCTGGGAATCCCCACCAGATCCGCATCGACCGAGACCGGCAGGAACGGATCGAACACGTGCCCATGCATGTCGATCAATCCCGGAGTCACAATTTTTCCGCCGGCATCGAACACCTGCCGCGCCCGCCCGCGAGGAAGATTCGCGCCCATGGCCGCGATCCTGGAATCGGCGATCGCCACATCCAAGACCCGATCCATCTTCTGGGCCGGATCGATCACCCGCGCGCCCGTAATCAAGAGGTCGAAGTTCGTGGAAGATTGCGGAGCCGCGAACGCCGCCGCTGCCGCGCCGAGATTTCGGAGAAAGTGCCGCCGGATGATTTCCGCCATCTCATCACAATATAGGAATGTGACGCCTTGCGTCGGCCCGATCGCGCACTGAAACACAATTGAAACACAGAAGCAGCCCCGCCGTTTTTGGCACTTGTAACGCTCTCGCCATTCGTCCTATAATCGCTGCCGGGAGGTGCGCATGACTTCTTCGCGCAGGCAGTTCTTCAAGATCGGCGCTGGCGGTGCAGTCGCTTCGGTCCTCGGATTCAATCTCCAGAAGGCCTTGGCGCAGTCCCGGGAACTTAAGATCGCGCGAACCACGGAGACGCGTTCTTTGTGCCCCTATTGCTCGGTTGCGTGCGGAGTCATTATCCACACCCTGGGCGATAATGCGAAGAATGTCACGCCGCAGGTGGTGCACGTCGAGGGCGATCCGGATCATCCCACCAATCGAGGCACGCTGTGCCCCAAAGGTTCGTCGCTGTTTCAGGACATTTTGAACGACCGGCGCGTGCTGAAGCCTCAAGTGCGGCGCCCCGGATCGGATCATTGGGAAGATATCACTTGGGATCGCGCCATTGAAGAAGTTGCGCGGCATATTAAAAAGACGCGCGACGAAAGCTTTATCGAGAAGGATGCCCAGGGCCGCACCGTGAACCGGTGCGAATCCATCGCCTGGAACGGCGGCTGCACGGACACCAACGAATTTAATTACCTGGCTGTCAAAACCATGCGCAGCCTGGGAGTCGTCTATTTAGAAAATCAGGCCAGGGTTTGACACGGCCCCACGGTCTCCAGTTTGGGGCCCACATTTGGCAGGGGAGCGATGACCAATGGCTGGATCGACATCAAGAATACCGACATGATGTTGATCATGGGTGGCAATCCCGCCGAAAACCACCCATGTGGCTTCAAATGGCCGATTGAAGCCAAGCGCCAGCGTAACGCCAAGATGATCGTGGTGGATCCGCGATATACCCGGACGGCCGCGACCGCGGACCTGTTTGTGCAGATTCGCGCCGGCTCCGACATCGCGTTTCTAGGCGGCTTGATTCATCACGCCATCGAGAACGGGCGGATCAATAAAGAATACGTTGTCAATTACACCAACGCCGCGTTTCTAGTGAAGGACGACTTTAAGCTTCCTGAGGACGACGGCCTTTTTTCGGGATTTCACGCCGATACGCAGGCTTACGACAAATCCACCTGGAATTATCAGGGCAGCGGTGGACCCGCCACCGGCCTTCCCGAAAAAGTGACCTCCGATCCGACTCTCGAAAATTCCCGCTGTGTGTATCAATTGCTCAAGAAGCATTATTCTCGATACACCCCGGAGATGGTCGAGAAGATCACGGGCATCCCCAAGGATCAGTTTCTCAAAGCCGCCGACCTGTTCACCTCGATTCGTAAAGACGGCGACCTGACCAAGGTCGCCACCATTATCTACGCGGTCGGCTGGACCCAGCATTCCTTCGGAACGCAGATTATCCGCACCGCCGCGATGCTTCAGTTGCTTCTAGGCAATGTAGGCCGCGCCGGTGGCGGCGTGAACGCACTGCGCGGGCATTCGAACATTCAAGGCGCCACCGACATCGCTGGAATTTTCGATAACCTGCCGGGATATCTTAAAGTCCCCAATCCCGCCGATACCGATTTCAAAGCCTGGATGACGCGCATTACTCCGACGTCCTCCAAGCCCAGCGATTGGGACTCGTGGAACTATTGGAGTAACACTCCCAAGTTCGCTGTCTCTTTGCTTAAAGCCATGTATGGCGATGCCGCTAAGAAAGAGAATGACTGGGCCTTTCACTATTTACCGAAAGTCGACCGGAATTACTCCTGGGCGTATCTATGGGATGGCATGTACGCCGGCAACGTAAAAGGCTTGCTCACCTTCGGAATGAACGGCGTAGCTATCGGACCCAATTCATCCAAGAATATCGATGCGTTGAAGAAAGCCGATTGGCTGGTCGTCTGCGATATTTATCCTGACGAAACCAGCGAGTTCTGGAAATCCCCCGGAATCACATCCGCGGAGATGAAAGACATCAAGACAGAAGTCTATCGTCTGCCCGGCGCAGGCTTCGCCGAGAAAGATGGGACCTTCGTGAATTCCGCGCGATGGCTTCAATGGAAATGGGTCGCGGTCCCTCCGCCTGGAAATGCCAAGCTCGATCACGAAATCGTCGCGCGCATTTTCCTTAGGGTCCGCGAGCTATATCAGAAAGAGGGCGGTAAATTTCCCGACCCGATTCTTAACCTGTCCTGGACTTACACCAATCCCCAGGTTCCGTCCTTATCCGAGGTCGCCCGTGAACTCAACGGGAAGGCCTTCGCCGATCTGACCGATGCCACCGGGGCCACCGTGAAGGCCGGTCAGCAGTTGCCCGGCTTCGCGTGGCTGAAGGACGACGGGACCACGTCGTCCGCCAATTGGATCTGGTGCGGATCATGGACCGAGGCGGGCGCGCTGATCCAGCGCCGCGGCACCGAGGATCCATCCGGCCTAGGAGTTTATCCCAACTGGGGATGGTCCTGGCCCATGAACCGCCGCGTGCTTTACAATCGCGCGTCGTGCGATGTTTCGGGTAAACCGTGGGATCCGTCGCGCAAGCAAGTCTGGTGGAATGAAGCCCAGAAGCGTTGGGTAGGCAACGATGTTACCGATTTCAAGACGGATTCTGCGCCCAAAGATCACATGGGCCCGTTCATCATGAATCCCGAAGGCGTCGGCCGGCTGTTCGCGCCGCTGGCAGCTATGGCGGATGGCCCGTTCCCCGAGCATTATGAGCCATTCGAAAGTCCGGTCGATAATCTGCTGCATCCCAAGCAGTCGACTAATCCGGTAGTGAAGAAATTCATGAGCTCGGCGGATAAATGGGGCACCAAGCAGCAGGGATTTACCGTCATTTGCACCACCTACCGTCTAACTGAACACTATCATTACTGGACTAAGAACAACCAGATGAACGTGCAGTTGATCCCTGAGCCATTCGTCGAGTTGCCGGCCGAGTTGGCCGCGGACCTGGGAGTTAAGGGTGGCGATCATGTGAAAGTATCCAGCGCTCGCGCTACCTATATCGCCAAAGCCATGGTGACGCGGCGCATTAAGCCCATGCAGATTAATGGCGAAAAGGTCTATCAGATCGGCATCCCCATACACTTCGGATATCGCGGCATTCAGGAGGATGCCGGCCGCACCGAACGGATGCTGGTGAATTCTCTGACTCCCGCCGTGACGGACCCGAACGCATACACACCCGAGTTTAAAGGTTTCCTCGTCAAAGTGGAGAAGGCATGAGCAACGGACCTTTAGAGATTCGCGCCATCTCCGGCCATGCCGGCCCCGTTCCCGGACGCGACACTTCGCGCGATTACGCAGTCGCGAAAGTGATCGAACGTCACCACTTGCATCGGTTGCAAAGCCTGCGAAGTTGCTTGCCTCGAATGGAATGGCTACCCATTCCGCGAGACCACTTTCGACAACACGTATCAAACCATGCCGGACACGGCGTGGAATTATTACAACCTGATTCGATTTGACGAATACACCGCCGAAGACGGAACCTTCAGTTGGCTCATGCGCAAGGATCAGTGCATGCACTGCGCCGATCCCGGATGCTTGCGCGCCTGCCCTTCGGATTCGGCCATCGTTCAGTACTCTAACGGAATCGTCGATTTTCAACAGGAATTTTGCATCGGCTGCCAGTATTGCGTTACCGGGTGTCCTTTTAATATTCCGAAATTCAATCCTGAAACCAAAAAGGTCCACAAATGCACGCTATGCTCGGATCGCGTAGGCGCCGGTCTTGAGCCTGCCTGTATCAAAGCCTGCCCCACCGGATGTCTGCATTTCGGCAGTAAAGACGACTTGACCCAACTCGCCGAAACACGAGTAGCGCAGTTAAAGGAACACACTTCCCACAAGAACGCCGGCATCTATGATCCGCAAGGCGTCGGCGGCACGCATGTCATGTACGTCCTCCACGACATCGAGCATCCCGAGCGCTACGGCGGCCTGCCGAAAGACCCACAAATTCCGCTGCTGGTGCGATTGTGGAAAGGCCCCGTGAAGTGGCTCGGCAATCTCGCCATGACCGCCGGCATCGTCGGCGTGGTGGCCCATTACCTCCGCTTCGGCCCCAAGGACAAACATGAAGATTGAAGTCGAGCGTTACACTTTCCATGAACGCATCTGTCACTGGGTGACTGGCTTCAGCTATCTGTACTGCCTGTGCACCTGCCTCGCGTTTTATTCGCCCTATCTTTTCTGGATGGCGATCGCCCTCGGCGGCGGCCCCACCTCGCGCTTCTGGCATCCGATCCTGGGCCTCGGATTTTTCGCCTGCGCCATGTGGATGCACTCGATCTGGCGCCGCGATATGGACATGACCGCAGCCGACCGCCTGTGGATGAAAGAAATCAAGCATTACGTTGAGAATCGGGATGACCAGGTCCCGGCCGCCGGGCGCTTCAATGCCGGCCAAAAACAGTTCTACTGGATCATGTTTTACGGCGCCGCCGGCCTTCTCGTCTCCGGCCTGGTGATGTGGTTTCCCGAACTCCTTCCGTCATCTCTTTTCTGGATGCGTCCTCTGATGGTCCTGATCCACGAAGCCTCCGCGCTGGCCACCATCGGCGCGTTCATCATCCACGTCTACATGGGAGTCTTCATGGTCCCCGGCGGCCTCCGCGGCATGCTGATCGGCCGCGTTCCGCAGTCATGGGCGAAAGCGCATCATGAATTGTGGTACAAATCGCTTTCGGAGAAATGAAATCGCCCTATGAGCGGAGAATCGCCCGTGCGGCGACCCTGGCCGCCGAGCATCCCTCGGCCGGCGAGCTTCTCAGTTTCTATTCCGAGCTGGCGAAATTTCAGAAACGCATTTTCGATCAGCTGACCTCTTCCGATGTTCGCGGCCTGCTGCGCTGGTTCCCCGATCTCTTCGACGTGGTCGCGAAGTTCTCGCCGCCGGTTGCCGGATTCGCCCAGGAACATCTCGCAACCGATGCCGCCCGGGTCGAACTCCTCGCGCAATGCTGGGAAGGCGACGCCGATGAACCCGACGCCCGCGCCCAATTCCTGGGTCACGCCCTACTGGAACCGTTCGCCGCGCACCTGGCCTCACGCGGTCCAATTGATGTGAACGCAAATGTTCATTGGACCAATCCCGTCTGCCCATTCTGCGGCTCACGTCCGGGCCTCGCTGTGCTTCGCGGCGAAGGCGACGGCGGGAAACGATCTCTGCTATGTTCGCTGTGCGCCACCGAATGGCAATTCCGGCGGATTCTCTGCCCCAACTGCGGCGAAGAGAATAAGGAAACACTGCCGGTCTACATCGCCAGCCAATTCGACTACGTCCGGGTGGAAGCCTGCGACACCTGCAAGACGTACCTCAAGTCCATCGACCTGACGAAGAATGGCTTGGCCGATCCGGTGGTCGACGAAATCGCCACGGTTCCCCTGAACATCTGGGCCGAAGAGCACGGCTACGTGAAGTTGGCTCCCAATCTGATGGGGATGTAACGGCGGCTATTTATTCATACCGCAGCGCGACCATCGGGTCGATGCGGACCGCCCGCCGCGCTGGAATGTAGCTGGCGAGCAGCGCCACACCCAGCAGGATCAGCGGCACCGCAATGAACGCCACTGGATCGTAGGAACTCAGCCCGAACAGCATGCTCGACAGGATCTTCGACACCGCCGCGCAGGCCGCGATTCCAATCACGGCGCCCACCGCCACCGGCGCCATCGCCTGGCGCAGAATCAGATTTCTGACATCCCCTCCATCGGCGCCCAGCGCCATGCGAATCCCGATCTCGCGTATCCGCCGGCTGACCGCGAACGCGACCACGCCATAGATCCCGCTGGAGGCCAGCAGCAGCGCCAGCGCCCCCAGCGATCCCGCCAGCGATGCGACGATGCGCGAGATCGACCGCCATAAGTCGAGGTTTGCTTCAAGCGGTTGCACGTCGACCGGCAAATCAGGATCGATCGAGCCTACCGCGGCGCGAATGGCGGTCGCGGCGGGCGCGAAGCCGGCCGCGTAGCGAACCATCCACTGCATCCTCATCTGGTCCTTGGGTCCCGGCGCCAGATACGCATAGATAGTGTCGGAGTAGCCGATCTGCGCGACCTGCGCGTCTTTGGCAATGCCGATCACCTCCAGCTCCCGCTTGCCCTCGCCGTCGCGAAGAATCTCGCCGAGCGGGTCCTGATTGGGCCAGAAATGCCGTGCCGTGAACTCCGTCAGAATCGCTACCGGCGCTCCACTTTCGGTCTCGGCTTTCGTAAAATTGCGCCCCCGAAGTATGGGAATGCCGATCACGGAAAAGTATTCCGGCGAGACCCAATTGATCTGGACGTTGCGCGGTTCCGATTCGCCCTGAACCGTAAACTGCGTGCCGTTATGTTCATTGCCGAGTGGAGTGCTGCGCGATTCCGAAACCATTTTCACCCCCGGCGCCGCCTCCAGCCGTTGCCTCAACTGCCGTTGAAGCGCCGCCGCCCGCTCGGCGCTGTAGCCCTGCCCGCGCAGATCGAAGGACACGGTGGCGATGTTCTTCATGGAGAATCCCGGGTCCACGGTCTGCGCCACCCACAGTCCGTGCAATAGCAGTCCGGCCGCGACCAGCAAAACCATGCAGACCGCCACTTGAATTCCCACCAGCGCCTGGCGCAGAAGCCCCCCGCTGGCCTTTCGCGCCAGCGCACCGCTGACATTCCGGCGCGAAGCCCGCAGCGCCGGCGCCAGCCCATAACCGCGACCGCCGGCCAGTCGAAAATTCCTCAAAAATGTCGCCGAGCGCGTATTCGGCGATTTTTCCCCGTTTACGAGACATGATGAGCCTTTTTCAGGTCAATTCCTTCCCACATCGCGGCCATGTCCCGCTGGGTTTGGCGCAGCGCGCGAAGTCCCAACGCATCCACCCGAAAGTATCGCTTGGCACGTCCGCCGCGCTCCGGGACCGGATCGCCAACCCGCGAAGAAACATAGCCTTTTTCTTCCAGCCGGTCGAGCGTCCGATACAGCGCCCCGACGGTCAGAGAACGGCCGGTCCGCTCTTCGATTTCACGCCTCACCGGAACCCCGTAAGCGTTCTCTCCGAGCCGTAACAGCGCCAACAAAACGATTTGTTCGAACTCGCCCAAGTGCTCACGCATATACTCTGCATAATAGAGTAATATCTAGCCGTTGACAATATAGCCACTGTGGATATAATGAACGTATGAAAGACCCTCTGCCGCTGGCGACGTTTCACATTTTGATGGCGGTGGCCGAAGAAGACCGGCACGGCTATGCGATTATCCAAGACGTTGCGGCGCGGACGCACGGCGAACTGAAATTGAGCGCGGGAACGCTATACCGGTCGATTCAGCGCATGCTCGAGCAGGGATTGCTGGTGGAGACGCGGGATCGCCCGGAACATGACGACGAGCGCCGCCGCTATTATCGGATCACGCCGTTGGGTGCATCGGTGGCGAGGGAAGAAGCCCGGCGGCTGACAGAACTGGTGCGGCTGGCGCGCGAGAGCGGCTTCGCTACGGGGAGGGCGTGATGCGGCTTTATCAGGCGCTATTGCATCTTTATCCCGCGTCATTTCGCGCGGAATATGGCGAGGAAATGTCCACGATCTTCGCGCAGCGGCGGCGGGACACAAATCCGCTGTTGCTGTGGATCGACGTTTTTTTCGAAGTGCTGTGGAACGCGCTCCGGGTTCACGGTGACATCCTGGCGCATGACTTGCGGTACGCCGGGCGCACGCTGGGGCGGGCCAAGGGATTCGCACTCACCGTCATAATGGTCTCTGCGCTGGGCATCGGCGCGACGACGGCCGCGTTCACCATGGTGGATCACGTGCTGATCCGGCCGCTGCCGTTCCCGGAACCGGAGGGGCTGGTGAAGCTCTACGAAGACCACTCGCTCACTTGCTGCAAGGACTATGACGTTGCGCCGGCGAATTTCCGGGACTGGAAACGCATCAGCACTTCCTTCGAATCGATGGCGGCGTATCGCGGCTCGATGATCGACCTGGTGGGCGAAGGCGAGCCGCGGCAGTTGGTGGGCGCCGTGGTGACGGGCGACCTGTTTTCGACGTTGGGAGCGAAGCCGATCCTGGGTCGGTATTTCACTTGGAAGGACGACCGCGACAACTCGGCTGGGACCGTGGTGCTGAGCGAGAGCTTGTGGCGCGGCACATTTGGCGGCGATGCGGCGGTGCTGGGGCGGAAAATCGTGCTGGACGGCAATCCCTACGCCGTGATCGGGGTGATGCCCGACAACTTCAAATTTCCCACGCGCGATGTGCTGCTATGGACCACCGCGCGATGGAGGCCGCAGGATGTCGCAGATCGCACGGACACCTGGTTTTATGGCGTGGGCCGGCTGAAGCGCGGCGTATCCTTCGAACAGGCTTCGGCGGAAATGCGGACCATCGGGCGGCAAATGGAGCAACAGTATCCAAAAGAGTTGGCGCACATCGGCGTGACGGTGGAGCGGCTGCGCGACGACAACATCCCGGACCGGGCAAGGATGATGCTGTACGTGCTGCTGGGCGCGGCTCTGTGCGTGCTGCTGGTCGCGTGCACGAATCTGGCGAACCTTTTGCTGGCGCGCGCGCTATCGCGGCGCAAAGAATTGGCGGTGCGCGCGGCGATGGGCGCGGGGCGCGAGAGGCTGGTCCGGCAGATGCTGACCGAGAGTCTGTTGCTGTCGATCATCGGCGGCGCGGCGGGCGTGATGTTGGCGTACTCCGCTCTTCCGATGCTGGCGAAGCTGGTGCCGGTGTATCTGCCGATCGCGGAGGTACCGCAAATCGACCTGCGGGTGCTGCTGTTCGCGGCACTGGTGACGTGTGGAACTGGAATTTTGTTCGGCGTGGTTCCGGCGCTGCGGGTGTGCCGTGGAGGCGATAGCAGCGGGTTGAGGGAAGGCTCGCGGTCCGGCGTGGGCGGGCAGAAGGAGCGGCTGCGATCGATGCTGGTGATCGCCGAGGTAACCCTGTCGGTCGTGTTGCTGGTTTCGTGCGGGCTACTGATCCGGGCGCTGTGGCGCGTGCAAGCCGTAGATCCGGGATTCCGGCCGGAAAGCGTGCTGACACTACGCACGTCACTTCCCATGCCCCGGTACGCACGCAGCGCTTCGCGTGACCCGTTCTACACGCACGTGCTGACCGAAGCGCGGCAGCTTCCGGGGGTTAGCGGCGCGGCGTACGTCACCTATCTGCCGATGGTGGTGGGCGGCGGGCTATGGCCGGTGGAGGTGGAGGGGCATCCGCAGCCGGTATCCGAGCGCAAGAGTGCGAGCTCGCGTTTCGTCACGCCGGGATATTTTTCGGTAATGGGAATCCCGCTGATCGCCGGACGCGACGTGGCCGAATCGGACCGTGCGGATGGTCAACTGGTTGCGGTGGTCAGCCAATCGTTCGCTCAATTTTACTGGCCCAATGAGAATCCGATGGGTCGTCATATCAGGTTCGGAGGAGCCGGCGAGCGAGTGATCGTCGGAATCGTGGGAAACATCCGCGTGCGCGGCCTGGAGCGCGTCGCCGAGCCGCAGGTGTATATGCCGTATCAGCAACTGCCCGACGGCGGGCCGACCTCCTACGCGCCGAAAGATCTGGCAGTGCGGTCGACGGTGGACCCGGCCACGCTCGCGCCGGCTCTGAGGCGGATCATCCGTGAGGCGGACCCGGAGCAGCCGGTTTCCGATGTGCGCACCATGTCGAATATCGTCGAGCAGCAAACCGGACCTCGCCGGGTGCAGGTGACGGTGCTCGGGTCGTTCGCGCTGATCGCGTTTCTGCTGGCGGCGGTGGGGATTCACGGGCTACTGTCGTTTGCGGTGTCGAATCGAACCCAGGAGATTGGCGTGCGGATCGCGCTGGGAGCGCGGTCGGGAGATATTTTGGGGATGATCGTGCGCGATGGATTCGTGCTTGCGCTGATAGGGATCGGGTTTGGCGTGGTGCTCGCGTATGGAGCGGGGTATCAGCTTCGGGCGCTGCTGGCGGGTGTGCAGCCGGGCGATGCGGCAACGTTTTCAAGCGCGGTCGCGTTGTGTTTGGTGATGACGCTGGCGGGGAGTTTAG
This sequence comes from Terriglobia bacterium, assembly GCA_963842485.1. Lineage (GTDB taxonomy): Bacteria > Acidobacteriota > Terriglobia > Bryobacterales > Bryobacteraceae > Palsa-187. The sequence goes on along the minus strand of CAWJHI010000127.1, from coordinate 15,656 downwards.
CGCCGGCGGTGAGAGCGGTGCGGGTGGATCCGACTACGGCGATGCGGGGGGAGTAGGGTACAACCTTAAAATTGCCGGCCTGTTGGGTCGATCCTTGTGGCGGACCGGTCAAGGGTCAACGGCGGCGGGTAGTGGGTTTGAATGTATCTCTCGCAAGGTAATCGGAATGGGCTACCACCCGCGCTCCACATTTTGTGCCCCCTTGGGTCGCGCAGCACGGGATCGCGCAGCACGGATGTGGGGGTGCGTGGGATGCGTTTTCAGGCTGACCCGCTTTTCCCCGTCGCGCCGGCGACCAGTGTCCGCCGCTGACCTGTCAAGCTTCGCTTGAGCATTCGGGGCAAGGTTCAGTTCCATGACTTCGGCTCCTTCGTGAACACACCGCCCTAATGCGCCGCGAAATGTGACCACAATAGAACCTGTGTCTGTTCTCGACATTCTCATTGGCAAACCGTTAGCCTCCAAAGACGAGCGGGCCGAGAAGATCGGCCCGGCGGCCGGGATTCCCATTTTCGGGTTGGATGCGCTGAGCTCGGCGGCTTATGGACCAGAGGCTGCGCTCACGCTGTTGATTCCGCTCGGGGCCGCAGGCATCGCCTACATTCTGCCGGTCAGCTTCAGCATTATCACGCTGCTGGTGATCGTCTACTTTTCGTACCGGCAAACCATCGCCGCGTATCCGGGTGGAGGCGGATCCTATACCGTGGCGCGGCAGAATATCGGGCCGTTCGCGGGACTGCTGGCCGCGGCGGCATTGATGATCGACTATGTGCTGACGGTGGCGGTGGGGATTTCCGCCGGCGTGGGAGCGCTGGTTTCCGCCACTCCCAAGCTGCTGCCGCACACGCTGGTGATGTGCGTGGGGATTCTGGTCGTGATCACGGTGGTGAATCTGCGGGGTGTGCGCGAAACCGGCGTAATCTTCATGATTCCGACCTATATGTTCGTGGTGTGCCTGTTGGTAGCAATTCTAATCGGCGCTTGCGAAGACGCTGATGGCCAACGGACATCCCCTGCCGGTGATTGCGCCTCCGCATATGCCGGCGGCGGCCGCGACGGTAAGCGCGTGGCTGCTCCTGCAGGTGTTCGCGAGTGGCTGCACGGCCATGACCGGCGTCGAAGCGGTGAGCAACGGGGTGAAGGCGTTTTGTCCACCGACGGCTCCCACGGCGCAAAGGACCCTGACGATCATCATCGCGCTGCTGATCATGCTGCTGGCGGGGATTGCGTACCTGGTTTCCGCGTATCAGATTGGCGCGACCGATCCGGGAAAAGCGGGATATCAGAGCGTGCTTTCGATGCTGCTGCTGGCGGTGACGGGGCAAGGAGTTTTTTATTACGTGAGCATCGCGGCGATTCTGCTGGTGCTGGCGTTGTCGGCGAACACGGCGTTCGCGGATTTTCCCCGATTGTGCCGGATCATTTCGCAGGACGGGTATCTTCCACACTCGTTTGGATCGGTGGGACGGCGGCTGGTTTACTCACAGGGGATTTATGTGCTGGCCGTGCTTTCCGCGGTGCTCCTGATCATCTTCGGCGGCGTCACGGACCGGTTGATTCCGCTGTACGCGGTGGGCGCGTTTCTGGCGTTCACACTGTCGCAGGCGGGAATGGTGATGCACTGGAGGCGGCATGGCGGCGAGCTGCAGCACATTTTGGTCAACGGGCTGGGGGCGACGGCGACGGGCATCACGGTGGTGGTGGTGCTGGTGGCGAAGTTCATCGAAGGGGCGTGGATCACGCTGCTGCTGATCCCGCTGATGCTGGGGATTATGGGCGCGGTGCGGCGGCATTATCACAAAGTCGCGATCGCGACGGCGAGCCGGGCTCCGCTGGATTTATCGAATCTACAGGCTCCGCTGGTGGTGGTGCCGATCCAGAACTGGAGCCGGATCACACAGAAGGCGCTGCGATTCGCGTACACGCTGACCACGGAGGTGCATGCGCTGCACGTGGAAGCGGCGGAGGCAACGGAGAGCGCTTTTTGCAAGGATTGGATGAGTTACGCCGATACTCCCGCGCGCAAGGCGGGGTTGCCGCCGCCGGAGCTGGTGGTGGTTTCCTCGCCGTACCGGTGGGTGCTACGGCCGATTATCGATTACGTGCTGGCGGCGGAGAAGAAATATCCGGACCGGCAGATCGCCGTCGTGATTCCGGAGCTGGTGGAGCGGCGCTGGTATCATCACCTGCTGCACAACAAGCGGGCCGGAGTGCTGAAGACGCTGCTGCTGGTGCGGGGAAGCTCGCGGATCGTCGTGATCAACGTGCCGTGGTATTTGAAAGATTGACGCGCGGACTCTACATGTGGCCTTTGAGGGCCGCTTCCAGGGTGACGTGGTTTTCGTCGAGAATCGACCCGACGGCTCGCGCGAGAGCGGCGCGGGCTTTTACGTAGGCTCCTTTGGCGGCGACCTCGGACGATTTCGCCTGAGCCACCAGACTGGCGTACTGAATCACGAAAAAACTGGTGGAGACGCCTTCGGCGTAGCGGGTTTGCTCGAGCGAAAGAGACTGTTCCTGGAGGGCCCGGGTTTCCGCGGCGGCTTCGTAGGAGGCGCGGGCCCGGCGCATGGCGATCAAGGCGTCTTCCACTTCGACTTGGGCCTGGTTGCGAAGCTGGCGCTCCCGGATCTGGGTCTGGCGCAACTGGAGCCGGTCGCGAACGGCATCGGCTTGCGCGACGCGATTCCGCAACGGGACGGTGAGCTGAAGGCCGATGGCGTAGGTGGGGTTCTTGCGGGTGGCGATCTGATCGAGAACGCTGCCGTAGCCGCCGATGAAGCGAGGATCGGCGCCGATCACCAGCGGCTGACCGGCCAGGCCGTTGTTTTGGGCGGTGCCGACCAGGTCAAGCTCGGGTCGAAGACTGTTGCGCGAGCCTTCGAGACTGATTTCGGAGATGTCCACTTGCAGGCCGGCCTGGCCGAGGTCGGGGCGAAGCTGGTAGGCCTGTTCGAGGAGTTGATCCATGGGCTGGGATTCGTCGGCGGCGGGCACGTTGAGAGAGTCGGTGGGGATGATGCGGGCGGCGCGGATGGCGGGGTCCTGGTTTCCGCGGCGGGTGAGCACGTTCTTCATGATGGCTTCCTGCTCTTCGAGAAGGCCGCGGGAGTTGATCAGATCCTGGCGGCTGCCGGAGACCTGCGCGCGGGCACGGCTGAGCTCGAGCGGGGCGAGCGTGCCTTCATCCACCTGCGCCTGGCTGTCTTCGTATAGTTTTTGGGCGAAGGCGAGGGTTTCTTCCTTAACCTTGACGTCCTCGGTGAGGGCGACCAGATCGGTGTAGAGGCGGACGACGCCGTAGACGACTTCGATCAACTGCTGGCGGAAGAGGAGGCTGGTGATTTTTTCCTCACCCAGGCTGATGCGGATAAAACGGCCGTTCAGCTTGCGGCCGAAGCCGCGAATCAAGGGCTGGGTGACGGTGAGGGAGAGGTCCGAAGAGACATACGGGTTGACGACGTTCTTGGGCGAGTTGGTGTTTTCCTGAGTATTGTTGAACGCGACGCTGAGGTTGGTTCCGGGGCTGAAGCCCTGCTGATAGCCGGCGTTTCCGGTTTGAATATCGTTCTGCAAAGCTCCGATGCCGCTGGTGGAGGTGTTGGCGTTCAGAATGGTTTGATGGGTCCAGTTGTAGTTGGCGAACAGGGATGGATCGAAAGCCGGAATCGGGGAGCCATTGGAGAGCTCGATGGTGCCGAGAGCCGACAGGTTGACTTGCGGCTCGGCCAGAACACCGAGTTCGAGGGCGTTGCTGGCGACGCTGCTGCCGGGGGTCGACTGGGTGGCGGCTTGTGTGACCAGCGGGCTCAAGGGTCCGCCGACTCCGGCTGGGGGCTGGGCGAGCGTGTAGAGAATGCCGCGCGGCAATCCGCCGCCTTTGGAGCGAAGAGTTTCCATTTGCGCGATGGGGATGGAGTAGCGGCCGAGTTCGATGTCGAGATTGTTTTCGACAGCGAGCGCGATGGCGTCGGGCAAAGAGAGGTACAGGTTGCCGGCGCGCATGAGGTCGCGAATGCGCGAAGAGTTCTCGAAGCTGGCGGGCGAAACCTCGCGGGCGTAATAGGGCCGCAGGAGTCCGTGCAGCCGGCCGGAAGAAGGCGTGACGGATACTACCGGGGTTCGATCCTGCGCCTGTACGGCGAGCGTAAGAGATAGACACACTACGAGCGAGCGCTTCATTATTTCTCCAGAAGCACTAGGATAACGCGCGGGAGTGGGCTATTCCGGGCGCAACGCTTGTAGTGGATCGATGGCGGTGACTTGCCGCGCAGGGATGAAGGATGCGATGGCGGCGACGATCAGGAAAAGCGCGGATACGGCGGCGAAGGTTGGCGCATCCGTGGGGCTGGTGTTGTAGAGGAGCGACGACAGCAGGCGCGTCAGCGCGATGGCGCCGGCGAATCCGACGGCGGTTCCGGAGATGGCCAGCGTCAGGCCGTGGCGCACCACCATATACACGATCGATTCGCGCGAGGCGCCCAGCGCCATACGGATGCCGAGCTCATTGGTGCGCTGGCTGACCGACAGAGCCATCACCGCCGCGATTCCGCAGGCGCTGATGATGACCGCGAGACCGGCGAACAAACCCAACAGAATCGCAGTAACGCGCGGCGAAGCCATGGATTCGTGCTCGAACCGTTCAATGGTGTTCATACGGTCGATGGCGAGTTGCGTATCGACGGAGTAAAGCGCCGCGCGAATCGCGGCCGCGACGCTCATCGGATCGCCGGCGGTGCGCACCACCAGGTTATTGGCGAATCCGTTTTGCGCGGCCGGCGCGTACACTTCATCGTGGACGGCGCGTTCCAGGCCATATTCTTTGGCGTCACCGACCACGCCGACGATCTGTACCCAAGTTTTGCCCTGGTCGAAGCTCATACGTTTGCCGATGGGATCCTCCGTGGACCAGCGGTGGCGCACCATGGTCTGGTTCACGATGGCCACGGGAATCGCCTTTGCGTCGTCGTGGTCCGTGAAATCGCGCCCCGCGACGAGGGGTTGGCGGAGGGTCTGGAAATAGTCCGGGCTGACCACGGTCACGTCGACCTGCGGCCCGGTTTCGCCCTTCGAAACCGGACGGCCTTCGATCTCGAAGAAAGTGCTGCCGGGTCCCTGAGCAACGCCGGCGGGATTGAACGGGAAGCCACTTGCGGTGGCCACGGATTGAACGCCGCTGACTTCGCGGACGCGCTGGAGAATCGAATCGTTCAGGGTCGCCACTTGTTGGGGCTGCGTGTATTTCGAAAAATTGGGACTCAGGCGCATCGCCAGAACGCGATCCGGGCTGAACCCGGGATTCTGGCCTTGGAGCTTGAGGAAGCTGCGAATCATGAGTCCCGCGCCGATCAGCAGCATGAACGAAACCGCGACCTGCGCCACCACTAGCGCGCTGCGCAGGCGCTGGCGTCCGCGGCTGCCGGTGCTGCGTCCGCTGGCGTGCTTCATCGAATCGCCGAGATTGCTCGCGGTCGAAAACGCGGGCGCAAGTCCGAACGCGACGCCGGTCAGCAGCGATACCGCCAAAGTGAAGAGCAATACGGGCGTGTCGATGCGGACTTCCCCGCCGCGCGTCGTGAACTGCTCGGCGAATTTCACCAACACGGCCATGGCAGCCGGCGCAATGGCTAGGCCGAGCGCTCCGCCGCCGAGGGCGAGTAGCACGCTTTCGGTCATAAGCTGGCGTACCAGCCGCAGTTTTCCCGCGCCGAGCGCGCTGCGAATCGCGAGCTCGCGTTCCAGCTTCAACAACCGCGCCAAAAGCAGATTCGCGACGTTCGCGCAGGCGATCAACAGGACCAGCCCGGCGGCGCTCAACAGGACCAGAAACGTAGTTCGCGCGCGGCGCGTCAAATCGTCCTGAAGCGACGCGACGGAGAGGCCGTAACCGAGGCTGGCCGGATAAACGTCCGGATTCGCCTGCTCGATCTGATGCGCCAGCGTGCTCAGGTCGGCTTGCGCCTGCTCGAGCGAAACGCCGGGTTTCAGACGCCCGAACGCGGTCATCATGCGAGCCTTCCTGTTATTGATGAACCCCGCCGACGACCGGAACGGGCACTGCGAGGTGGGCATATACACGTCGTTTTGCACCGGATATTGCGGAATCGGCGGAAGCACGCCGATCACGGTGTGCGGGCGGTTGTTCATCTGAAAAACTTTGCCGACAATGTTCGGATCGCCGCCGTGGCGAGCCTTCCAATATTCGTAGCTGAGGATCAGAACAGCATTGGCGCCATGATCCTCATCGCTGGCGACGAAGGTTCGGCCCAGCAGCGGCTTGACCCCCAGGACATCGAAAAAGTTCGCGGAAACGACGGCGGTATTGACGCGCTCCGCCGAATCGTTGGTCAGCAGCAGGAAATTCATGCTGTGATGTTCCACCACGCCGTCCAGCGTGTGATTGTGATCCCGATAATCGAAAATATCCTTGGCCGCGAACGGGATGTTTTTCAGGTCGGCCCGCTGCGCCTGCTGATGCAGAACCACCAGGCGTCCGCCGTTTTGATACGGCAGCGGGCGTAGCAGCACTCCGTAGACCACGCTGAAAATCGCGGTATTCGCGCCGATGCCGAGGGCGAGCGTTAGAATCGCGATGAGCGTAAATCCGGGATTCTTAACCAGAACACGAACGCCGTAGCGAAGATCCTGCAACATGTCAGACTCCTCTTCAAAAAGGGACGCGTGAGGAGGCAAAACGGTTCGCTGGCGGTCGCGCCATTTTCACGACAAATCCTGCCAAACTGACAACATGCGCAGGGTTCTGTTCGCCGCGGTTCCGCCCATTCAGATCCTGGATTTGACGGCCCCATACGAAGTGTTCGCGCGATGCGGCGGCTACCGTGTGGAGATGGTATCGAGCGACCCAAAGGGCCTGGTGGGGTCGAGCAGCGGCCTGGTTTTAAAGGGTGCGGGAGATTACCGTAAGGTTCGGGGCGCGGTGGACACCTTGCTGGTGCCGGGCGGCGATGGCGCGGAGGAACTCCGGTGCGACGCGGGGTTTCTCCGATGGTTGAAGACGATGAGCGGGCGCGTCCGGCGGATCGGGTCGATTTGCACGGGCGCGGTGCTGCTGGGGGCTGCCGGTATCCTGGACGGCCGGCGTGCGCTGACGCACTGGAAATGGTGCGGGCTGCTGAGCAGCAAGTTCCCGAAGATCCGCGTGGAGGCGGATCCGATCTTTATCAAAGACGGGCATGTTTACACGTCGGCGGGCGTGACGGCGGGCATCGATCTGGCGTTGGCGCTGGTGGAGGAGGATCATGGCCAGCGGAAGGCGCTGGAAATCGCGCGCGACCTGGTGATTTTTCTGCGTCGGCCGGGCGGGCAGTCGCAATTCAGCAGCCTGCTGGCGGCGCAGGTGAGCTCGCGGCGTCCAATCGAGGATTTGCAGGCGTGGATTTTTGAAAATCTGACCGCGGATCTGAGCGTGGAGGTTCTCGCGGAACACTGCGGAATGAGCCCGCGTCACTTTGCGCGGGTGTTTGCGGCGGAAAAAAGTGTGACCCCGGCGCGATTCGTGGAGCAGACACGCGTGGACGCGGCACGGGCGCTGCTCGAAGGATCGAAGGACGGATTGAAGGAGATCGCGATGCGGTGCGGTTTCGGAGGCGCCGATTCGATGCGGCGGTCGTTCGTGCGAATCCTGGGTGTGACGGCGGGCGAGTATTCGGAGCGTTTCAGGCCGCGGATTCACGCCGATGCGCGCCGATAGAAACATTTACGCGTGGCGGCGTTCGGCCACTACGGTCACCTGGCGGTCTTGCGCAAGGCGCACGATATCCATGGCCAGTGCGCGCTTGCCGAGGAAGGGGATGGGGCGGCGCTCGGGTTTGGTGAGGAAGATCTGGGTGACGCCGTTGCGGCGGGCGAAGTCGACCAGCGCTTCGGCAGGATTCGAGCTTTCAATCATGCGGGTTTCGATGTGGAGCTTGCGCGCGAACTCCAGATGACGCTCCAGTTGCGCGCGATCGGGCGAGGGGAGGATGGCCACCGCGAAACAGTCGGCCTTCAGGTAGTCCGCGACGCGTTTGCCTCTGCGGATCAGCGCCGCAGCCGCCGGCGATTCGGTGACGTGAATCAGGATTCGTTCCGGATTCTCCGGCTGCGGCTCGACCTCATCCTGGCGGGTTTCCACTTCGTGGGCGGTCTGCCGCAGCGCCATCTCGCGTAGCGCGGCAAGGGTGGGCTCTTTGAAGAAATTGTCAAGCGCGCGCTGGGCTTTGTCCTGGCCGTAAATGACGCCGCGCTGAAGGCGATTCAGCAGCGCGCGCGGAGGCAGGTCGATCAGCACCACTTCATCGGCCTGTTTCACCACCCAATCCGGAATGGTCTCCCGCACCTGCACGCCGGTGATTTCGCGCATCTGATCGTTGAGACTTTCCAGATGCTGGATATTCATGGTGGTGATGATGTCGATGCCGGCGTCGAGCAGGACCATCACGTCTTCCCATCGCTTGGCGCGCTCCGAGCCGGGAATATTGGTATGGGGAAACTCGTCGACGGCGCAAATTTCGGGATGCCGCTGGAGGATGGCCTCGGTATTCATTTCTTCAAACTGGCGGCCGCGATATTCGATGATGCGGCGGGGAAGAACTTCGAGTCCATCCAGCTTGGCGATGGTGTCCTTGCGGCCGTGCGGCTCGAAGTATCCAACCACGACGTCGCGGCCTTCGCGTTTCAGCTCCTGGACCTCTTCGAGCATCTTGTAGGTCTTACCGACGCCGGCGGCGTAGCCCAGCAGGATTCTGAGTTTCCCGCGGGGCACTTCACTCATCCGAGGGTCACTCATGCGGGAATACGCGCACGTCGATGCCGTCGGCATCCATGATCAGGCGCTCCACCGGATTCGGTTTCCAGCGATGCCAGAAGCCGTTCTGCTGGCTGTGTCCGACGAAGATCTGGGTGATGCCGTTAGCGGCGGCGTAGTCGAGGATGGCGCCGACGGCGTCTTCGGCGTGCAGGATCTCGACTTTGGCGTTGGCTTCGCGCGCGGCGGCGAGATTGCGGGCCAGGATCTCCTGATCTTCGAGGCTGAGGTCGTCCTGCTGGACGTAGACCACGTCGAGCTGGCCGTGGAAACGGTCCGCCTGCGTGCGGCCGCGGCGAATCATCACCGAGGCATTCGAGCGCGGGGTGATGCACACCAGAATCCGCTCATGTGTGCCATAAATCTGAGAGATGCCCTGGCCGCGGAGATACTCTTCCAGTTGATGATCGACCACGTCGGCAGTCAGGACCAGCGCGATCTCCCGCAGTTCCGAAAGCTGCCGTTGAAGCTGGGACGGGTCTAGGACCGAGGGACCGCCTTCGACCGAATGATGGACGCAATACTCGGGAGCGGCGTCCACCAGCTCCAATTCATCGGCGGTGCGAATGAAGGCTTCGGGAACGGACTCCTTGACGGTCTTTCCGCGAATCGCTTCCACCTGCTTTTGCTTTTCCTGAATGAACTGGAGATTGATGGAGGTGACCACGTTGATGCCGGCGGAGAGAAGCTCCTCCACATCCTGCCAGCGCTGGGCGTTTCTACTTCCGGGCGGATTCTGATAGGCGAGACCGTCGATGAGGCACACGCCGGGATGCCGCTTCAGGACGGCATCGACGTTCGATGGCGGGGCCGTCAAGATTGGCGGGCGGAGGGATGACTTCGAAATTCCGGAGGAGATCGTCGACTTCGTGGGAAGCGGTGGGTTGGGTAGCGGCGACGACGACATCCTGGCCGCGCATCTTGCGGCGGCGGCCTTCGTCGAGCATGCGAAACGATTTTCCGACTCCGGAAGCGTAGCCGAGAAAAATTTTCAGCTTCCCGCGCTGTTCGCTGCGCTGCTCAGCTTCAACGCGTTTCAGGAGCTGATCGGGGGTGGGCTTGCGCGCGACGGCCATGATTCTAGTTTAAGCGGAGTACAAAAGAAGAGGCCGCCCAACATGCTGGGGCGGCCTGATCGGACTCAACTGTCCTGGCTGGTTAGTAATCCATTCCTCCAGGGCCATGCTCGCCGCCGGGCATCGCGGCGGACTTCTTTTCGGGAATTTCCGCGATCATCGCTTCTGTGGTCAGCATCAACGCGCTGATAGAAGCCGCGTTCTGCAAGGCCGAACGGGTGACCTTGGTGGGATCGATTACGCCGTTCTTCACCAGATCCTCATACACCGCGGTCTGGGCGTTGAAGCCGAAGTTCGAGTCCTTGTTGGCCCGAATCTTCTCGATGACGATGGCGCCTTCGTATCCGGCGTTGCCGACAATCTGGCGAACCGGCTCCTCGCACGCGCGGCGAATGATGTTGACGCCGATCTGCTCATCGTGCTCGGCTTTGAGGCCGTCCAGAACCGCGGCCGCGCGCAGCAGAGCCACGCCGCCGCCGGGAACGATCCCTTCTTCCACCGCTGCGCGAGTCGCATGCAGCGCATCCTCGACGCGGGCTTTCTTCTCTTTCATTTCGGTCTCGGTCGCCGCGCCGACTTTGATCACCGCGACGCCGCCGGCCAGTTTCGCCAGCCGCTCCTGAAGTTTTTCGCGATCGTAATCGGAAGTGGTCTCATCGATCTGCGCGCGGAGCTGCTTGATGCGGCCTTCGATGGCCTTCGCATTGCCGCCGCCATCGATGATGGTGGTGTTGTCTTTGTCGACCGTGACGCGCTTGGCGCGGCCCAGATCCTTGAGCTGCACGCCTTCGAGCTTGATGCCGGTTTCTTCGAAGATGGCCTGGCCGCCGGTGAGGACGCCAATATCTTCGAGCATGGCCTTGCGGCGATCGCCGAAGCCGGGAGCCTTGACGGCGCAGGCATTCAGCGTGCCGCGCAGTTTGTTGACCACCAGCGTCGCCAGGGCTTCGCCTTCCACCTCCTCGGCGATGACCAGCAGCGGCTTGCCGCTACGGGCGATCTGCTCGAGGACGGGCAGCAGGTCCTTCATGTTGCTGATCTTCTTTTCGTGGATCAGAATATAGGGCTCTTCGAGAACGCATTCCATGCGCTCCGGATCGCTGATGAAGTAAGGCGAAAGATAGCCGCGGTCGAACTGCATTCCGTCGACGGTTTGCAATTCGGTGATCATGGTGCGGGACTCTTCGACGGTGATGACGCCGTCCTTGCCGACCTTCTTCATGGCTTCGGCGATGGTGTTTCCAATGGTGGTGTCGCCGTTGGCGGAAATGGTGCCAACCTGCCCGATCATGTCGCCCGACACGGGCTTGGAGAATTTCTTGACTTCCTCGACCACGGCTTCCACGGCCCGTTCGATGCCGCGCTTCAGCGCCATCGGATTCGCGCCCGCGGCCACGCTCTTCACGCCCTCGCGGAAGATGGACTGGGCCAGAATGGTGGCGGTGGTGGTGCCGTCGCCGGCGACGTCGGAGGTCTTCGACGCGACTTCGCGAACCATTTGTGCGCCCATGTTCTCGAGCGGATCCTTCAGCTCGACTTCTTTGGCGACGGTGACGCCGTCCTTGGTGATGGTGGGTCCGCCGAATTTCTTCTCGAGGACCACGTTGCGGCCCTTCGGTCCCAGGGTAACTTTGACGCAGTCGGCCAGTTGATTCACGCCGCGCAGGATCGCCTGACGGGAATTTTCGCTATAGACAATTTGTTTTGCAGCCATGTTCGATCTCCTTATTTCTTCCCCTTCAAAATGTCCGCAGCAGGATTCGTACCCTCGACGACCGCCTGAATTTCGTCGTCCCGTACCAGGAGGTACTCTTCACCGAAGAGCTTAGGCACATCGTTGCCCGCGTACTTTCCGAACAAGACACGGTCCCCGACCTTGATCTTGATCGGAAGCAGTTTTCCTTCCGGCGTGAGCTTTCCTTCGCCCACAGCGATTACTTCGCCTTGCTGCGGCTTTTCCTTCGCTGAATCCGGAATGAAAAGCCCACCCGCCGTTTTTGCTGCGTCGTCGTCGATCCGCTTGACCAGGATTCGGTCTCCGTACGGTCGAATGTTCATAGTTCAACCTCCCTTGAGAATTTTTTTGAGAATGCCTTCGTTGATAAAAGGGTCCGGCAGAACCGCCCAGAACCTTAAGCTCTATTATTAGCACACTCCTCCGACGAGTGACAACACTTAGTTGCAAGTGATTGTTACAAATAGATTTATGTCATCACACTCGTGCGTGGTCTGTACCCGCTGGATCCGTAGGGTTTGAGGCTACGCTAAAGCCATTTCGTCATCAGGTCTCGATGGTGCACTTCGAACCCGTGGCGCGCGTAGAGTTGTTTCGCGCCGGGATTGGCGTGGTCCACTTCGAGGCGCAGCGCCCTGGCGCCGCGCGCCCGGCACCGATCTTCGGCGAACTCGACGGCTTTCGTGCCGATGCCCTTCTCGCGCCAGGGCTCGGTTAGATACAGCTCGTCGAGAAGGCCGAAGAGGCCTTCGAATTCGAGGCTGAAGCCTAGCGTCAGCACGACGTATCCGACCGTGGAGGAGGCCATCTGAATGAGCCAGACTCCGCCGTGTTCCGGATGCGCCAGTAGCGCCCGGGTAGCGCGGCGGGCGCGTTCGCGATCAAAAGGCGCGCCGAAGTGAGCGTACAGGCGCTGCATCAGATCGAGCGCGTCTTCCAATTCGCTGGGGAGCAGGGGCTGAAAGGTTGGACTCATTTTCTATTCTATGATCTACTAATCGGTGAGAGGACCCAATGATAAAGCGCTTTTGGACGGCCGTTTGTTTGTGCGCGTGTTTGACCGCTCCCGCGAGAATCATCGCTCAGGACCCTCCTCAGGATGACAAGCGGATGTTCGACAAGGAACACAACGACTACCATCAGTGGAACGCCGCTGAAGATTCGGCATGGCGGCGGTACCTGTCGGACCACCACCGTACGTATCACGATTTCGCCAAGGCGAGCGATAAGGAACAGAAGGATTACTGGAAGTGGCGTCACGCTCACCCGAGGGGGTGAGGCTGGATCTGTGCTTAAGAATGGGCGGACGCGTCGCCGGTCCTGGGAAGTACGATGGTCACAGAACTTCCATGCGCGCCGTTGGATCGGACGGTTACCGCGCCTTGGGCTTCGTGGACAAACGCGCGGACCTTCGACGGCGCCTCCATTCTGCCGTTCACGCCAAGCTCCATCAAAACGTAGGCACCGGGCGAAAGTTTGAGGGCGCCCGCAGCGGCTTCGTCCAGGTCAGCGTTCAAGGTGGCGATGGTGATTTCACCTCCAGCAGGTGTGGCATCGCGGGCGTGCATCAGCAGATTCACCAGCAACGAACCGATTCTTGACGGATCGCCGTGGATGGGGCCGAGCTTGGGATCAAGCGTGGCGCGCAAGGACACTTTCCCGCCGACAACCGACCGGAATAGTCTTTCAAAGTCACGGATTATGGCATTCAGGTCGGCCATTCTGGTCTGGGGGTCACACATCGTCATAGTTCATTTCGCAATCACGTATTTCCTGGGATGCATTCCGGCGCAAAGGTAGATGCGGCCGCCATTCTCATCGCCGATACTCGGAGGAAATATCGGGAGAACGCCTTGTTTACGTGGCTTCGACACGCACCGCTTCTCGCGCCTTGGAGACAACCGGTTCGTGGGATCGAAGTTGTGCAGTTGTCTTACAGCGAACCTTCTTGCTTAGACCCACTGTGCGTCATAGGATGGAGAAAGACAAGAGAGCTAACCGTTAGCTAACTTTCCAGCCCGATGGAAAGCTTTGCACGTGTTAGGCTTAAGACAAGGATCCAGGCGGGCGGTGCAAGCCATGCCAGGTAAAGCCGTAGCGGGTAAACAGGTCGAGCGGGGTGATGAACCAGATCGCATTCACCAGCGAGCCGGTCCCTCGCCCGAAGAGGTTCGGGCGGAGTTGGGCGCCATTCTCACGAGCAAAATCTTCATTCGGTCCGAGCGGCTGTGCCGATTTTTGCGCCTGACGGTGGAGCGGGTTCTGGCGGGGGAAGCCGATCAAATCAAAGAGTATCTGATCGGGCGCGAAGTATTCGATCGCGACCAGCGCTACGATCCGCGAATCGACTCCATTGTCCGGGTGGAAGCGCGCCGAATGCGAGGCAAACTACACGAATATTATCAGGAGCGAGGTGCGACGGATCCGGTGGTGATCGAAATCTGCCATGGCAGCTATGTTCCGGCGTTCCGCTACGCGGCGCCGGCCGAGGCTCTGAATCCGGCGCAGGAGGTTCTGGATCCGAAGACCATCGCGGTGCTTCCGTTCCTGAACCTGAGCCCGAATCCGGATCAGGAATTCTTCTGCGACGGGATCACGGTGGAGATTCTGGACGCTCTGAGCACGGTTTCAGAGCTGAACGTCGTGGCCCGCACGTCGGTGTTTCATTTCAAGGGAACCAGCGTGGATGTCCGGGAGATCGGCAGGCAACTTCGCGCGGGAACGGTGGTTGAAGGAAGCGTGCGGAAGGCGGCCAACAGTCTGCGGATTTCGGCCAAGCTGATTGACGCCTCGACGGGGCTGTCGCTATGGTCGGGCGTATTTGACCGCGCGCCGGACGACGTGTTCGCGGTGCAGAGCGAGATTGCGCGGGCGATCGCGGATTCGCTGCGGGTGACGCTGGTGCCCGCCGCCGAGTTGACGCCGGTGGAGCGGACCAGCGGCAACCTGGAAGCGTACATGTTCTACCTGAAGGGGCGGCATTACTGGAGCCAGATGTCGCAGGAAGGAATCCAGAACGCCCTCAAACAGTTCGACAAGGCGATCTCGCTGTATCCGGGTTATGCGCCGCCTTACGCCGCGCTGGCCGACTCCTACGCACATCTTACGGTGTGGGGCGCGATCGAACCGGGAGAAGGAACTTCGCGCGCGAAGCGGGCGGTGCTGGAGGCATTGCGGCTGGACCCGCGGCTGGCGGACGCTTGCGCGACGCTGGGTGGGATTTTGTCCACGTTCGAGTGGCACTGGGAGGAGGGAGGCCGGCAGTTGCGCCGGGCGATCGAGCTTCAGCCGAGCAACGTGCATGCGCACGAGATCCATGCCCTGCATTTGATGTATCGCGCGGAATTTCCGGCGGCTCTCCGTTCTATCGAACGCGCGCTGCAACTGGATCCGCTTTCTCCCCGCGGCGTGCGGATCAAGGCTTTCTATCACTACTATCAGCGCCAATACGACAAGGCGCTGGAGGTGCTGACGGCGGCGCTTCCCCTGGATGCGACGAATCACGAGGTGCAGAGCTTGCGGGGCTGGACTTACGTCCGGAAGGGGCTTTACGAGCAGGCCCTGGAGCTGTTTCGCGAGCTGCCGGAGGGTCCGTTTCTGGCGGTGAAGCTGGGGGCTTTAGGCGAGGCGTACGCCTGCTCGGGCAGAGTCGCAGAGGCGCGGGAGGAGTTGGAGAAGTTGGACGCGCTTTCGGCAACCGGATATGTTTCACCGCGCAGCCGTTGCTACATTTACTGCGGGCTGGGAGACTGGGACCGGTTGTTTGAGGAGCTGGAGCAGGCTTACACGGACCACTGTCCGTGGATGTCGGCGCTAAACGTGGATCCCCGGTTCGATGCGATCCGGGAGGATGCACGGTTCATCAGTCTGTTGAGCAGGATGAACCTATTGGAAACTACTCCGTTGCCCAATCCCGAAGACGAATCGCCGCAATCACCAGCGGGCGGGTGAAATGGTCCTGAGGCTGGTAGGTGCGGACCTTGATCAGCGACTCGGCTAGCCAATCGGAGGGCAACGGGTCCGGCGGCGCGGCTTCGCG
>CAWJHI010000126.1:0-213057 GCA_963842485.1 Terriglobia bacterium | reverse complement strand
ACCAGTTCGGGGTCCGCGATAACAGGAGCGCCACAAAGAAATGAATGAAGTGCGCGGGAGCATTGAGAACAATTATTCTTGTTTGCGCCGACAGTGCTGCGCCGGAGAGAGCGACAGAGGAAAAGTGCTCCCGCGAGACAGTCATCTGAAAATCCCCGTTTCCAATCATGACCTGTCCTGAACTCCTTCCCGCGTGCTTCAGGTGAAGAAAGATTCGCAAAGCTGGCACGAGAACCAGCCCGGTCGAGAGAACTAGGGCAACGATTGGTAACAGTACAGAGAACGAAGGCAGCCGTTTTTTCACTGGAAAAGCCTACACCCACGGTGGAAGTTTGCAGAAACTACTTTCCGAAGCGGCGACGGTTGTTGATAACAGGGGTTTACACTAACCGAGAAGTTGCACTGCTCCCGGTGCAGAATTTGTAGTTAGTGAGAAGGCGATTTATCAACAACAACTATGTCCCCTTTCCAAAATCAACCGTAAATTGTAGAGTTGCCGGGGTGAGACATGTTCCTATTGCACTTGCGTTGGTTGCCATCGCGGGATTGGCGAGTTTGGGTCAATCAAAACCAGACCGGCAGGAACGCCGCGATGTAGTAGATGTCTGCCTCGCGTCGCTTTCGGGCTTTCCAAAAGACGCATTGGCAGCGTCGCCGCCGCCATACCCCTCTGACTTGACCGGCGTCACGCTGAAGTATTTCGCATCAGGCTGCTATGGTCGTTGTCCTGCCTTTACCCTGACAATCCAGAAGGACGCCGCAATCTTCGAGGGTCACGCCTATGTGCGAGCAAAAGGCAAACGGAGAGCCAAAATTAGCCCGAAGCAGTTCGAGAGCTTCCTGCGCGCTTGGTTTGACGGTAGATTCTTTGCAATGCGTGACGACTATTGCAGCGTCACGTGTCCCGATGGCACGGTGATTGTGGTGACCGACATACCTGAGTCATCAATCACGCTGAAAACCCCAGCGTTCACCAAACAGGTTTACCAGTGTTTCGCCACGAGTGACGGCAAACCGCACACTCCAAAACCGCCAGACCAATATTTCGACCTGTCGCGGCAGTTGCAGGCCTTTGCGCAAGCGCAGCACTGGTTGTAGAACACCTGATTGGAGCATTCAACGGTAGTTGTTGAGAACAGGGGTTAGCACTAACTGGCCCCAGAATCGGCTTCCCGCCGGGATTGTTTTGCGAAGGTCGTGGCTATGCATTGCGCGCTGGTCCGCAGTTCTCCAACACGCACACTCCGCCCCACGGCTTGTCAGGCTTGCGGCCTGCAGGATCGGGCAAAAGCGAGAGCAGCCGCATCCCAAACGACAGCCGTTTCAGCTTGGCCGCAGCACGTAAGAGCGACCGGGTCTCGACCAACTTCCAGCCGTAGCGGGCGAAGAATTCCGGCCCCTCCCGGGGTGCGAAAATCAGCGGCGAACCGGCCTGGCCGAGCGGGCCACCAATAGCCTTCTGCAGCATCTTGAGAAGCGCAGGTGATGTGAGGTCGGTGACCCAGCGCCGGAAGCTGGACTGGGCTGCCAGATCGCGGGCCAGCTCGGCAGCACCGTCGGCCTCGAAGTAAATGATGATCCCTTCGCTCACCACCAGCACTCGCTTCGCTTCGTCCCCGAGCCGCTGAAACAACGCGCGGCGTGCTGCACTATTTCTTAAATCCAGCGGCACGCGCTCCAGCGCACATTCCGGACGTTCAGCAGCGAGTACTTCTTGCTTGTAGTTCAGCACATCCGGCAGGTCGACCTCGATCCACCTAAGCGAAACGGGAAGCTGCATCCGGTACGGCCTAGAATCGAGGCCGGTAGCCAGATTGATGATCATGTCCGTGCCTTGCAGCACTTCGCGTTCGATGACTCGATCAACCAGCCAAGTGCGGGCGACGTAACCCCAAGAATGTCGCTGGGCGAATGGCATCGCTGCGGCGATTTGCGTGCCGCGATCTCCGGCCAACTTGCGCGCAAATGGGTCGCGGAAGACAGCATCGGCGCGCTCGCTCTCCTGTGCGCGGTACACAGCTACCCACAGGGCGGTATCGGAAATGTGGCGAATTGGAGTTGCCGAGCTCATGTCGGAAGAATCATGCCTTTCCGCATTCGACGAAGCATACGCGGAATCGTAATTGTTGAGAACAGGCGTTCTCACCAATGACCATTTTGCATCCTCAACGGTGCAAGGGGCGTTGTTAGTGATATCGCGATTTCTCAACAACTATCGTGTGGCCCGCTTGAGTTGTCGGACGCAGAGCCGAATTGCGAACCGCAAGGCCAGCGCGAGGGCAGCGTACATAGCGCAATTGAGCGCGACGGAGTTCACGGTGATGAGAATCCCTGTAGGCGTAGTGCGCCAACCTGTCACCAACATGAGGGATGAAGGCCACAGCACATACATCAGGTCTATCCCATAGCCCGCGTGCAGGACGCCCGAAACTCCAAACCCCATGAGCAGGAGTACGGCGCTCGAAACAGCCAGTCCCACGACAGCGCCGCAGAACATCGTTGCACGTTCGCTCACGTTGTCCTCCCGGACTGCTTCGCCCCCGGTGCGATTGCAGGGGATAGTTAGCGAGAAGGCGATTTCTCGCCAATTGAAACTGGAGCCGGCGATAAAGCACATCTCCAGAGGTATAGGCACTTGAGTGAGCGGCTCTTCTTGTTCGCCAGTTGCGGGGCTGGCCCCTGAGCCGGTGTCGGATTTATGAACCATGGGAAGTCAGCGGTTACAGTGGGCACTTGCGGCACTTCCGCCCAACGGGGAAAGTCCACTATTGCAGTTCTGTCCACTTCCAAGGCAACCCGAAACGCAGCCGGGGTTGGGGCGCTAATTCGAAAGTCGACCAACTTGGCTGTTACGAAACCCTGTGACGCAATCGTCACGCTGTACGTACCGCTTGGCAAATGCACGGTAACGGAACCGTCGTCGCCGGTGTGGGAGACATGGATGTGCGCGTCGATCCGCGAATTTGGCTTCAAGATCCCGTGCCTGGTTCGCGGCGATGGTGAGGTCGTCGACGGGCATCTCCGGCTGAAGGCCGCGCGCAAGCTCGGCATTACCGAGATCCCGGTGATCCTCTGCGATGAATGGACCCCAGCGCAGGTCAAAGCCTTCCGGCTCATGGTCAATCGTTCGGTGACGTGGGCCGACTGGGATGAAGAAGCCCTCGCGCTGGAACTGCAGGAGATTCAGGAGGCGGACTTCGATTTGTCGCTGACTGGCTTCGACCCGGGCGAGATTGACGGCCTGCTGGCACTCGAAGACGACGAGAAAGCGAACGCCGCGCCGCCGCTGCCGGAATCGCCCATATCGCGACTCGGCGATCTATGGCTCCTGGGTCCTCACCGTGTGCTCTGCGGTGACGCCACCAGCGCGGAGGGTGTCGTGCGGCTCCTGGGCGAACGCAAGCCGCGGTTGATGGTCACAGATCCGCCCTACGGCATCGAGCTCGATAGCGAGTGGCGCGATCGCGCTGGCCTGAACGGTTGCGGACCGGCTGAGCCCAGCTACATGAAGAAGCGTACGCGCGGTCACACCGAAACTACGATCTCCGGCGATACGAGGGCGGATTGGTCGGAGGCATTCGAACTCGTGCCGAGCCTGGAGGTCGCGTACGTCTGGCACGCTTCGAAATTCACCCGCGAAGTGCTCGACGGATTGCTCCGCATCGGGTTCCTTCATCACCAGCAGATTATCTGGAACAACGGCAGAACGGTCCTGACCCGGACTCTGTACTGGTTCCAACACGAACCGTGCTGGTTCGTCCGGAAGAAGAATGCGCCATGGTTCGGCAAGGCCGGCGAAAACTCGACGATCTGGGATTCGCCGTCGCCGAAGTTCATCATGGGCGGCGCGGACGAGGACAAATACGATCATCCGACGCAGAAGCCGGTCGAACTCATGCGGCGCCCGATCCTGAATCATCTACGGCGGGGGGAACTCGTCTACGACCCGTTCCTCGGCAGCGGGACCACGCTGGCGGCCGCGGAACTGAACGAGCGCATCTGCTACGGCATTGAGTTGGACCCGAAATATGTCGACGTGGTGGTGCAACGCTGGCAATCCCTGACCAATAAGAGCGCCACGCTCGACGGCGACGGGCGCACGTACGAGGAGATCGCTCTGGAACGGAATGAGGCTGTATGAATCGAGCGGTGCCGCCGGGAGATCGCGGACATCGAAGCGGAACTGCTCGCAGGGAATCCCGACGTGGCCGGGTTGTGCCTGGCGTTGTCCGATTGGTCGGCGGAACTCCGCATCCTCCAAGACGAAAAACGCCGCCGCGGTTGAATCCGGCGGCGCGTTGTGTACGGAAGGGATGCGAGTCAGGCTTTAACGGAGTAGCTACGCTCTCCGTCTTCGCCCTTGGTGGAAGTGACCGTCAGACCCATCTTCTTGCCGACAGTCCCGGACAGGAACCCGCGAATCGAATGCGGCTGCCAGCCAGTCGCTTTGCCCAGTTCCTTGGCACTAACGCCGCCCGGCCGCTTCAGCAGTTCGAGCACTCTTGGCGGTCTTGCTGCCGGCGCGGGCGGAATCCCCCTTCTTTTCGCCCTTGTGCGCTTTGGGCGTTTTCTTGGCGGGGGCCTTTTACCCGACTTAGGCTTCTTCGGCCCGACGCGGGCGCGACGTGCGCCAGCGCTGGCCTGTTTGGTGGCTTTCGGCTCCGCAGCTACGCTAGCGGGTGCCGTTTCCGTCGTTTCTACAATCGATGTCATGTTGTCTCCTTGCGCGGTGATTACCGAGGTCACGACATGAATCCCTCTGGTCGCCCGTGAAAGGCAAGCGAATCTGCACATCGCTCTGATGGCGATGGTGGGGCGATGATCCTCGGCGCGGGATGGCCCGATGATCAGCCGGCGTCTCCTGGCTCGACTGGAACGAGTGGAGGCCCGCTTGGGCCCGCCATTGGAACCGGTCTTCGTGACCCTTGTGGTCGTGGACGTAGGTGGCGAGGTGGTAAAGGAGATTCCGTTCCGAGTAGGGGGACGCAGCAGATCGGAGGAGGGAGCAGGACGGGCGTCCCGGTGAGTCCTGAATCACGATTTGGCATGAAACGGCAGAGCCAGATGAGGAACGGCGATGGTCGGCTACTTTCGGCGCAGATTGCGTCAGAATGCGTCAGATGATAGGCCACGGCACCAAATTTGGGCGGAAGAAAGAGGAGGCAATCGCCGCTTTGCTGAGTCAGCGCAACCTCGAAGAAGCGGCACGATCGATTGGCGTGGCCCCCAATACACTCCTGAAATGGCAGAAGCTGCCGGAGTTCGATGCGGCTTACCGGGAGGCGCGCAAAGTGGCGTACCGACAAGCTGTGGCACGGCTCCAGCAGGGGACCTCGGCGGCCGCCACGACTCTACTGAGACGTTGATCGACCCCGGCGCGCCAGCCTCCGTAAAGGTACGCGCAGCCGAGGCGATCTTCAATCACGCGGCCAAAGCAATCGAGATCGAGGACATCGAGGCGCGCGTGGCCGCTCTCGAACGGGCGGTGCCGCAAGGGAATCCGAGACGATGAAGCCGATCCGCAGCCGGCTTCGTAGGTGTGAGCATCGGGTGCAATGAGAACAGTCACCAGACGGATCGCGAAGCTGGAAAATCGATTTTGGCCCACCGAGGGGAAACCGCAGCTTCTGCTTGTGGCGTGCAATGCGGGTTGGGGATTGGCTCTGGCGCTGGACACTTGCCTCGGGATTCTTGGTGAATGCGGGTTTCTGCCCACCGGCCGGATCGGTATCATGAACTTTCTCAACATCCCGTTTGACCTCAGCGCGGAGAAACTGGAGAGGTTTCTGCGGGAAAAGGGCGCGGAAACGTGCGGTCTGAATACGCTGGTACGCCGTGATTGCCCTTGCTGATCCCGCGGCCGAGAAATGCCCGCCACGATATGACGAACCTTCAACGCCGACTCGCGAACCTCGAAGCTCGGCTGACCGATTCGACGGGTCTCAGGCCACATTCGGAGGAATGGTTGGATTACTGGCGACGATGGCTCATCAAGAGGAATGACGACCCGGACTACCGGCCAAACGAACGAATGCCACTGGAGGCCCTTCGAGCAATCATCCAGACGGCACCCTTGATTCGGACTGACGATGCCGGCCATGAGAGCGATGCTCAACCGAATCCGTCGATTGGAGACCGCGCGCGTGCCGGAGGAGCGGGAGCGAGCCGCGTTTGACGCGATTCGGGATACGATCATGGCGAGAAGACAAGAGCGTTACGGACCCGATTACAGGGACCCCTATGCAGATTTGCCGCCGCTGCCGCCTGCGCGGAATCTAGCCGAAGCTATCATCCAAAGGCGCAAGCAGATCATGGAGTATCAGCTTGCCGAACGCGAAGCACAGCGGTCGCAGGCTACTCCGGAATAGAAGCCGATAATGTAAATTGTCAGGCGGCTAACGGGGCACGCTCCCAAGATTCCGACCTGGCGACTTCTCGTCCACGTGGATTCCTTCCGGATTGCCGACCATAGACTAGCTTCTTTTGACCGGCAGGAGGGACGCCTGCGCTCCCAGGGCGTTATTGCGCATTGGCTCGCCAGAATCGAGGATCGGCGGCGCGCCCCGGTCCTTTGCCGGAAAACTGAACGAGGGCCGTACCACGACGACTGTTGAACCGGGAATAGAGGCCGCGACACGATCGGCCTGCTTTCGAGTTCGAGCCGGCGAGAAAACGAAGAATGTTCCATCGGCTGCTTGAAAAACCGTGCCGGCGCTGGACGGCCGGTCTTTGTGACGGCAATCGCGCATCTCCGGTCCCATCGTCGCGTGCGGCCCGCTTATTGCTTGTCGTAGACGGTTACGCTGCTCGTCGGCTGACCACTGGCGTTGGTGCCCTTCGCCGTGTAGGTCATGACCTTGCCGTCTTTCGACACCGTGTTTTTCCCCGTCGAGACCACCTTCCCGCCTTTCTTCAAAGTCGATTCAAACGTGTTCCCGCTGCGCTTGAGGGCGACGGCGTCTATCGCGCTAGATCCCGTAACCGGGTAATCCTTGCCGTCGAAGTTGGCCGTGTAGCTGACGGAGGCATGGCTTCCATCAGCGGCGGTCGTCTCCGACGTAAACTTCACACCAGGGCTTGGGCTTCATATGTCCGAGTCGCGCTTTGTGGCGCAGGTCCAGGAGTGTATTTTGATTTTGCGACGTTGAGCTTCCATGTGCCTGCCCACGGATTGTTTTGAGCCACCAACAGGCTCGACCCATAGCCAGAGCACCGAGAGCGGCGAATATTGAAAAGCGTTTCATTGAGTGTCCCTCCCTGAGTTTTCGGGTTTTTCAGTTAGTCGGCGCTCGAAGAAGGAGGCCCCTTCAGGAAGGTCGGCTGAAACGAACCGTGCCAATCAGTGTATACCAGTCCGCGCGCCACCTGGCGAATAATCTGCCCACTTGACCTTGATGGCTTTTGAAAAAGGACTTCCGGGGCTGTTCGGCATCAAGTTGACGGGAAAAGCCCATTCCTCTCAAGTAACGCGCCAGCAAACGTCGATAATGAACCTAACGGGTTTCTATTCGCCGGTATGAGGTTGGATCACGAACTTCTGTACGCGTCGGCCGTAGGACGCCTCTCCCACATATAGATTGCCCTTATTGTCGATGCTCATCCCGTGCGGACGGAGCATTTGTCCGGCCTCGTGTCCGCCACGACCGAATTCACCGACGATCTCTAGGTCCGATCGCCGCAGGATCCAAACCTTATGGTTGGTTCCGTCGGCCACGTAGAGCCACTGTTGCTGCGCGTCGGGCGACAAGACCGGTACGAATGCCGAGCCCGAAGAGAGTGTCGCGGGGGCAATGATCTTTTCCGCGAGGAACTTGCCCTGCTGTGTGAACACCTGGATGCGATTGCCGCGCCGGTCCGCGACATAGATCTTGCCGTCTTTCGATCCAGTGATGCCGTGTACCGTCGAAAATTGTTTGGGCAGCGCGCCGCTGACCATCGTTTTGGGGTCAAACTTCTCCGTGTCGTCCGGCTTTTCGCCATAAACGCCCCAGTGACGAAGATACTTGCCGGTCGCGCCGTCGAATACGATGACGCGGCGGTTGCGGTATCCGTCCGCGATAAAAACCTCGTTCGTTTTGGAGTCGACCCATATGCCGGCCGGTCCGCCTAACAGCGTGGTGTCGTTGCTGCCGCCGTTCTTGTCGTACTGTCCGATGGTCATCACCAGCTTCCCTTCGCGTGTGAACTTCATCACGCGATGATGCATATACGTTCCGACCCAGACGAAGTCGTTGTGATCGACGAAAATGCCGTGCGGATTGCGCGGCCAGTTCGACGTGTCGTCCTTCGAACCCTGTCCCCAACCCTGGACCAGCTTGCCCTTCTCGTCGAATTCGAGCACGGGGGGCGCCGCGACGCAGCAGGTTCCCATGGGCGGCTTTTGCTCGGCGTAGGTTTCTTCCTCGGTCAACTGCTCCGGCAGGTGGGTGACCCAGACATGCTGTTTCGCGTCCACAAAAACTCCCGTGACGACGCTCATGATCCAGTTATTGGGCATGTCCAGCGGCCAGGACGGATCGACTTTGAAAGTGGGAGCTTTTTGCGCGGCCGTCCCCGAACTCTGGCCTTGGGCGGGTGGTTCCAATAAAGCCAGTGTGACTGCGTACAGCACTAGGGCGGTGAAAATATGGTTCCATCTCAACATACTGGACTCCGTTTCGCTTTTGAGTACTGGCACTAATTATACGCAGAGAAAAGTGTATCGCTGCACCTCACGATTTCGCAACGGAAAGCTGAAGGGATCTTCTGAAGGCGCTGGGTGCGCAGCGAGTGCCACCTGGACGAGAAACGCTTGTTCCGCTGAATGACGTGCGAACGGACGCCGTTAATGGTGGGTATCGAGCCTAAGTCGTCGTCCGTGCGCACGGGAACCCATAGGGTGGCTCGTCTAAGGCCTGTACTGCGGATAATGAACATATGCTGAGAGAGAATCGCCCGGCGGCCATCGTTACGGGAGGAAGCCGCGGGATCGGCGCCGCAATCGCACGACTGTTGGGCGCCAACGGCTACGACGTTGCCGTCAACTTCGCCGCTAACGAAGTGGCGGCCCAATGCGTTGTACAGACGTTGCGCCACTTGGGATCGAGGGCGGTCGCCATTCAGGGTGATGTTTCGCGGGAGAACGACATCCTGCGGCTGTTCGAAGTGGCCGAGCGCGAGCTGGGTCCGATCCGCGCCCTTGTCAACAATGCTGCGATCACCGGTGGCTTGACTCAAATCGAGAACGTCAGTGCCGCAACGATCGAACGCATGCTGGCCGTTAATGTCACAGGAACGATTCTGTGCGCGCGCGAGGCCGTCCGCAGGATGTCGACGAGCCGAGGCGGGCGCGGCGGCGCGATCGTCAACATTTCATCGCTCGCGGCTCGCACGGGCGGGTCCGGTGAATGGGTCCACTATGCAGCTTCGAAAGGAGCCGTGAACAGCTTCACGATCGGGCTTGCGCGCGAGGTTGCGGCCGAGGGCATTCGCGTCAATGCGGTGGCCCCTGGCTTAATTGAAACGGAACTCCACGCCGCGAACGGTGTCCCCGATCGCGTTCAGCGCATTAGTCCGACCATCCCGATGCAACGTGGCGGAACCACGGAAGAGGCGGCAGCGGGTGTCTTGTGGTTGCTCTCTGACGCGGCATCCTACGTCACCGGATCGATCCTGGAAATCGGTGGGGGACGCTAGCCAAGTGGACGAAACGGGTACAACTGGCCACCAGAGCCTACGCCGCCCAAGAAGGCCGATAACACCACACATCAGGGTGGAAAACAGACACCGATCTGGCCTATTGGACCAGTTCGCCCGACCAGCGGTCCTGATGAGCCCAGAACGGGCATTGCAGACAAACCGCTCCTTCTGGATAGTCCACGCCCTCTTCGTGTGGACACCCGACGATGCGCTCCGTCAGGACGACCGACTTCGCCCCGTGGTCCTTTATGAATTTCAGAACTTCGCTGCTGATGGCGAGATCCGAGCGCACATCCGTGCCGTTGGAAAACCAGCGATTCAAGGTCACCGGCTCGGCATCCTGCTCGGCGACGATAGCAACCGCTACCTTCGTCGCGATCTTGTCATCCGGCCCCTAGGGTGCGACGGTCGCAATCGGATAACCCCGGAAACCGCGGCGGGCTTTCCTATATAGCGGCGAATCCGATGCTCGTTTGAACCTCATCCAACCATCAGTCTTGCCCACGTCACGGCTCTTCGCAACTGGATTCGTCGGCAGCCTCACGTGTCCGCCGAAAATTCGCCTCGGCGATAAATGTGCGTGAATGCACGTAGCAGCTATAATCTCGTCATGAAAAGGGTGATTTGGTTGGTCCCGTTGCTCTGCCTTGCGGGCGATCAGTGGCCGCAACTGCGCGGGCCGGAGGGGACGGGGATTGCGGAGGGCTCGGCACCAGTCGAGTTCGGGCTGAAGCAGGGGCTGATCTGGTCCGCGGAATTGCCGGCAGGACACTCGTCGCCGAGCGTGTGGGGCCCGCACATCTTTCTTACCGGGTTCGAGGCCAAAGAAAAAAGACTGATCGTATTGGATGTCGATCGCGGGACGGGAAAGATCCGGTGGCAGAGGACCGTTGGGGCGTCCACGATCGAAGAGGTGCATCCGGTGAGCAGTCCCGCAACGGCGACCGCGATTGCGGATGGCGATCGGGTGTATGTGTATTTCGGCTCGGCCGGATTGTTCGCATTTGATTTCGAGGGGAAACCCGCGTGGAATGTGCCGCTGCCGGTTGTGAAAACATCATATGGCAGCGGAACGTCGCCGGCGCTGATGGGCGACGCGGTCGTGCTTGCGCGCGACAATCCCGGAGACCGGTATCTGGCGGCGTACCATCGGAAGACGGGACGCGAGATGTGGAAGGCGCCGCTCGGCGGGCCGGAGGGAGCGCCGGGAGGGAACGGCGGACACGGGATGCCAGTCGCGTGGCGCGACCAGATTCTGCTGCACCGGCCGGGTGAGATCGCCGGATACGACCGGCGAAACGGCGAGCGAAAATGGGCTATCGCGATTACGTCGGAGGGAACTGGGACACCGGTGATCAGCGGGGACACGGTGTATTTCGCCGCGTGGCTGGGAGCGGACGATTTGATGGACCCGATGCCGAGCTGGGACGTGATGCTTCAGAAATACGATAAGAATCACGACAGGCTGATCAGTAAGGATGAATTTCCGGACGACCTAGCGATCTCACGGCGGGTGGACGCGGCGAACGTTCCGGGCGCGATCGTGACCGTGAAGCGATTTTTTGATCAGATGGTCGACCGCGATCACGACGGGCAGGCCTCGGAAGCCGAATGGAACACATTTCTGAGCGTGCTGAAGACCGCGTTTGCGAATCCGCGCGGGTTGATGGCGATCCGACTGGATTCGGAGACCAAGATGATTCAGTGGAAAGAGGAGCGGGCGGTGCCGGAGGTGCCGATGCCACTGGTGTATCGGGACCGGGTGTACACGGTGACCAATGGCGGAATCGTGACGGCGATCGAGCCCGGACCGGGAAAAGTGATTTATCGCGCACGGCTCGGAGCGGGAGGTGTATTATTCGTCGCCGGTGGAGGCGGGAGGGAAGATTTATTTTGCGTCAGGCGACGGGGTAGTGTGCGTGGCGGATGCGTCGGGCGATACGCTGAACGTGATCGCTCGGAACGACCTGGGCGAGCCGATTTTCGCGACGCCGGCGATTGTCGATGGAAGGATCTATGTGCGGACGACGGGGCATCTGTACGCGTTCGGGAAGTGATTTATGGCCGTTCATGAGCGTGAATAAACGTGAATTTCTTAGTGACATTTATTCGTGACTGTATGATAATGGGAGACCTTATGCCGGAGTTGTCTATTCGCGTGGGTGTTGCTCGCGAGTGCCCAAGACCCAGCTTGCAGCGCGATCCGGCTTTCTATTTCGAGCTTCGGTTGAAAAGGACAAACGAAGGTGCGTCGCTACGCGCCGCCACCAAGTCGAGCCGGCCATCTCCATTCAGATCGCCCGCCGCCATTCCATAGATTGCGCCCCGGCCGTCGCCGAACGGATGCGCATCGAAGTTTTTGCCGGTTCCGTCGTTGTAATAAATCACCCCGGGAGCATTGACGTAGCCGACGATGAGATCTGCGCGACCATCTCCGTTGAGATCGGCCGCAATCATCGAGGACGGCAGCGCCTGTGGCTTCTGGAACTGGATGCCAGGGGCGAAGTTTCCTTTTCCATCGTTGAAGTAAACAAAGCAGCCGAGCCTTTCAGGACAGGCCGCGATGTCGGGATGACCATCGCCATTAAGATCGGCTATTGTGGTCGCTCGCACCGATGCTTTAGCCGGCCCCAAGGTTTGCCGTCACCATCCAGATTGTGGCCAAAGAAAACGCGACTCTGGCACTCGTCGCGGCACGGCAAGATCACGTCGTTGGCGCCGTCGCCATTCACGTCTGCGATCAAGATGGTTGACGCGCTCGGTGAATCAGCGAGTGGGTTGCAGTGGAAATGCAGCTTTCCGTCGTTGTAGCAAACGTAAGATGTCGTACCGCGATTGGCGACCGCAATATCCGGGTAGCCGTCGCCGTTTAGGTCCCCGACGGCTGCATTCCGGGTTGGCCATCTCGGATCACCGTAAGTGCCACCCACTTTGAAGTGCCCGGTGCCGTCATTCACCAAGACCAATTTAGGGTCGGGAGCATCGTTGCTCAGAACACTATCGAGATGGCCGCTCTTCGTCATATCGGCGAGCGAGCCGGAATAACTCTTGGTGGCGTTGCTCGGCACCGAAGGGTTTACGGTGGTCGCTTCGACAAAGAACTCGCCCGGCAGACCAACGCAATGAAAGTCCGGCGTCGGATCTTGCCGTACCACGGCATAGCCCATCTCAGTGAGAGTGGCGAAAAGGTACAGCTCCCAGATCCGGGCATCAAACCCGGCAGTTTGAAATTGCTCGACGAAGTTTCCGTCTGCGTCTTCGTCGTAGAACTGCATCGCGGCAATTAGCTCACGAGCGGGTGAATAACCTTCCTGCGCCACAAGGGATCGAAATGAGGGATGCTGTCGGTCCTCCGGTGAAGCTGGTATGGTCAGGTTCAAGCTTGCGCCTGTTTCGTCGCCCTGCCAGTATTCCTCGTCCGGTTTGGCAGCCCAGAGTCTGAGAAGATCACCAAGTCGCTCGCGGGCTTCGTCCGGCGTGGGTTTGAAGTCGTCTACCCAAACGGCTCTGAATCTGCCTAACCTATCACGCGCGAGAACCACTGACGAAAAATCGTTATCCTCCAAGGCTCGGATGACGACTCCAAGTACCCTTTCATCGGATTCCTCGAACCAGCCGAGTTCTTCGGACGAAAGCACCGTTTGAGGACTTCGGCTGTAACCGGCGAGAGCGTCGTATCGGATCCGCGGAATGCTGTTCATGATCGATGAGTCCTTGGTTCCTCAAAGCCTCAAAATAGTGACTTGGTCACTATAGGCCTTCCACGGCTCGCCCGGCAGTCGTGCGATAAGGGCCTCGTGAACGCGGCGATAGGCCGCTTCCGGATGGTAGGAGGCATCCGGATGGACCTCCGCTGTCGCAAGTAGCGGTTCGATGTCGCCGTGGAAAGCGGGGTCTCGCATCTTGCCAGCCATGCTCTCTTCAAACTCTGCTCGCGACACGTGGTGGCCTTCATGTTCGAGGTAGCGCCCGAAACATTCAACGACCTTGCTGAGGTCTAGCTGCGGAAAGCGCTCGATAGCCGCAGCCAAATCGTACAGGTCCCGACCCTTGCTTCGCTGATGGAGCGCTCGGAGCTTCGTCCCAAGCAATTCCTCCAGCTCATAGCTCAGCAGTTCCGCAGACCCTCGAAACCATGGGCTGTCGACGGCGAAGGCTTCCGCTTGAAGCCGAAGACGGAAAAATGCTCGCGCGTGTTCACCTCCACCTTCAAGCGTAACGGCGTGATCGGTGGAATCTCCGCATCGAATCGATAGACCATAGTCATCCGCCCCTCCGACTGCTTACTCCTAGCTGCCCCCAGCCAAGGATCGAGCCGTTGACGCAAGGCCGTCATGATTTCGCCAATTGGACCCGCTTCTACTTGCACGAGGTCGATGTCCTCGGAGTAGCGCGCCGGCGGAGTCAGGTGCAGTTTGTGCAAGGCTGTTCCGCCGCGAAACGCCAAGCGGCCCGAAAGCACCGGGTCTGAAAAAACCTCGACGACCGCCCGCGAGATGATCAAATCTTGCTCGACCTGGGCATCCGTGGACCACGGTGCGTGAGTACGCCACGCTGTGATGTACGCTCAGGAAATCACTCGTCGATCTCGACCTTCTCATTTACCAGGATCTGCCAGCGGGAATCCTTTTCAGTCACCTTCGGCTTGCGCTCAGATCGCAACGGAACTGGTCGGGGTCGCTTGGCCGCGAGCCATTCGGCCAGCGGTGCCACAACACCAGGAGAAGCGAAGTGCTCCAGCAGGAAGCCGAGGCGTTGCACCACGGACAATTCGACCTCGGTCCGCGCAGCCTCGACGAGCTTGCCTGGATTGATCTTTTCCGATAGCTCGGACAGCACGGTCGCAACGTTTCCAAGTTGCCCGGCGCTTTCCACGTAGCGGACCAGATCGAGCGCGGTGGCCTCGGGAGTTGAGACGCGCATCGACCCAGTCTCGGTCTTTACCTCAGTGGTCGGAGTCTCAGAGAGGTGCCACTTCAGGAAGAATCGGACTCGGCTGCGGCCAACGGTGATCGGGCGCAGAGTGGTGTCGGTGATTACCTGGAATACTTGCGGTTGCTGGTGTGCTGCCCCATGGAGCACAGCGGCAGATAAGAGGCCGACGTAGTATGGGTGCCGGTGGAATTTCATCAAGTCGTCGATGAACCAGGAGGGCGGCGGAGCTCCGGACTGACTGTATTCGACCGGAACGATCACATAGAATCCGCGGCGCGGCGCGCAAATTCGTCCCTTCGCGGCCAGTCGCCGAGCAGCGCTCTGCAGCGCAATGTCCGAAACGCCGAGCGCCGAGAGAGCCTCCTCCCGATGAAAGGTGTAGCGGCCTGACGCTTGGAGCTGGTCGACAAAGTCTGAGAGATCTCTTGGCCGCGCGACTATCTTTCTCACTGGCATGACCTACCGCTGTCCGACAATTTGCGCAGATGGAACCACTCGCACAAGTTAGCATTTTCCGGTAGGTTTTGCAAACGATACAGTGGTCCAGCAAAACACGTACGAAGCCCAATGGTTTCACCGGAACCTCTTGAAAACTAATCACTTCTACCCCGGTCTCCCCTTCGATGACTAGCGCGAATTTCTTTCGTGTAGCGTTCGGGGAGCCAAACCCTTTCCCTCCAATGATTTCCGTCCCCGTTCGTTGACGCCATCGTCTTGCGCGTCCGCGTAGTCTTTTGAAGAACTTCCCGTCTCCGTTCGTCTCTCCGTTCGAACCCACTACGGTTGGCTCGCCAAGTGCTGCCTGGATTCATGCCCTCCACCATTCCCTGAGCTCCGCCGTGCGCCAAGCGACCGGCACGCCGTGGAACGGGTTCGCGTTTTTCGGGTTGGGCGGCAACACGGTGGAGGCTTATCGCTGGCTGACGTTGATCCCGCTGTTCTGCATGCCGGTGTGGCGGCGATTCGTGGACACGCTGATCCTCCAGGGCAAGATTCCGCAGAAGGCGCTGGACGATCCGAAGGTCGCCGTACACGCGGTGCAGTGGACCGCGCCGAAGTTCGAGAGCGTCGATCCCGTGAAGGACGCGGCGGCGGAACTGAAGATGATCAGGACCGGGACGCTCGATCTGTTCGAAGCGATCTCGCGCAACGGCTACGACCCGGAAGAACGCCTGCAAAAGATCGCGCGCATCAACAGGATTCTCGACAAGCTCGAAATCATTCTGGATTGCGACCCGCGCAACGTGACCGATCGCGGCCAGGAGCAGCCCGCCGCAAGCGACGAGCGCATACCGAGTTCGAAGCCCACAGTCGCCGGTTCGAAAGTCCCGCCGTCTCGAATGCCGACGCCCAAGCGATCGCGGAGTTGTTCTCGGGCACGCCTGCTACGCGCTCCTGGGATTCGCCTTCGAGGATTTATCGCTCGTAGAAAGAGGTTCACATGAAAGCAGATCAGACGCTTGAGTTTTTCGCCGCGTCGGATGCAAAGCCAGTCGCCAGCACGGCGAACGAGAAGGACGACACGATCGATGTCGTTTGGTACACCGGCGCGCAGGTTCCGGGGAAAGATCCCGATACCGGTGAGCCGTACATGCTCACGCTCGACATGGGTGGGGCGCGCCTCGACCGGCTGAACGCGGGCGCGCCCATGCAGTGCGCCATGTTGCTGCGCCACGATCCGAAGTTCTTCCTGGCGAAGCATCCCAAGACCGGCGAACTGCTGAGCGGATGCGGCCCGGAGCACCAGCGGCGCGCCCAGGAGATGGGACGCGAGTACGTGGGTCTGTCGCTCATGGAGATGGCCCGCGAGTCCCTCGCAATTCGCGGCATCAACCACAGGGGGATGACCAAGAACCGCATCGCCGAACTCGCGTTGCAGGCTCCGAGCCGCGGAGCGGAATACTTCGGTGGAGGCGCCGAATCGACTTCGGACTTCCCCGCGATCCTCGCCAACGTCGGGAACAAGACGCTGCGCCAGGCTTACGAAGCGTACCCGCGCACCTTCCAGCTTTTCTGCCGCCAGGTGACCGCGCCCGACTTCAAGCCGATTAATCGCGTTCAGTTGAGCGACGCCCCGGCCCTTCAGCAGTTGAATGAAAAGGGCGAATACCACCGGGCGAATCTCACTGACATGAACACGAACTACTCGCTCCAGACTTTCGGCGAGGTCGTGGCCATCACACGCAAGGTCATCATCAACGACGATCTCCAGGCCATGACGCGCATCCCCGCGATTCTGGGCGTAGCGGCCGCGCAGCTCGAATCGAACACGGTTTGGGACTGATCACGGCCAATGTGGTGATGACGCTGGACAACAAGGCGATCTTCCACACCGCGCACAGCAACCTGCTGACCGGTGTTCCAGCAGGCGCCGCGGCCGGGTTTCACCAAAGCCACCGTAAGCGCGTGGCGGTATCCCTTGAAGAACGTCGCCTCGCCGTCGTCGTCCATCATTATTGGGATGTCGGCGATTCGCAAGCTGGCCGCCGAGGCAGCGGACAATGGCTTGCTGGCGCC
This sequence comes from Terriglobia bacterium, assembly GCA_963842485.1. GTDB lineage: Bacteria > Acidobacteriota > Terriglobia > Bryobacterales > Bryobacteraceae > Palsa-187. The sequence continues at coordinate 195,927 of CAWJHI010000126.1, read as the reverse complement.
GGAACTGGTTCAGGGAATCAGTCGGGTGAAGAGCGTCAAATCGACGGGGATTCGTGTCGGGAACTGGCTGTCCCAGCGGCAGGCGCAGGCGCTCCTGAGTCCGCCCGACGTTACGACGGTTCGCGGGCTGCGCGATCGCGCCATCATTGCCGTTCTTCTCTGCTGCGGGCTTCGACGATCCGAAGTCGCCGCGCTGACGTTTGCGCATATCCAAGAGCGTGACGGACGCTGGTGCATCGTTGATCTGGTCGGAAAGCACGGCCGCGTTCGGACCGCGCCCATGCCGACCTGGGTGAAAGTGGCCATCGACGCCTGGATCACCCCTGCCAGCCTCGATGCTGGCTACGTCTTCCGCCCTGTGAACCGCGCGGACTGCGTCACGGGCGAACGCCTGGGCGAGAAGGTCGTCTGGCAGATGCTCCGACAGTACGCCGCTGAAGTCGGTGTCTCCGGCATCGCGCCCCATGATCTGCGCTGTACCTGCGCGCAGCTGTGCCGCACGGCCGGCGGCGAACTTGAGCGGATCCAAATGCTCCCCGGCCACGCATCCGTCCAAACGACCGAACGCGATCTCGGAACCAAACAAGACTTGGTCCATGCGCCGAACGACTCGATTCGATTGACGGTGGGTTCGTAGCTGCGTACGTTGGGGACCCGCATCGTATGATGACAATTGGTGCCGGTCCAGCTCTAGTTCGACACTAACGTTTATCGCTTCATACGCGCTAGTCTCCTGTCCCAGTGGTTCGTGAGATAAGTTGCGAGGGGTGAGCAGCCAGAGTGCGTTGGGCGAAGCGAGCAATGCTGGCTAAAATCTGGTCTGCCGTTTTGGTCCAGACGAAGGGAATAGGATCTTCGTTGTGGATCTCAATGTATTGGCGGATAGCGGCTTCCAGTTCCTTGACGCTGCGAAATGCGCCGCGGCGAATCCGCTTGTTGGTGAGTTCGGCTAACCATCGCTCGACCAGGTTGATCCAGGAGCCGTAGGTGGGCGTGAAGTGGACATGGAACCGTGGCCGCTTGGCGAACCACTTCCGGATGATCGCCGTTTTGTGGGTGCCGTAGTTGTCCCTGATGAGATGGATATCGAGTGATGCAGGCACTTGCGCCTCAATCGCATCCAAGAACTTACGGAACTCCACCGAACGATGGCGGCGATGGAGCTGGCCGATGAGCCGGCTGGTCTTCAATTGCAGCGCGGCAAATAACGAAGTCGTCCCATGGCGTTTGTAGTCGTGCGTGCGCCGTTCCAGTTGACCGGGCTGCAGAGGCAGCATCGGCTGGGTTCGGTCGAGCGCTTGAATCTGGCTCTTTTCGTCCACGCACAGCACCAGGGCGTGCTATGCGGCGGGTTGATATACAAGCCCACGATATCGCGCACCTTCTCGATCAACAATGGATCCGGCGATAGCTTGAAGGTGTCGGTGCGATGCGGTTGCAAGCCGAAGGCGTGCCAAATCCGGCTGATCGTCATGCGGCTCAGCCCGGTGGCTTTCGCTAAACCGCGTGTGGACCAGTGGGTCTCTCCACGCGGCGTGCTTTCCAAAGTCTGGATCACAACTTGTTCGACTTGAGCATCGCTGACCGTACGTGGCGCCCCCGGTCGCGGCTCGTCATAGAGACCTTCCAGGCGCGTCTTCAAGAAGCGGGAACGCCACTTGCCGACCATACCCAGCGAGCACCGCAGCTGTTTCGCCACGCGTTTGTTGTCGAGCCCCTCGGCGCAAGCGAGCACCACGCGTGCGCGCCGGGCCAGCGCTGGTGGACTGCGCGCTCGGTGAGCCAGAGATTCAAGCTGGCCCTGCTCTTCTTCACTCAAAACCAATGGACGTTTGGGTCGGCCGATCCGCATGCATATTGGACGAAGGCCGCCAGCACTTCGGTTACTTATTTCTGGGACAGGACACTAGCCCCAGCAGAGAACTTGATGCACTGGGATCGGCATCAACGCGATAAATCCCAGGGGTCTGGGGACCGAGTCCCCGGGGCAACATTCTCCTCTGCTATCGACCGCTTCGCCGTTCCGCTTGCTCTCAGCTTCCGTTCTTTCGTCGGAACCATGTCTCCGCCTTCAACCTCTGCACAAGCCTATTCCGCTGGTCGGGTGTCGCAATCATTAGTCAGCCTCATGGGCTAGTTGCACAGCCGCGCTTACCCGTGCGTCGACGAAAGAGCCTGTGGCGAGCCCTTCGGCTCGCGATAAACCTCCTGCTTAGTGACCAAGCTGCCTCGGCCAAGGGGCGCCCCACGGCAACCACGGCCTTCTGATGATTCTTGGCGCGTCGGATCCGCTGATACAACCGCACCACGTGAGCTCCTGCGAGTCGGCGCTGATTGACCACCACTAGATTGCCGATCTCCACAAAAGCCCACTTCAGATTCCAGTTCACATTTCCGCACACCTGGCCCCTGTGCGTGCGACCACCGCTGGAATGCACCCGCGGTACCAGCTCGGCGTAGCTGGCCAAGTGCGCGGCGCTCGGAAATCGATCGACTCTTCCGATCTCCAGCCTCAGAACCATGCTGAGAATCTTTCCAACGCAGGGTAGCGTCTTCAGCAAGTCCGTTTCCACGCTCACCTTCATAATGGCTTCGAGCCGCTGTTCGGCCGATTCGATTTGGGTTCTTAGGAAATCCACCGCCGCCAGCTCTTGCTCAACCGCTTCCCGGCAGTGTAGGGGTAATTCCGGCAGCCGCGTGCCGAGTTCCCATCGAGCTGCCACGCCGAACAGATCCGCTCCTGACACATGCACATTGTGACGTGCCGGCGTTGCCTGAATCCGATTCTTCACTCGCATGCGCATCCTCACCAAAAAGACGGACAGTTCACGCTGATCACGCAACTCGCTGGGCGGAATCCACACTTCCGGCAGCGTTCCATTGCGCAGCAGGATCGCCAGTCCTCTGGCGTCCAACTTGTCCGTCTTATTGGTCAGCCCCATCCGCCGCTTGGCTTCCAGCGGGTTGCATAACTTCGGCCGATGGCCTACCGTTCCATCTCGTCGACCAGCCAACTGTAGCTACTACTGGCTTCCAATGCGTTTCCGAATGTGCCGAGAGCCGTGCCAAGAACTCACCGTAATGCTGTCGGATCGTGAGCCACACGCAACGCCTCGCCGGCCGGTCCTTTTTCGTTCACCGCGACGAACACAGAAAACCTCTTGTGTGCGTCGCATCCGATAAACTGTTCCATATTGCTGCAGCACCTGCTTGTGCTTGGGGTTTTGCTCGCAGTCTACGCGAAACCCCGCTGCAGCGCTTTCATAGCACCATTATCGGCGGCGATCCCAGGGCCGGAAGAAGCTCACCGAATTCGAGTATATTGATGAAGAGCGATGCGGCGTAGGCAGACGGTCCACGAGGGCAGGGGATTTCTCACTCCCCCTGAGGCGCTCAATGCGCTGACAACTTTTGGTTTTAACTTATTGTCCCTATCCGATAATCATGCATTCGATTTGAAAGCGACGGGCATTCAGAATACGATCCGGGAAGCGGATAGCCGGAAGATCGTTCATGCCGGAACTGGAAACAACTTGGCCGAAGCTGCAGCGCCGGGCTATCTGCACTCCTCGAAGGGCACGATTGCCCTGATCGCAAGCGCGTCAGGCCTGATTACGCCGGGCGGAAGCGCCGCCCCCGGCCGGGCGGGCGTGAATGAGCTTCGCATCGAAGCCGGCGGCCAGGAAAATGAGGCGACGGCCGATCTGCCCGGCGCGCCCGGGAACACGCCGAATCAGGAGGATGCGCAGCGCATCCTTCAAAGCATTCGCGACGCCCGCCAGCACGCGGATCTCGTAATCGTGTACCAGCATAACCACGTCTTCGGGAATCACTCATTCTCGACGATTTTCACGGAAGGTATGCAGGAACGGCTTGCGCCGAATGAGTGGCTCAAGAAGTGGACGCATGCAGAGGTCGATGCGGGTGCGGACATCATCGTGATGCATGGCGCGCCTCTACTGCACGGAGTGGAGATTTATCACGGCCGGCCCATCTTTTACGATCTGGGCAACTTCATTTACAATTTGACGCCAACGCTTACATACATTGATGAACCGATGAATTGGGAGAGCGCTGTCGCGTACGTCCAATTTCAAGGGAGGAACCTGCGATCGATTTCCTTCCGGCCGATCGCCTTGAACAACGTGGGCGAGGGCCAGCCCGATATTCATAACCAGTTCGCCAACAACCAGTTCCTCGACACGCGCGGCTTGCCTTCACCGGTGATGGGTGCGAGAGCAGGTTATATTCTCCAGCGCCTGGCCGATGCATCTAAACCCTTTGGAACGACGATAGAAATAAAGGGCGACACGGCGGAAATCAAGCTGAAAGTCAGAAATTAGCGCGAATCTTGCATCTCTTACTCCGACGGACCGGGCTCCAAGTCCTGAGTTCGCCGCGCATCCGGAAGTAGTCGAACTGGTGTCGGAAGTTGCCTGATGTCGCGCACGTCTGAAAGCGCTGCAAATTGCAAGTTGTTTTTTTCTTCATCGTTGCGCATAACCGATGATCACGGATACACTGCAAGCGGCCGTGTTCTGTGAAGCGCACCCGAGCGGACCGTTATCGCGCATGTCTGAAAGCGCTGCGATAGTCAAGCTTTTTTTCGTTCCACCCTTGCATAAGATTGCTGTTGCAGATACACTACGAGCGACCGGAGCGGAGGATAAGCCTCTGCTGCGAAGCAAGCTGAGCGCCGACTCCGGGGCCAAGACCAGGCTGGGGCTCGGTAAAGAGCTGAGCCCCAGCGGCAACCCCGATTCATCTGGGATTGGCATCAAAGCGATAAATCCCAGGGGTCTGGGGACGGAGTCCCCGGAGAATATCCCTCCTTGCGATGAACTCGTTTCGTCCGTGCCGCTCTCGACTACAGTTCCGCTCTTTCGTCAGACACATGTCTCCGCCCTCAACTTCTGCATGAGCCTATTCCGCTGGTCGGGTGTCTCAATCATTAGTCAGCCTCGGTGGGCTAGCGCGACAGCCGAGCTTACCCGTGCGTCGACGAAAGAGCCTGCCGCCTGTCGTGCGGCTCGCGATAAACCTCCTGCTTGGTGAGCACCCACCAAGCCGCCTCGGCCAAGTGGCGCCCCACGGCGACCACGGCCTTCTGATGATTTTTGGCGCGCCTGATCCGCTGATACAGCCGCACGACATGAGTTCCGGTAAGCCGGTGCTGGTTGACCACCACCAAATTACCGATTTCCACAAAGGCCCACTTCAGATTCCGGTTCACATTTCCGCACACCTGGCCCATGTGCGTGCGACCACCACTGGAATGCATCCGCGGAACCAACCCGGCATAGCTGGCCAAGTGCCTGGCCGTCGGAAAGCGATCCACTCTGCCGATCTCCAGCATCAAGACCATGCTGAGAATCTTCCCCACGCACGGCAGCGTCTTCAGCAGATCTGCTTCCACGCTCACCTGCATAATCGCTTCGAGCCGCTGCTCGGCCGATTCGATCTGGGTTTTTAGAAAATCCACGGCCGCCAACTCCTGCTCAACGGCTTCACGGCAGTGAACGGATAATTCCGGCAACTGCGCGCCGAGCTGCAAGCGAGCTGCGACACCGAACAAATCCGCTCCCGGTATCTGCACGTTGTGGCGCGCCAGCGTTGCGTGGATACGATTCTTCACTCGCGTGCGCATCCTCACCAAAAAGATGCGGAGACGAAGCAGTTCGCGTTGATCCCGCAACTCACTCGGCGGAATCCAAACCTCCGGCAGCGTGCCGTTGCGTAGCAGAATCGCCAGCCCTCTGACATCTAGCTTGTCGGTCTTGTTGGTCAGCCCCATACGCCGCTTAGCCTCCAGCGGGTTGCATAACTTGGGGCGATGACCAAGCCGCTCCATCTCATCCACCAGCCAACTGTAGCTACTGCTGGCCTCCACAGCGATCGAAGAATGCGCCGGAAGCCGCGCTAAGAACTCACGGTAAAGCTGCCGATCGTGAGCCACGCGCAACGCCTCGCCGGCTTGCCCTTTTTCGTTCACCGCAACGAACACGGAAAACTTCTTGTGTGCGTCGCATCCGATAAACTGTTCCATATTGCTGCAGCACCTCCTTGTGCTCGGGGTTTTGCTCGCAGTCTACGCGAAACCCCGCTGCAGCGCTTTCATAGCATCATTAACGTCCATTTCCCGAAACCTCACTTCTGGCCACTTTTAGGACGTGCGACGACGCGGGACTTTGACGAGCCGTCGCGCCTATACTCTTGAAGGAGAAGCCGGCGATGGTCAGGCTGCGCCGTTTGAAGTCGGTGATATTGATGCTGTCCATGCGTTGATTTCGACAATGGACGTCGTGCGCCACATGCTATTGCCATTATGTTCACGAGAGGGGAGCGAGAAATTCCTGCGCGATTCTCTTCTTGAATTCTCCTTCGGAGCCTTGGAGATCTATCGTGCGGGCCATTGGCGATACCGCAGGAGGTGATCTCGTTGGGCTCTGCGGTTTGGTCATCTTGAGAGGCGCGGAAGAAGGCGAGATCTGGTACTTGGTTGAGCCAGGATCTTGGGGTATGGGGATCGCGACCGAAGCAGCAAAACATCTGCTCGATCATGGATTCGGGCAACTCCGGTTGCACCGTATTTGGGCCACGTGTCTTCCAGAGAATCCGGCATCGGCGCGAGTCCTGGAGAAGGCCGGCATGAGAAAGGAAGGGTTCCTCGTGAAGAACCTCAAGATCCATGGAACTTGGCGAAGCAGCTTTCTTTACGCTACGCTCGCCGAGGAATGGAGCCGTGCCTCCTCGAACTCGGCACCCGAATCAGGGTCACTGGTCGCGTAACGCGTACGCCGGGAAATTGCTTCGCGGCACGACGAGAAGTCCAGCAAACGGTTGGTGCCTGTCGTGGTGTTAGCGCAGCTGTCGTCTCATTGGCCGTGATTCCGCGCGGTGTTCCCAGGCGGGTCAGCGACGTTGAATGGTAGTTTCCGGAGGGGAAACAATATCGCCTGACGTTCCTTGTTTCTCTGGCTGCCCGTTCGCCAACGCTTGGCCTGTAGCGCTCAATAATTCAAGCCGTATCCCAGCGGGAACAGCGGACCCTGTCTGTGATGCCGTCTATCACGGGGAATCTGGGTAATCGAGCGTGGCCACGACATCGATAGTTTTCCGGTAGGGTTGTAGTCGCCAAAGAGCACGTCCGCGACGCCGTCGCCCTCTGTCCCAGGCAGCCAGACCGCCAGTACCGCATCCACTCGCGGGAGGAGATCGGTAATGATCAGGGGTCTCCCGGAAACCAGCACAACAACCACCGGAACGCCCACCCGCTTAACCCTTTCGATCGCTTCCAAATCGTCCTTATCGAGCGAGAGATCCGTCCGGTCGCCGAACATTTCCGCGTAGGGCCGTTCGCCTATGACTACCACGCCGACATCCGCCCCAGCGGCGTCCGAGCCATCCTCGGAATAGGTGACCTCGGTTTTCCCGGACGCCCTTTTACGAATTGCTTCCAGTATGGTTGTCCCTGACGTAAGCCCGCCGCTGCGTCCCTGCCAGTCGATGGTCCAGCCCCCGCATTGATTGCCGAGGTCGTCCGCGTTCTTCCCGCTTACGTAGATGCGGCGTAATTGTTGGGAGAGCGGCAGCGTGCGCCTCGCGTTCTGAAGCAGCACCGCGGATTTCCGGACGCATTCCCGCGCCACCTGCCGGTGGGCCGCCGATCCGAAACTCCGTTGCAGTTCGGCATCAATCCGCGGAGACCAATCTTTTTCCATTAGTCCCATCGCGAATTTCACGCGCAGAATACGGCGGACCGCATCGTCGATCCGCGTCATCGGAACCTTACCTTCGATCACCAGCGCCTTCAGCGTGTCGAAGAAATCGGGATAGTGCTCCGGAACCATCACCATGTCTATCCCGGCATTGATCGACTGTTCCACCTGGCTTTTATAATCGCCCGGCAGTTCTTCGATCGCGGCCCAATCCGAGACTACGAACCCCTCAAAGCGCAGCTCGCGTTTCAGTATTTCCGTCAACAGAATGCGGTTCGCCGAACACTTCACGCCATTCCAACTATTGAAAGAAGCCATGATCGAACCCACGCCGTCGTGAATGGCGGTGACATATCCGGGCAAGTGAACGCGGCGCAGGGTCGCTTCATCGATGCGCGTATCGCCGCGGTCGAGAGGCCACCGTTCAGTTCCTGTCGCGCTCTTCGGCGCCCCGGTTCCGAAAGATGTTCCGCCATCGCCGGCAAAATGTTTTGCGCACGCCAGAATCGACCGGGGATTCCGCAGATCGTTGCCCTCGAATCCCCGCACCGCAGCAGCGCCGAGAACTTTCACGATGTCCGGCGATTCACTGAAGCCTTCGTAGGTCCTGCCCCAACGCGGGTCTTGCGGCACGGTCACACACGGAGAGAAGCCCCAATTGATTCCTGTGGCCCGGACTTCCTCAGCAGTAATTCGGGCGGCCTGTTCCACCAAAGCCGGGTTCCGGGTACAACCGAGGCCGATGTTATGTGGAAAAATCACCGCGCCGAGCACGTTATTGTGCCCGTGCACCGCGTCCACGCCATACAGCAGCGGAATTTTGAGGCGCGTGGTGAGAGCGTGGGCTTGCAGAGTGAGGTACATCCCAGTCCAGTCCGTAAGCGTGTTCCCGCCCTTCGGGTCGGAATTCCCGCCGTTCAATACGGAGCCTAGAAAATACTTCTCGATATCATGCGGATCTTTCAGCGCGGCCTCATCCGCCTGCGTCATCTGGCCGATCTTCTCGTCGACCGTCATTCGGGTAAGCAGTTCCTTGACTTCCGGATCGTAAGTCGAAAATCGTGCCAGTTTCGAGCTCGCTGCGATTGAGATTCCAGCGAAGATCAGAAGTCCCAAGCCTGGAATCCTTAACATGATTCTCTTTCTATAATATGATGAACGGTTCGGCCCTTCGCATCAGAATCACGTGAGCAAGACCAATCCCAACCAGCTGTATGCGGTTTACGCTGCTCTTTTTCTGGCCACGACTCTTGCGCACGTCTCAGTGGCGAGATCCGACTTCGTCAACTTCGACGATCCCGATTATGTCACGGCCAATCCTTATGTGCGCGGCGGTATCACATGGGCCGGCATCCGGTGGGCCTTCACTTCGGGTGACGCGGCCAACTGGTTTCCGGTGACACGGCTTTCGCACCTGCTCGACGTGCAGCTTTTCGGATTCGAAAGCGGCTGGCACCACATGAGCAGTGTGCTGATCCACGCGTTCGCAGCCCTGCTGCTGTTCGCGTTTCTCTATCGGACAACGTATGCTGTCTGGCCGGCCGCTTTTGTCGCGTTCCTGTTCGCGTTGCACCCGCTGCACGTCGAATCAGTGGCATGGGTGGCGGAGAGAAAAGACGTGTTGAGCGCGTTCTTCTGGTTTCTCACTCTGTGGGCGTACGTGCGCTACACGGAGAAGCCCGGCGGGGGACGGTATGCGCTCGTGCTGGCCAGCTTCGCCCTGGGCTTGATGGCTAAGCCGATGATCGTGACGTTGCCTTTTACCCTGGTCCTGCTCGATTTCTGGCCGCTGCGGCGCAGGCCGCGAATTCTGACGGAAAAAGCGCCGTTCTTCGCGCTTTCGGGCATCGTCGCGCTGATCACGTTCGCGGTCCAGCGGGCGAGCGGGGCGGTCGTGGCGGGAAACATTCATTCCTTTTCCATGCGCGTCGAAAACGCCATCCTCTCCTATGCGATATACATCGTTAAAATGTTCTGGCCGGCCCGGCTGGCGGTATTTTATCCCTACCCAGCGCAAATTCCGGATTGGCAAGTTGCGGCGGCCGCTCTGGCGATCGCGGCGATTTCAATAGTCGTCTGGCGGCTGTCGCGATCGCATCCGTATTTGGCTGTGGGATGGCTGTGGTACGTGGCGACGCTCATTCCGGTAATCGGACTGGTACAGGTAGGAGCGCAGGCACGTGCGGATCGGTACACGTATGTCCCAATGACCGGTCTGGCGATCATGCTCGCGTTCGGCGCCGCTGAGCTTGTTCATCGCTGGCCGCGCGCGAAACCGGCGATCGCAACGCTCGGCGTCGCGGCGTGCGCTGTTTTCGCTTGCCTCACGTGGGTGCAGGCGCAAGTCTGGGCCAACAGCGGAACACTGTTTCAGCACGCGCTTGACGCGGGCGCCGAGAGCGATATCGCGCATCATAACCTGGGAAATTATCTTGCCGAGTTGTTTGGCCGATTGCCGGAAGCGATCGCGCACTATGAAGCGGCGCTGCGCATCAACCCGGATTCGCCCAGGACCCGCACCGACTTGGGAAACGCCCTGGCGAAGGACCCCCAACGCCTGACGGAGGCGATAGCGCAGTACGAAGCGGCCCTGCGCATCGCGGATTCCGCCATCACCCGGAATAATCTGGCGAACACACTGTTGAGAATGCCGGGGCGCCTGGATGAAGCGATCGCCCAATATCGGGCCGCGCTGAGAATCGACCCCGAATACGCGGATGCACGCAACAATCTGGCGATTGCTCTTCAGTCCGGGAGCGCGCAGGCGCACCTCGATCGAGCGAACGCGCTGATGAAGACGCCTGGGCGCCTCGCCGAAGCGGTCGCCGAGTACGAGGCGGCGCTGCGCATCGATCCAAGCTCGGCCCAGGCGCAGAACAACCTGGGAATCGCGTTATCCCAGGTACCCGCGCGATCGGGTGAAGCGCTTCAGCACTTTGACGCCGCGATCCGGCTTGATCCGAATTACGCGGACGCTCACGTGAACTTGGGGATTGCGTTATCGCAGATCCCCGGCCGCCTGCCGGCCGCGATTGCGCAATTCGAAGCGGCCTTGCGGATCAAGCCGGACGCGGAGGTTCGCCGGACGCTCAATGAATTGAGACGCCAGCAGCAATAAACGCTACCCTCAGTCGTGGTGGGGACGGTACGCGATCACCTCGAACCACGGCACGGTATTGTTGACGACCTGAGCACGCAAGAGTACCTCGAAATGCGGAATTGGATCGTTGGCCTTGAGGGCCAGTTTCTGCCGAAGGTCGCGGATTGAATCCTCGGAGGTCACATACCGGCCTCCGGCTTCCGTTGAAATGACATCGCTTCCAGTAATCAGCAGCACGTTTCCGGTGTGATTCGGGTTGGGCATGTAGGTCACCCGGCAATAGCCGTAGCGGCGCCACTCGGCGTCGAAAGCCTGTGGCTCGGCCTCCAGCGGCGTCCGGTTGACAAAGCGCATGGAGGGCGGCGTCTCGTGATACTCCGTCTGAAACGCCATGCGATCCTCGAACAGACCGACCCAGGGATTCGCGCGCCAGCTTCCCAGTAGAATCGTGTTTTCCGACGCCAGCAGCGAAGAGGACAGGTCACGCGCGCTGAGGATGCTTAGCGGCAGACCTTTCCGCGCCGCCAGAAGGCTGAAATCCCGTGCAGCCTTGACGTCCGGGACGGAAGTGGTGACGCGGCTCACGAACTCTGTAGCCAGGGTCCGCTGAGCCGGATCGGCGATGTACAGCCCGGCCAGGCGGTCGAATTCATGCGTCTCGTACTCGGGAAGCGGGATCCAGCGGCGCATCAGGTTTTGAAATTCGATCAAGGTCACATCGGAAAGCACTACGTATGTCGGCCGCCCGTTGCCGAAAAGCTGGCTCCAGAACGCGTCGACCAGGTGTTCCGCGCCCCGCCCGGGCAGATATATCCCCTTGGCGGAAATCCCCCACGCCAATCCGATGACCGCCAGCCCGGCAACCATCCCGGCAAAGAACGGCCGTCGTGACGTTGGGGGCGCGCGCCTTTCCGGCTCCGGCTGCGGCAGCGGTTCGTCCCGGGGGCGGAAAACCGGAGCATAAGTCCCCTTGGGGATTTCGATGATCCACGGCTCGTCGCGCCCTTCCGCCAGGAAGTAGTCCTGGAGCTTCTTGCGGAGCTGTGAAACGTGAACCCGCACCAGCGTGTCATGACTGGTGTCGTAATCCGGCTGGCGACCGAACACATCGACTCCGATTTCCTGCTCGTGGAGAGTGTGGGCAGGGTCCTGAAGACTCCGTTCTCCCAGATACAGAAGCAGATCGCGCAGGCGCTTCGATTTCTCGAAGTGATGGCTGGCTGCGACCTTTTGCAGCAGCTCGCGCGAGCGGGCCGGCGCGGTCTTCAAAAGCCCCTGCATTTCTCCTACCCTTTTCCCCTGGTAAAATGCGTTAACATTATACCACCGCGTCTTTCGGAAGCATGCCGGCCTGTTCTCTCCGCCCCCTTAACGAGAATTTACTGTGAATTCGCTTGTCCGGCCGGTCCCCGGGACGTAGACTTTACGCACGATCCTAATGTTGAGGGGTGCCCATGAAGACGCGGAACGTGTATTCCTTGTATGTGCTGGCGCTGGTTGCGACGTTACTGTTAACCGTCGCGGTTCAGGCTCAGGAAGTCAACGCGACCCTGGTCGGCACGGTAACGGACCCGACCGGCGCGGTGGTCCCGAACGCGAAAGTCACGGCCACGGAGGCGCAGACCAACGTCAGCCGCAACACCACCTCGAATGAAAGCGGCAACTATACGTTCCCGAATCTTCCGCCGGGATCATACTCCGTCACCGTCGAGGTACAGGGTTTCAAGAGGGAAACGCGGCGGGACATCTTTGTTCAGGTGGATACCACTACGCGCACCGATCTCCGGTTAACCCCAGGCGCCATCACGGAGTCTATCGAGGTCAAAAGCGATGTGGCCCTTCTCCAGACGGACACCGCGAGCACCGGGGTAAAAATGGACCGAACCCAGGTCGCATCGCTGCCCCTCATCAGTTCGAATCGCAATTTCCAGAGCCTTTTGAATCTCGCGCCGGGCGTCGCGCCGGTGCAGGAGCAGCACTCCCAATTTTTTAACGCTTCAAGTTCTCTCCAGACGGAAGTCAATGGTCAGGCGCGCCAGGAGAACAACTTTATGATCGAGGGCACCGACGATAACGAGCGCACAGGATTGTTGCAGATTTACATCCCGCCGATCGAGGCCATCGAGACCGTGGACGTTTCCCTGACCAATCACGATCCGGAAATGGGCCGCGGCACGGGCGCGGTGGTCAATGTGGTTCTGAAATCGGGCGCCAACGGCTTTCACGGCTCGGCGTACGAATTCCTGCAAAACAGCGATTTCGACGCCCGCTCGTTTTTCAACGCCTCGGTCGGGCACCTGGCGTACAACTATGTTGGCGGGAACTTCGGGGGACCAATCAAGAAGAACAAGATTTTCTTTTTCGGGGACTATCTGAAGGTGATGGACCATGAGGCCAACACGAACCTGGTGACCATTATTCCGACCCAGTGGCGCAACGGCGACCTGAGCACGGCGAGCACCATCATCTACGACCCCAACTCCGGAAATCCGCTCGACGGTACCGGCCGCGTTCCGTTTGGGGGGAATATGATTCCGCCCAACCGAATCAACAAAGTCTCCCAAGCGATCCTCGCTTTGATACCATCGACCAACCAGAACGTCAACAACACCAGCAACCCCAACAACAATTATTTCGCGCTGCTTCCGTACACCAAGACTACCGATTCGTTTGATGTGAAGATCGACGATAACCTGACCGAAAAAGACCGCTTGAGCGGCCGCTTCAGCTACTCGAAACCGGTGATCTTCCAGGCGCCGCTGTTTGGCTACATCGGCGGCGATGGTCCCGGCGGCGCATTCATGGGAACGGCTGTGCAGAGAACGTACAGCGGGGGTTTGAACTACGACCACATTTTCAGTCCCACGTTTCTGACCGAATTGCGGATCGGCGTATCCTACTACAACAACATCGCCCAGAATACCGATTACGGCCAGAACGATTCGACGGCCATCGGAGTCCCGGGCGTGAATATCAACCCGTTCACCAGCGGCTTCCTCGGTATCAATTTGAACGACGGGATTTCCCAGCCGATGACGGGTTATTCCGCCAGCCTGCCTTGGGTACGCTCGGAAGCGAACATCGATATCGTCAATACGTGGACCAAGACCTGGCACAACCATAGTTTCAAATGGGGCGTCGATCTGAAGCGTGTCCGCGACAATTTGCTGCAAGACCAGACTTACGGTCCCCGTGGGCTCTATTATTTCGGTAACGAGCAGACGGCGCTTTGCACCGCAAACGGCATCGGCTCCAACGGGCTTGCGACTAGTTGCACTGCCTCGAAGCTAGGAGTGGGGAACGACGTAGCCAGCTTCCTGCTCGATACGCCCTATCAACTCGGGCGGGACGTTAACACTTACTTCCCCGGCTTGCGGGCGTGGGAGTTCTTCGCGTTCGCCGGCGACACGTGGCAGGTGACTCCGAAGTTCACCGTGAATCTGGGCCTCCGCTGGGAGTTCTACCCGCCCGCCACGCCACCGTTCCCCGGCCTGTTCTCGAACTACGATCCGAACAACAACACCCTGGTTGTGGCTGGAGTCGGCGGCAACCCATCCAACCTGGGAATGACCGCGCGCTACAAAGAATTTGCGCCGCGCGTCGGTCTGGCGTACCGGCTGGACGAGAAAACGGTGATCCGGGCCGGCTTCGGCATAAGCTACACGCCGTTCCCGGACAACACATACGCGTACAACTATCCCGAGCGCTCCAATAATTTCTACACCAACGTGGGCGACGGCTTCGCGGTCACGCTGCTGCCCAACGGACAGCCGGCAACCTTCCAGCAGGGTTTCCCGGCGCCGGTGCCGGTATCGGTTCCCTCCAACGGAATTCTGGCAGCCACGGGCGCGCTGCTGAGCCAGAGCATGTTCGATATCAATCAGAACTTCAAAAACCCGTCGGTGATCACGTGGAACATCGCGGTGCAGCGCACGCTGTGGCAGAACCTGGTGTTGAACGCAACATACGTGGGCTTGCATGGCGTGGATACTGCGGCGCAATGGAATCTGAACACTTCCACCAGCGCACTCGGAGCCGGCACGCCCGGCGAGCCGCTGGATATTCTGTTCGGCAAGACGGCCGGCGCGACGCTTTTCTGGGATGGCTTCTCTTCTTCATATAATGCGCTGCAAGTTCAACTCAACAGGCGCTCGCCCACCTTCAACCTGACTACGTCCTTCAGTTACCAAAAAGCCATGGATTACCAGCAAGGAGACGACGGGATCCTGGACTTCTATATCAACGTTCCGCGCAATTACGCCCGCGCGGATTTTGATCGCACATTCTCCTTCGTGCAGAGCTACGTGGTTTCGTTGCCGTATGGGCCTGGCAGGACTCAACTCCACGGCCCGCTGGGCTACGTCGCGGGCGGCTGGCAGTTCGCGGGCCTGCTCACGCTGGAATCCGGGACTCCCGTGACGATCACCGCCAGCGGATCGAGCCTGAATACGCCCGGCGAAACGCAGACGGCCAACCAGGTGTCGTCCGTGTCATTCCCGAAGGGCATTAATGTCGGCAATCCGTGGTTCAGCACCTCCAGCTTCGCCCAGCCGACCGGGGTCGCCTTCGGCTCGTCCGGACGCAACATCTTTAGCGGTCCCGGACTGTTTGTCATCAACGCAGCCCTGTTCAAGAGTATTCGGATCCACGAGCGCTACGGCATCGAACTGCGAGTTGAGACGTTCAACCTGACCAACACGCCGGAGTTCAGCAATCCCTGTGGGGGCTCCGGATGCAACCAGGCATCGCTGACGAGTTCCACCTTCGGCTATGTGACCAGCACCCTCGCCAGCGGAACGGGCGTAAACGGGACCGGCGGGGGCCGGGCGTTACAACTGGGCGTGAAAATCACGTTCTGACGTTGCGATGAAAACGCTGACCGCCGCGCTTCTTTTCTGCTTGGGCTCGGCGTCGCCAGCGGCATTGATCCAGAATGCGTCCGCGCGCGCCGGTATGAGCCTCGCCGGCTCATGGCAGACCATCGTCGATCCTTACGAATCCGGATACCTTGACTATCGCGACCGTCCCTACGCGGACGGCGGATACGGCGCCAACCGGAAACCGAAGTCGGCGAGCGACCTGATCGAATACGATTTCGATACGTCGGCCCGCCTGGATGTCCCCGGCGACTGGAATACCCAGCGACCGGAGTTGCTGTTCTACGAAGGCAGCATCTGGTACAAGCGGAACTTCGATTATCCGCGGAAACCCGGGCGGAGGCTGTTCGTCTGGTTCGGGGCCGTGAAGGATCGCGCCATGGTGTTTTTGAACGGCGCGAAACTGGGCGAGCACGTTGGCGGCTTCACACCGTTTGAATTCGAGGTCACCGATCTGGTCCGGGAGCGGGACAATTTTCTCATCGTCGAGGCCGACAATCGGCGGCGGGCGGACGCGGTTCCGCCGGCCCAGACGGACTGGTGGAATTACGGCGGCTTGACGCGCGATGTTCGTCTGATCGATGTGCCAGCAACTTTCATCGAGGATTACGCGGTGCAACTCGAGAGAGGCTCCACCAGTCGCGTATCCGGTTGGGTGCGCCTGGACGGGGCCCATTCCGCGCAGGACGTTACACTGCGAATCCCGGAAGCCGGTGTTTCGAGGACCTTCGGGGCGGGACAGACCGGATTGGCGCGATTCAGTCTCGACGCGCGGCTGGAACTCTGGTCTCCAGAGAAGCCGAAGCTGTACGACGTAGTCATTGAATCCGGTTCCGACCGCGTCACGGATCGCATTGGATTCCGCACGATCGAGGTGTCGGGCCAGGTGATGCTGCTGAACGGCAATCCGCTGCACCTGCGCGGCGTGTCCATGCATGCCGAGGCGCCGTTTCGATCGGGCCACGTTTTTTCCGAAGCGGATGCGCGTACGCTTCTCGGCTGGGCAAAAGAGCTCGACTGCAACCTGGTGCGGCTCGCGCACTACCCGCACGACCAAGCGACGATACGGCTGGCTGACGAAATGGGCCTGCTGATTTGGTCCGAAGTGCCCGTTTACTGGAATATCGCCTGGGAAAATCAGGAGACTTTGCGAAGTGCGGAGCAGCAACTCACCGAACTGATAGGGCGCGATAAGAACCGGGCTTCCATAATCGTATGGGCCGTCGCCAACGAGACGCCGATCAGCGCGTCGCGAACCAAATTTATCGGCACTCTCGCGGCACTGGCGCGAACGCTGGATCCCACGCGGCTGGTAACCGCGGCGATGCAGCCTCGTTATCTCGACCCCGACACCGTTACAGTGGATGATCCGCTCGTCCACGACCTGGATGTGATTTCGTGCAACGAGTACATAGGCTGGTATGACGGCTCACCTGAGAAAATCGATCACGTGGCATGGAGAATTCCGCCAGGAAAACCGTTCCTCATAAGTGAATTCGGCGCCGATGCGCAAGCCGGACGGCACGGCGCCGACACGGAAATCTGGACGGAGGAGTTTCAGGCCGACGTGTATCGGCGCCAGATCAAGATGTTCGAACGCACCCCGTTCCTCAGCGGGACGATTGCCTGGGTATTAATGGATTTCCGTTCTCCGCGCAGGCCGCTCGCAGGCATTGAGGATTTCTTCAACCGCAAGGGTTTGTACTCGGATCGTGGCGAGCGGAAAGCGGCATTCGACATCCTGCGCGATTATTACAAGTCGCTCGACTCTGCGTCAGCGTCCTCACGTCACTGAGCCGCTCGGGTCAAGGGCTTCCGGATTTCCTCCCAACTCGCCATTTGAACCCCTTCGGTGGGAGCCCAGGTTGGCGGAAAGAACGTCGGCGGCGCTCTTCAGTGGTAGCAAGCGATGGATCCTTGGTGCCCATTTTGGATAAGGCCTCCTGGCCCTGCGTGCAGTTGGCCTGTGGCGGCCAGTAGCGCCAAGCTTCGGCCTGATGTCGGCCATTATCGACCGAGCAGAGCTGTGGCCGTCGCCGCTTAGTCGTTAGCTATTCATCTCGCAGCGCCAGCGCCGGTTCGATGCGCGCGGCTCGCCGCGCCGGAAAGTAGCTCGCGGCCAAAGCCACGAAGCCTAATATCGAGAGCACACCTGCAAACGTCGGCGGATCGGTGGGACGCACTTCAAACAGAAAACCCTGAAGAAAACGCGTCAAGCTCAGCGCTCCGCCGACGCCGATGATGACGCCAATTGTGGTAAGCCGCAATGCTTGCCTCAGCACGAGGCGAATCACGTCATGACCGCGCGCACCGAGTGCCATTCGGACCCCAATCTCGTGCGTGCGTCGCGTCACCGAATATGCCAGCACGCCGTAGATGCCAATCGCCGTGAGTATCAGAGCCAATAATGCGAACGACGCGAGCAGGAACACGTTGAAGCGCCGGACCGATGTCGAGCGGTTGATCACCTCTTCCATCGTTCTGATGCGTGCCACAGGAAGCTGACGATCCAAATTCGAGACTGCCGCGCGCAGAATCGGAACCAGATTCTCGGGCTCACCCTGGCCGCGCACGGCGACGCGCAACGAGATCAGTGCACCAAATTGCGTGTACGCCTCGTAGGTGTGTGGAACGGTCGCGGTATCGAGCGGGCCTTGTTTCACATCGCCAACCACGCCCACCACGATCATCCACTCATCGGGCGTGCTCGGCGTTCCCCACTTGAGCCGCTTGCCGATGGGGTCCTGGCCGGGCCAATATTTGCGCGCTAGGGATTCACTCACGATGAGTACATGTGGGGATTTTGGCTGGTCTTGCGCGGTGAAATAACGGCCACGGAGCAGGGGCACACCGATCGCCTGAAGATAATTTCCAAAAATTATGGAATGGTTGGAAGGGTTGCCGCTTGCGCCGGGAGAGGATTGATAGCCTTCAGGTGAGAACAAATGTGTCCAGGCGCCTTGCAGGGGCAGGTCGGGGGACCCGCCCGCGGCAATCACTCCGGGAGATTTGCTAATGCTGTCCATCAGTTGTTTGAAGAACGCCACCACCTTGGCGTCTTCGCGATATTCAGTGGGCGGCAGATCGATCGAAGCGGTCACGACGTGCTCCGGGCGGAACCCAGGATCGACTACGACGAGCGCAGCTCGCATCCGCAGTTGCGCGTGTCCCTCTGACGGCGCGCGTCCGCCCTCCTTTAATGTCTGATTCAAGTCCGTTCGCGAGGCCGATGCCGCAGGCAGCACGCCGAAGACGAGGCCGGTGACAGTGGCGAGGAGAAACGCAAATGCCAGCACGCGGCTGTCCACCTCAACGGCGCGGAACAGCGGGATGTTCGCCGGCATTGTCTCGACGAGAATCTGTTTTATCCAGATTGCCGCCGCCAGTCCTAGTGCGCCGCCAAGGGAGGTAAGAACCATGCCCTCCACCACCAGCTGCCGAACCAGCCGGAATCGGCCCGTGCCCATGGCCAGTCGCACGGCCATTTCCTTTTGTCGCGTGGTGGCGCGGCTGAGCAGCAGGTTCGCGACATTGACGCACGCAACCAACAGCACGAACCCTACCGCGCCGAATAGAACCAAGAGCATCATTTTCACCGGACCTCGCACGTCCTCCGTGAGAGGTTCTGCGATCAGACCGAGCCGGATGTCGCCTAACGATGCGTTATTGTCCCGCGCCCATTGCTTATATGTATCGAGAATTCCCGTCCCAACGATCTGGAGATCGGCGTCGGCTTGTGGCCGCTGCACTTCGGATTTGACCTTGGCGAGCACGGAATAGTCGAAACTGTCTCCGACGCCGCTAAGTTCTTCTTTGGTCAGTGCCAACGGAACCCACAGATCCGCCGCCGGTCCCTGCTGCATCCCGGGAAGTGGGAAAACGAAGCTCTTCGGCATGACGCCGATGATTGTGTAGGGTTTGCGATCCAGGCTCACAGTGTGCCCGAGTATCCCGCGATCACCGCCGAAACGGCTCTGCCAAAGCTGATAACTCAACAAAACGACATGATGACCAGGAGGCTCTTCCTGGACGGTGAATGCGCGTCCGATGAACGGTTCGACGCCGAGCACCTTGAACAAATCGCTGCTGGCGCGATTGGCGGTGACACGCTCCGGGTCGGTTGTTCCGGAAAGCTCGTATGTCCAGAGACGAAATCCGCCGACGGCTTCGAAGACGTGATTCAGTTTTTGGATCTGAGCAATGTCCGGGCCCGACACGCTGATGGGAGCCGGACCGATCTGCGGGAATACTTCCTTGACCATCACCAGACTGTCCGGATCGCGATACGGCAACGGGCTGAGAAGCACGGCATTGATCACGCTGAAGATCGCCGTATTGACGCCGACTCCGAGCGCCAGGGTTAGCACGGCTACGCTGAAGAACCCCGGGTTTTTCCCCAGCACGCGCAAGGCGTAGCGGAGATCGCCTCCAATAGCTCCGATCCAGTTGACTCTTCGCATGTCGCGGCATTCCTCCTTGATCTGTGTGATGGAGCCTATCGTCCGCAGCGCGTCATGCCGGGCTTCATCGCGCGTCATTCCTCGCGCGAGATTTTCCTCGATCTGCTGTTCGAAATGTAAGCGAATTTCGTCGTTCAGGTCCTCATCCACTTTCCGCGCGCGAAAGAGCGATCGCAACCGTAACGCGATGACATCGAAGACACGCACTTTCACACCTCCCCGACGACCAGGTTGATGCCCGACGAGAGGCGCTGCCAACTCGCCATTTCCTTGTCCATCTGTACTCGGCCGGCCTTGGTCAGAGAATAAAATTTTGCCTTGCGGCCCGTCCCCGTCTTTGCCCAATGCGCCTTGATCCAGCCCTGCTGCTCTAATCGATGGAGCGCCGGATAAAGGGAGCCTTGCTGAACCTGCAGAATTTCCTGTGAAACTTGCTGGATACGCTTGGCGATCGCCCAGCCGTGCTTCGGCTCGAGCGAGACAGTTTTGAGGATGAGAAGGTCCAACGTGCCCTGCACGAGATCCGCCGATTTTGCCATACCTAGATAATCTACAATGACGATTGTAGATTGTCAAGGCATCCTACAGGCCGGAGATTCACCAGCGGATCACCAGTTTGAAAGAACACTGTGTCGATTACATTTGTTTAGGCGCGCTGAGACAAAGATCCGTTAAGGGTCTTTATCGGCATCCATTCGCGCGTCACTTCAGCGGAAAGGGCGTTTCAGGTAAGCCGCTGGCGCGGCGGACGCTGCGCGTGATCCCAGTTCGGTGTTTGTGTTGTGACAGGGTCTTGTGTTTGGAGAGGATAACCTCTATGGTGGCGCATGGCGATCCTGCGTCCCAGTTGCCCGGCACGCGGATCTGAGTGTGTGATTGTCAAAAACGGTATTGAAAACCCAATAAGCGCGTAAGTGACCGCGTCCGTTGCAAACGCCAGCGGCCTCCTTCAAACGGCCTTATCGAAAACGCCCCGGCGGCCGTCTTCATCTTTGAACCCGAGGCTCTCTCGCCGGGGCATTTCCGATAAGGATCTAACGTTTTACGTCAACTTGACTCTCAGCCCAAGACGATGAGGCGGAATGAATAGCACCAGCCAGAGTTTAATTCGCCGAAGGCCTCTCCGCGCGATCATCAATGATTAGCTTCTCAACCGGACCTCCTCGCGATTCCAATTTCAGGCCGAGTTGCTCCCCTAGCGCGGTGAATAGGTCCGGAAGATCGGGATTGGGCGGCGCGGCGCCCTGCACGAACGTGAGTTCGAAGTCCCACTCGCCTGCGAGTCCTGTTCTATCGAGCACAGGACGGCCCAGTTGCGCGTGGGAGGCAATCTGATTCGCGAAGAAGTTCATGGGCACTTTCTTAAAGATCAGTTTCACGACCCCGCGCGGTCCACCAACTGAATAACTGACATCACTGGCAGTACTCTTTTTCAGTTTTGGTCCATTCTTCTCGACGACGAGCGCATAGATGGGGCCTTCTTTGGTCTCACGATGAACCCTGAGCTTGAACCGTTCTTCCAGCAGAGATCGTAGCATTTCGCGGACTTGCACTGGCGTGGGTGCGGCATCACCCGGCGCCTTCGCGATAATTTCAAACGGATCCGTGTCGCGCCAGGCCGGACCGCCGGAAAGCTGCCAGGATTCCACGTGATATGCATCCATAATCAGGCCTTCCAGAGCGTATCGGGAAAGCGTGATCCGCTCTCCTGAAACGTTGCCGCGCGCATTGACAACACTCGGAATGGGTTTGATCGATGCGACTTCGAACGCCAGGGGCTCCTGAGCGTTTGCGGCCGCGCCGAACAAAAGCATGCCGACCGCAATTCCCGCGCATGCGATCATGAAGCGGCGCGAGCGCATCGTTTCTTCGCTCACCCTGTCACTTTATCGCGAAACTCCGCTCCCCGTGTGATGAAGCCTCCGCAGACAATTCCCGTGGCATTCTTGAACCGACTTCAGATGCGGACGGCGATATCCTCGCAGTACGAATGTCTAATCCAAGTATGCAGTCGCTCACCCGCGGCGCCAGGGTGTTCACGAATCCAAGTTGCCGGTTTGTCGGCATGTCGGCCTTTTGGGAGTGTGCGCCGTCAACTGCCTGACAATTGATGTGTTGTTTTGTGTTCCTCACGCGCTGTTGCGATCTGAGTGGGACAGGTGGGACGCCAGGCCAAGAGGGCGCGAATCAATCGGATGCCTCGTCCCATATCTCTCGACTTAAGTGGGACCACTCTCAAGCTGGGACGAGGACAGTATCTCCATTCGCGACGGCCCTGATGATCCTTCGGCGCGCGTGCCAAGCAGCGCGCGACCCGGTTTTTGTCCCCCTGAGTCCAATCGCGGGGCTGCTTTTCGAGACAACTGCGGAGAATCTGCTCGACAGTGGCGTGTTCACGACCTTCAACCCAATCCTCAATGAGAGGTTGCCAGGCGTCTTCGTCGTAACGCTGCTGCTGCTGCTCTGCGGCTGTTGCGCTCAATTCCGCTGAATCAATCCACCAGGTTTCACCAGCTTTAGAACGTGCGGCCGCTTCCGCCTACAGTTGATCGCGATCGCGACGAAGGTCGTCGACCCTTATGGTCCCGCACCTGGGGACAGAATCTGCTGCATCATCCCCACGTTCACTGCGTTATTCCAGCAGGCGGGCTCACTCCGGATCATTCGCGCTGGGTCCATCCGCGGTATGCGTTTTTCTGCCGGTCCGGGTGCTGAGCCGGGTCTTCCGCGGCAAGTTCATCGCCGGCCTAAAACGGATGTTCCGGACAGGCAAAGTCGTGATGACGGGACGCCTCAGCCCGCTGGCCAGTCGGAAAGCGTTTGACTCGTTCCTACGAATTCTGTTTCGTAACGATTTGGTCGTCTACGCCAAGCCGCCATTCGGTGGGCCGGATCACGTGCTTCACTATTTGGCGCGCTCACATCCACCGCGTCGCCATTTCCAACCACCGCCTGATTGGCTTCGACGGCGATCAGGTCACCTTTCGATGGAAGGATTACGCACATGGAAACAAGAAACGGAAGATGACCGTTTCAGCCAACGAGTTCCTTCGGCGCTTCCTGCTGCACATTCTACCGCGTAGCTTCGTCCGCATCCGCTTCTTCGGCTTTCTCGCCAATCGCCGCCGCGCCAGTCTGATGCCGTTGTGCCAGCGGTTCCTACAGGCGGTCCAGCAAAATGAGGTCGTGGCACCGCACGATTCAGCTCCACCGGCTTGCTGGATGTGCCCAAACTGCCCCCCGATGCCCGTGGTCGAACGATTTGCGGCTGCAGAAATCGATGCTATTCTGCATCGTGAAAAGGTTCTTCTTGGTACGTCGTAGAGCGAAATCCTCGGCCACCCGGTCTACGAGCATCCGCTCGCACAGGGAAGGCGTGCCTCAACCTCCCCAGTTGGCTCTATCGTCGGACAAGCTGGCCTCGAAGGGCAGCCGTTCGGGCCGATCGGTCGCCTTCGGCATCGGCGTGGCGCGCGGATTCCGACCGTTGGCTGCCGAAATCCATCCGCCTAAAATTCAGAACAACATTCAAATCCCATAGGCTGCCGCGTCCGCCGCAAACGCCAGCGGCTCACTTCAACGCCTCTATCGTTTATCGGGATCTACAGAGCTTACCGAGGTCAAACTTCCCAGAAGAGGACTTGAACGAAGCCTAAGAGGCAGACGATTCGCGTGATCGTTTTTTAAGCAGCCTTTGTCCCCTGTGTGTATTGTCGGGTCACAAGGAGGCTATCCCTGTGACCCATCTACGAAACTTGATGCTCGAAGAACTCGAGCGTCGAAATTATTCCCAGAGTACCGCGCGGGCGTACCTCATGACCATCAAGGATTTCGCCCGCTACTTCCGTCAGCCGCCTGACACGTTGGGCCCCGAGCACATCCGCCAGTACCAGGCTTACCTGTTCCGGGAACGAAAGCTGGCCGCGAATAGCGTCAACCAGCGAGTCGGGGCCCTGCGTTTCTTCTTCATCAAGACGCTCAAGAAGACGTGGAGTGTGGACGAGACTCCGTACCCGAAGAGAGTCATCCGGCTGCCCAAGATACTCAGCCCGGAGGAAGTCGCGCGGTTGATCGATTCGGCGACGACTCCGTTCTATCGCACGATCCTGATGACGCTTTACGCCACCGGAGTTCGGCGAGCTGAGCTGGCGCATTTGAAGGTCAGCGACATCGACAGCCAGCGAATGGTCATTCACGTACAGGGTGGAAAGGGCCGCAAGGACCGTGACATCATGCTCAGCCCCAAGTTACTGGAAGCCCTGCGGGAGCACTGGCGCAGTTTGAAACGAAAACCCAAGGTGTGGCTATTCCCTGGCAATCGCTGGCACACCGCCGATTATCCGATCACCACCAAGGTCGCTTGGCTGGCCTGCAGGGAAGCCGCGATGCGCGCTGGCTTAGGCCATGACATCCATCCGCACACGTTACGCCACTGCTTCGCCACACATCTGCTCGAAGCCGGCGCGGACCTGCGAACCATTCAGATTCTACTGGGGCATCGCGACCTGGAAGAAACGACCATCTACCTGCACCTGTCGAACCGCCATCTGAGCGCCACCGCCAGCCCACTGGATTCGCTGCTTCTGGCCGGGAACCGCGATCCACACCGGTACGAAGTAAATGCCGCGGCCACCCGTCGAGGTGGCCGATGTGATCCGCGCAGCCGGAGAAAGCTTCTTCGAGTGTCGCCCGAAGTGGTTTTCCTGGCTACACCTGAAAGTGCTGAATGCGATCCTGTGCTGCCGTACCGCCGCACTCGGCGGACATGTGGATGCGTGTTCAAAATGCGGACATGAGGCCGTCTCATACAACTCGTGCCGAAACCGGCATTGCCCAAAATGCCAGGCTAATGCACGCGATCGCTGGCTCGAAGCGCGGGGGAAAGAACTGCTGCCCACCCGCTACGTCCACGTGGTCTTCACGTTGCCGCGGCAACTTTCGCCGCTAGCGCTGCAGAACAAACGCGAGATCTATGGCCTGTTATTCCGGGCCAGCGCCGAGACGCTGATCGAGGTCGCCCGCGATCCGAAGCATCTCGGCGCCGAGATCGGATTCTTCAGCGTCCTCCACACCTGGAACCAGAAACTCCAGCATCATCCGCACGTTCATTGTGTGGTTCCCGCCGGCGGTCTGGCTCCGGACCACTCGCGGTGGATCGACTCGCAGCAGAAGTTCTTCCTGCCGGTCGACGTGCTCAAAGAAGTGTTCCGGGGCAAGTTCGTGGAGGGCCTCAGAACGCTGCATGCGGAGCACAAACTCAGCTTCTACGGAACCCTCGCGGAGCTTCAGAATCCTAAGACCTTCGCCGCCTGGCTCCGTCCGCTGTTCCGCTCCCCATGGGTGGTTTATTCCAAACGTCCATTCGGCGGTGCGCAACACGCGCTACGTTATCTCGGCCAGTACACCCATCGTGTGGCGATTTCAAACCATCGACTCGTCACTTTGGCCGATGGCATGGTCACTTTTCGCTGGCGCGATTCCGCTCACCACAACAAGAAGCGTCTGATGACGCTGCCCGTCAACGAGTTCCTGCGAAGATTCCTGTTGCACGTGCTGCCGCCTGGATTCGTCCGCATCCGCTATTTCGGCTGGATGGCTCATCGGCGTCGCGGCGCATCGCTCCCGCTCTGCTTACGGCTGCTGGCCCAATCAGGTCGGTTTCTCCAAGCTGAGCCCGCGGAAAAAGGCCCTTGCACGCCACGGCCGCTTTGGACTTGTCCCCTATGCGGCGGGCCCATGGTCCTTATCAAACGACTCAGCTCCATGGAGCTTCGATGGCGGTCTCCGCCCATTCCCGCCGAGCTACAGCCATGACTCGATCTTTGACATCACCACTTCCGTACGTCTCCCCACTCGATCGCCACACGTGTGTCCGCGTTGCCCGCCTTCGGGCTCTGAGATTCCGGAAATATACCTCCCGACAACGAGTCGCAACGCCCATCGGCAGTACACTCTCCCGATCGCCAGCTTTCTCCACTCTTTCCCGAATTCAAAATACATAGCTCGAAGGTTCCACAACGGCTTCCTTCAAGTCGCTGTATCGAAAACCATCCGGCGCTCGGGCGTCCTGCGTCCCTCGAAGTCCTCCTCGCCGGATCGTTCCCGATACAGCACTAAGACTTCGGGACAACCGGCGGACTCCACTTCAGCGAAAAGCGCCTTACTCCTCCACGTGCCCTGATCGCGAACAATCAGTGGTTATTCGTCTTCAAAAGGACCGCCCGAGTATTAGGCAAGGGCTCACCGGCGTTCAGCCGACAGTCTGGATCGCGGGGACCTCAGTGCAATCGGAAACTACCGCTATGCGGCGCTGAGAGTTTTCACCGTACGCGTTCGCCAAAGTAAGCGAGCACCATCCGCGTCAATTCGGCGACGAGCGTTTCTTCATCGATCTTCGCCAAGGCACCCAACTCGTCGTGCAAAGCCTGGCCCTGCGCCGTTAGGGAGATTGCGGCAAACGACATATCGACGGCGCGGCCTGGATCGGGATGCGTGAATTCCTGCCGCCTGGCGAGCAGCAATTCGCGGAGCCGCGCAAATGCCTCCCCTGACAGCTTTTGGGCTTCCTGACGAAATGCCTTATCCGGATGTTCATTCAAGAACGCGCGTAATGCCGCAGTCAGGCGGCGGTCGCGGCGCTGCCCGACGACAACTCCGCGGACGATCGCCGCCACTAAGTCTTTCAGACTGTGGCTCGACGCGCTCAGGCGCTCAAAGTTGTTCCTATTTTGTTGTCCCAGCCGTGCGAAATAGCGGCGGAAAACTTTCTCCAGCAGTGCATTTTTGTCGGGAAAGCGCCGATAGATGGCGCCAATAGAGCGGCCCGAGAGCCGCGCGACTTCCGGCATCGTGCACGCTTCGACATCGCCGTGACGCAGCAGGTCCTCCGCTGTGTCGAGCAGAAGCTCCTCCGTGCGCCGCGCCCTGGCCTGAATCGGCTGGTCCATCAGAAATAAGCCTACCGCTTCTTGACAATTTGCGAAAGAGAATGTACATTCTCATGTAAGAGAATCGCTATTCCCTTTTGAAGAACCTATGAACTTCATCTCTCTCGCGGCTGGATCCGCGCTCGTGGCGGCCACCCTCGACGCACAATCGGCCCAGCCCATTGCAACGTATCCCTTCACGCTCGAGGACGACCATGTCGTCATCGATGCATCCATAAATGGGCGGCCCGGCCGCTTTGTGCTGGACAGTGGAAGCAGAGCGGCCGCGATCGCAAGCAGCTTCGCGGACGGCCTCAATCTCAATCTCTCGGACATGCCTGCCGCCACTTCCGGCGCTGGAGAAGGCGCTGCGCAGGCCAGGATGGGAACGGCCAGTGAGGTGACCATTGGGCCGCTCGCACTGGCAAACGTGCGCGTTGTCGTGCTGTCCGGCAACCCGTTCAAAGGGCTCGGCCGTGCCCTCGACGGCACGCTCGGCTACGAAGTGTTTGCGAAATGGACCGTCACCATCGATTTTGCAAACCAGACGCTTGCCTTCTTCGAGCCGTCAACCTGGGTACCCTCCGAGGGCGGGGTGAACATCCCCGTGGATGTTTCGAAACGGATTCCTTTGCGAACGTGGAGATCAAGGCGGCTCAAGACGCGACACCGGTCACCGCGAAAGTCATGGTCGATACCGGCACTCCAACCTTTGCGTTCGTGCTTTCCTCCGGATTCGCCGCTCGCGCGGGCCTGGCTCACATTCAAGAGCGCCGCGAGGCTGTGCTAGGCTTTGGCACGAACGGAATCGTAATGGGCGACATATTGCGTATCCGGAGGCCAGCTTCCGCGGCCTGCGTCTTCGCGACGCGCTCGTCGGCGTTTCGAAGGACAGTACGGGATTCTTTGCGTCGGGAATCGCCGACGGAACCGTGGGCCAAGCCTTGTTCCGGCGCGGAAGACTCACGCTCGACTATGCGCACAACCGAATTTCGTTTGAGCCGGGGAAGAATTTCTCGGACCCTGGGACTATCCAGATCATTGCGGCTGGGCCGTCGGCAAAGATAGCGGTGGCGATTGGAGCTTGGTTCACGTCGGTCAAGGGACTCGCGCCGAGGAAGCCGGGCTGGCGATCGGCGACAAGCTGATCGAACTCGACGGCCAGTTGTTAGCTCCTCTGGATCGCGGGCAGTTGGGCAAGATTTGCAGCGGTGAAGGATTACTTTCAGGAAAGAGCGCACGAGGGGCCGAACGTCGGCGGTTCGAGCTCAAGCGCAGAGAGTTGATCTAGGCTAGATGCTCCGAAGGACCGTTCCCTTGAAATGCCTTCCACAAAAGGCACATGTGTGGGAAGTCGACAAACCGCGTTCGCCAGAAACGGCATTCGAGGACGTTACTCCCGTGAAGTCGCCATCACTTCAGCTTGACAAGTAATGCGCTTAAATTTGATTCGTCTGTCCGTCAGTCCAGCCTCGGCTCACCCAGCCCGCCGCATGACCGCGACTGAATCCGCGGCATCCGGGAATCGCTCCACGCGTTTCGCGAAGGTCCCCGCTGGCTCCCGCTCGCCGCGTTCCCAACGCGCCTGCGTGCTCGGGTCCAAGCCCCTCGAGCCCGTTGGCATCCGCCGCGCGGGTGCTCTCCGCTCATGTGGACTACTTCCGAATGCGCCATCACCCGGGCGGAACTGTGTTGCAAGGAACACCGGGTTGACACGGGACTGCGCCGGACGGATAATCGCGTGATCCATTGGGATAGGAGACTCGGAAATGGGAAGAATTGCGGCTCTTGTTTATGGCGTGGCATGTTACGCGATATTCTTCGTCACATTTCTGTATGCGATCGGATTCGTAGGCAATGTCGCCGTTCCTAAATCGATCGATTCCAGCGCCCCGCAACCCTTGGTTCAGGCGGTTTTGATCGACGCTCTCCTGCTCGGCCTGTTTGCGATCCAGCACAGCGTGATGGCGCGTCAGGGTTTCAAGCGTCACTGGACTGAAATCATTCCCAAGGCGATCGAGCGCAGCACCTACGTGTTGATCGCCAGCCTTCTGCTGGACCTGTTGTACTGGCAATGGGTACCGATCCCGGACGTGCTATGGCAAGCCGGAAGCCCCGCAGCAATTTGGCTTCTCCGTGGGCTATCCCTGATCGGCTGGCTGGTCGTGTTGCTAAGCACGTTCTTGATCAGTCATTTCGACCTGTTCGGATTGAAGCAGGTTTATGTGAATCTGAGGAACGAAGCATACACCCACCCGGGTTTTCGCACGCCCCTGTTCTACAAGCTGGTCCGTCATCCGATCTACTTAGGCTTTCTGATGGCGTTCTGGTTCACGCCGTCGATGACCGCCGGGCACGTGCTTTTTGCGATCGCCACCACCGGATACATATTCGTGGGCATCGCGTTTGAAGAGCGGGATCTGGTGTCATTTCATGGAGAGGCGTACCGGCGATACCAGACGCAGGTTCCGATGATCGTGCCGGGGCTAAAGCTCCCTTCCTCCGATGACAAGGCCAAGGCGGCCGAATAGACCTAGAGGGTTGTCGAGGTGAAGTGATCTGTTCAACGCCTAGCGCGTTCTCGTTCCTAATGCTTCCGTGATGGCGTCGTGGGAGTAACCCCACGGGTTCCCCTCGGGATGGAGTTTGATCACGTATACGAGTCGCCAACTAAACGGCCAAGTGGAGACTCCCTGGTGCCGCCGCGTGCTGGCGCTTCAGCGGTCTGTTGATGATAAGGCGGAACGGAAATTGAGATGGTCGCGCATTTAGTCTGAGAGTCCTCAGTTTCATCCGGCGACTCCGGCGCGATTTCCTTCCTGATCGAGTATCCTGTGCTGGCCACCTCTGCTCACCCCAGGGCCATTCAACCTAGGATTTAATGTGCGACCGTCTCAATTTTCCGCCCATAAAGCGCGAACGCCAGGTGATCTTTCAAAGGGGCCCAGCTGGAGAAACGATCGATATCGCCGACATTGTCGATGCCCGACGCACCAGTCTCACCGTCGATAGAGCTACTGCGGTTCCAGAGAAAATTGCAATAGGCGGACCCTTGCGATATCACCACCCATGTGCGCTGGCCCGCAGGAATCGAGAGGGGCGGCAGAGAGTCCGCGCTGTAGACATACATTTCGAAATGGTTACCGAAGGAGTCGGTGATGTTCGCTTTGGTTTCGCGAATACGGGCTTGCACTCGTCTTGTGTAGATCGGTTCGCCGGCCGGCAACCCTTCCTTATCCAAGAAGAAACTAATCTCGAATGCTTGCGATATCCCCGGATCGCCATAGCAATTGCGATAGCCGTACCATCGGACGGCGGTGATGATTACGGCTTTCTGCATTGCGAATTGGTCTGCCCCCCTACCTGTTGTCGTCCCTGGCCCGTATTGCTGAATAGCCCGCCCTGATGGCCATCGAGCGGACGTTCGTACAAGAGGTCTCCACTAACAGGCGAAACCGGTTCCCGCGAGTCTCGCGACTGAGCGGCTGGACATTGAGAAGGCGGTGGCTCAGAACGGATACGGAGCATTACCCCGCCGCACCCCGGTAACACGCATGGTGTCGCCGATAAGATCAGAAACCGTCACTTCGCAGTCGCGTGGAAGATAAGGCCCCCATTGCGTAATCTCCTCTTTGTGAATAAGCATCAAGCGATTATTCTCGACGCGGTAACGATCTGCTCCCGCTCCACAGCCCATATTACCCAAGCCGAAGTGGTTCGTGCTGATCTCGTGCTTTTTTGGATCGAAGTCGATGAGATATGCGTTCCAACAGTCGCCATGTACCGCGGCGAAGCAGTTTTCACTCAACTCCCGTGTCAACGCGTTCTGTACGAAGAGCCCGGAAGCCGGATCGTAGACCCATTAGTCCCTGCTACTAAAGCTCCCGGCAATTTCCCTTAGAACTGAGAAATCAAGATATCCGTCAAAGTTGATATCCTCCGCTTGGAAGCTGGCGGCAAAATCAATTGGATTCCCCGCCATCATCGGTAGTGACTGAAGCTGCTTTCCGTCCTGGCAGCGAGCCACCTCAATGTCGCCTGTGTGAATCGGCGGGTCACCATAGACTTGAGGGGAGAAGGGACGAACCGTGATGCGGAACGCAGGTCCACCCTTTTTTACGGATAACTGGAAGGATTGGGGACGTAGGTCGTACTTCGGTTCTGACCGATGCTCGGCGGACCATTTTGGGGACCAGGTCGGCAGACTGTCACACACTTCCGCGCACAATGCTGGCATCCCGCAGGGGGGAAGCACGGACAATAGCCGCCACATTAAGCACCTCCACTTTGGGCGCGCCGCTCCAAAAATCGCCTTTAGCGAATATATAGCAGGTTTTGTCAAAGAGCGCCGTACAGCCGCGAAGGACACATTGTCTACTCCCCCTCCTGAAGGTTTTCCAACCAAATGAGGCTGCGCCGCTTGCTCTCCGATCCCCATGTTTAGCGATGGGTGATGCCCAATAGATGCCGGCTTGAGGTGTTTCACGACTCTGTCTCACGGCTCTCGCCGCCGACAACTCCGATGGCGATCGGAGAACGGCGCTTGGTAGTGCCCCTGCGCAGCAAGCGCCGTCCCGTTCCAAAAAACGTCGCCCCCGACGCTGGAGATCGCGCCGGTGTCCAGGTTCAACGATGTATTCGAGGTGAGGGTCATGTTGCCGGACTGATCAGCCACAGCGGCGCTGGAAAAGGCAGCCGCCAGAAAAACGATTGCTGGGCAATTCATCTGTTAGCCCTCCTTCATCCGCAACTCAATTGTGCACGGTGACTAACGTTCCAACCTGCGTCGTCTGGCCATCATAAGTAGCAACGATGGATTGGTCGCCGTTTCCCAGGCTCGACGGCACCGTTACGTTAAACTGGAACTCGCCCGGCGCGACCAATCCCGCAAACGACACCGCCGCGATTACGCCACCGATCGTGATCGCTGGCAGCGGTGACAAGATTCCCAATTGCGAGACCGATCCCTTGATAACGGGAAGATTCACCGGCCCGAAGCCGTTCGCAAAAAAGCAGAATCGTCTCGCCTGGTGTGGCCGGTGTGGAACCCGGATACAAACCAGCTGGCCCCAGCAGACTTCCGTCGGCATGAGCGGCGGCGACGTAGCGCCCTCCGTTGAAGACGAACAAAGACGGCGAGAGCGGCTGCGCGGGGCTGGCGAACGTCGGGCTGGACACCGTCGCCACGGTCACCACAACCTGCACCGGCCCGGGGGCGAGATCGGGCGGCGTCAATACATCGATCTGGTTGGGGCCGATGTAATAAACGTAGGCGCTCTCGCCATTCATCGAGACGATGATGCCGTCCAGCGACGCAGTCATCTGTCCGTTCACAAAATCCGAGCTCTGCCAGGTGCGATTTTCCGGCAGCCCGAGACTGGCTCCCTTGATCTCGATCCAGGTGTTGGGCGCAATGGTGAGGCTTTCGCCGCCCGCGGTTGTGACCGAGGAAATCACCGGCCCGAATCCGGGCGCCGGGCCTTCCGTCACCGTGATCGTCTGCCCGCCCACAAGGAGGTAGGCGATGTTGGGGGGGGCTGATTGGGGGTAACCGTCAGAAGGATGCTGCCGCTGCCGACGATTGGTTGCAGGAAAGGAGGCAGGACGATCCAGGTCGGCAATCCCGTGATGGACCATGTGCAATACGGGAAGGTTTGAACGATTAGCGTGAAGGTGCCCCCCGTGGGCGGAACTTGGACGAACAACGGTCTGACGTTGTAAGTGCAAGGAGGGGGCGCGGGTGCCTGGGAGATCGAGACGGGCTGACCGGCGATCGTCACGCCTACGGCGCGCCCGCCGCCGGCGTTGGCGGCGACCACCAAATAGACCACGGCCGGTCCAGCGCCTGGAAGCCGTATCGATAGGGTGATCCAGTTCGGCAAGCCTTCGATCGACCAGGAGCAGGACGCGCCGGTTTGGACCAAAATCGGGAACGTGCCGCCCGACGCGGGGACAGTGACCGATAAAGGCCCGACGTTGTAAGTGCAGTTCGAGGTAAGGAGACGAACGCGGCCGTTGCTGGAATCGGAGATGTAGATCTTGCCCGCGGTATCGATCGCGATCCCCGAAGGGTTGTTGAATTGGGCGCTGGATGCGGGACCGCCGTCACCGCTATAACCAGGCGTTCCCGTGCCCGCGATGGTGTTAATCACGCCGTTCGATACCGTTCGCACGCGCTGGTTGCCCGAATCCGCAATGAAAAGGTTGCCGGACGCGTCCAGGGTGAGGCCGCCGGGCAATCGGGGGGAAGGATTGACGGGGAGGCAACAGTTGACCGCGCCAGACTGAAGGTTCAACTGTGCGCTGGTGGCCGGGCCATTGTCGCCGCTGAACCCGGCGGTCCCGTTGCCGGCTACAGTGGTGATCACTCCGTTCGAAATCTTCCGGATGCTCTGGTTGCCGATATCGGCGAAGTAAACAACCGGGCGCTGGCGGCCGTGCCGTTGTCACCGCTGTAGCCTGGCGTTCCGGTGCCGGCGATGGTGGTCAACACTCCGTTAGACAACTCCTGAATCTGATTACCAAGGAAGTTGGCGAGGTATAAATTTCCGGCGGTATCCAGAGCGACGCCGATAAAGCTACCCGGGCCGCTCGGGCTGGCCACCGGGTTGACCGCCGGGCCGGTGCGGCCCTCCAGGGATAGCTCAAGACCGACGCCGCTGGCGATGAAGACGTTTTCGTTGGAATCTACGGCGATCCCTGTTGGGTTTATGGTGACGCTCGAGGGGAGGCCGCTATCGCAGCCGCAACCACCGCCGAGGCGCGTTCCCGCGATCGTGTTGATGATTCCGTTCGACACCTCGCGGATGATGCCGTTGCCGTCCGCGATATAGAGGTTCCCCGCGCCATCCACCGCGACCCCGGCGGGCAGATTTAACTGCGCTCCCGTGGCCAAGCCGCTGTCGACGCTTGATCCGGCTAGCGTGGTGATGACACCGTTCGACACCTTGCGCAGACGGCCAAATGAAGGGGTAGACTCGATGTCCCCGCGATACACCCCGCCGGGCGGCGCCCCCACCCTGTACTCGTGCGGAATATAAAGGTTCCCCGCTGTATCGTGTTGTACGCAGCAAACTCGAGCGTCGCGCTGGTCGCGGGGATGTTATCGGCGACCACCGGCGAGCCAGGAAGTCCCGTATTGCCGCCCGCCACGGTCGAGATGTTCCCGTTGGACACTTTGCGTACTCGGAATGGCCCGGCGCCGCCTTCCGTGAAATAGATGTTCCCCGCGGCATCCACGGCGACCGCGCGAGGATTATCGAGCGGAACGCTAGTTGCTTTTCCAGTGTCAGGACCCGACGCCCCCACGGCACAGGCAAAGAAATTCTCCTGTCCGTTGCCCGCGACCGAGGTGATCGTTCCGTTGGACACTTTGCGAATCCGCGTAGAATTCGTATAGTCCGCGAAGTAGATGTTTCCCGCGCGATCCAGCGTCATGCCGGGGCCCATGGTTTGAAAATTCAGATGGGCGCCGGTAGCCGGACCATCGTCGCCCGTTCCGCCTCCGGCCACGGTGGTGATTACTCGGTTCGACACTATCCGGATGCGATTATTACCGGTGTCTTCGATGTACACGTTGCCCGAGGCGTCCAGCGCAACGGCAGTGGGACCGGAGAGCTGCGCCAGGGTCGCCGGGCCGCCATCGCCGCTGAAGCCTAAAGTTCCGTTCCCCGCCACCAGGGACAACTGCCCGCTCAAGTCCAATCGCACCACGACGGAATAAGTAGCAAGCGTCATGAATATGTTCCCAGCACCGTCCACCGCAACACCTTCGAGGTTCGACAAGTTGGCGGAAAGCCCAGGAAGGTCCCAGCCAGTGCCCGCGACGGTCGAGATGGTGTAATTCTGCCCGAAGCCCGAACGCACCAACACCAGGGCGACGGCCACAAACAGTCGGAAGTAATTATCTTGCCGTATAAATAAGCTCCTTGGAGTGCACGGGAAGGATCGCACCAACCAGGGCGCCGATCACAGCGCCCGCACCTCCGACAACCGCGCCCCCTCTGGGCGCGTAAAGCAGGGGCCAAGACCACCACCACAGCCGCTCACGGACGCGTCAATCGCGAATCCGCCGCCAAATCCGATCAGCGCGCCGACACCGATGTGCTTGGCCCGTGACCCGCCATGACGATACCGCTCTATCTTGAGCACGTCCTCTCGTTTTGCCGTAACCGTCCCGACCGTCACGTCCTGCGCCGTCCAGGCGTGGAACGCGCCATTCACGGACCCCATTATCAGAGACAGGTGAACGCGTTCCCCGGCCTGCAACTGTGAAACCGACTGCCAGTCGTGCCGGTCCTGCCCATGAGCCGCCGCCACGAGCGCGGATAGGAGCATTAGCTTCATGAATGAAAGCAAGTCTTATCCTCCGTATTCAATCTGCAAACCTGTCCCAGCTTAAATAAATAGTGAGGCGGCGCCGCAAATCGTTTCCATCGCCACCTCACGTCGGCGACGTGATCGCCGATGCGGTGATCACCGCCGTGAACGGCGGCGAATTCGGCGAACCCGCTCTACGTGGGGTGAATGTGAGTAATTTCTGCATAGATTTCGTTGCGGGATCACATTTGTTTCCGATTTGCTTACAAGTGCGCGGTGCGAAAGATTCTTACCTCTATTAGGAATTGCGGGATCCCTTCCATAAAAAAGCCGTCCGCCGGCAAAGTGCGGCTCGTAAAATCGGGCGTGTTGGGTAACGCCGTCTGGCGTTGCCCCCTGACAACCATCTCAAGGCGATTCGGCATTTTGAGTCTCCTCAAGAGCCTTGCCCAGTGTCGATGAGGACAATTTCGTGAGTACAATGAAGATGCTGTGCCTATCGTCCACGCTTGAAGTTGCAGCAGCCGAAAACCGATCCCCACCTGCCATCCGCTGGCGAAGGCATCCGCTGCGGCGGAAGAGCTGGAGCGGCTCGGCATTGCCTGCCGCGAGGGCAAACGCATCCGCACGGAGCTGCCCATCGACATGCAGGAAGGCGCGGACCGCGATTTCGGCGGCTAGACTAGTACATCCATGCGATGGAAGCGGCGAGCGGAGTAACCATTGTTCGCCTCTTCTCATTGAGATTCTGAAGGCTCTTTTCTGACCTCAAATGAGATCAGTCCGCCCTGAGTTCGCAGGCCTGGAACAGCAGTGAACAACTTGTCGGACAATTCCAGCGCTCCAGGAGCCCATCGATGGCCAAGCAGATTGATCACTTGGGGAGGCAAGAACACGCTCGATCGCCACCTAAAGGAAACCGCCAAACCCCCCAGCCATTTCTGGATGTGCCGGCTCGATATAAGGGGCTGCTTACCCGCCTCTTCTTTCCAGATCGGTTTCAGCTTCATCAGTAAATCGAATATGCCTCGGAAAACGGTCACGTTGTTTTCGCTTCCGAAATACAACCCGCCCGGTTTCAGTACCCGATAGGCCTCCCGACAAGTCACAGCCGGATCCGGCACGTGATGCAAAACTCCGTATATCACCATATACTCGACGGTATTGTCGCGGATTGGCAGGGCGGAGGCATCACCGACAAAGAACGTCGTCGACGCCTGTGCGTTGAGAGACGCCGCCCGCCGAATGGCCTGTCGTACCAACGCCTTCGAGATGTCAAAACCGACGATGGTGTTACCGCATTTGACAAACGGGAAACAGCTTCTACCGTCCGCGCAACCTACGTCCAGGATCACGCCGCCGGGACGGATCTCAGCACTCCATTTCGAAAACGTGGCTGCGTCAAACGCCACCCAGAACGGACTCTTTTGGTACGCATTATAGGTCTGAAGCTCATTGCCTGCATACCAGTCGAAATGTCGCCGCTGAGCTTCCTGCCCAGCTACGTCAGCCCCGCTGTCGTTTCCGGGTGCCTTCAGCCCGAGAGCGTCCAGCTCGTCGCGAAAACGATCTACGAACCCGGCATGGTCGTGGGCATACAAGAGACGCGGCGGCACGAGCTCAAGTAACTCGTTTTCGATAGGGTACCAAGACCGGCATGCCGGGCATACCAAAACGCCATCTTCAACGTGTCCCGCCTGCCCGCATTGGAAGGTATGCAAGTCGAGGTGCGCTTCTTGAGTTGCGCAAACGGGACACCGCAGAATGGGAACCAATGACTGCAACATAGGAATGATAGGATATCAAAGCTTTCCCTAAGGGCTCGTTGATGAACTCCGAAAATGTTTGCTCACGCGCGCGGCTGGGAGGCGCGCCCGCAAGTTTTAGCGCACCTGCCGAGCCGCGACCTGCGAGGACGCGCACCAGCTGCAGGTTTTCAACGGCCCGCTCGCGAGCTTCGGTCCGCCATGTTTAACCTGTGGGCGCCACCCCGCTATACCCTCCCGTACCCGTCCGGCTTCGATCAAGACTGGTGGCGCGAAGCCAAACCACGCCGGACTGATTGGAGTTTCCTCGCCATCCAAGCCGCGGTCTGCATGTGTGATCCCAAGTCGGTTAGGATGGAAGGAACTCTATGGCTGCACATCAAACTACGGCGGCTTCTGGCCTAGGGCAGGATTCGTCGTCAACCGGGGGCAGGACCGATCTCGTCAGCGCATGCGGTGTCGTCATTGCTCTATGGCTCGTCTATTTTCGTGCGATGCCCCATCTCGGGCTGTATAATGACGACTATTACAATGTCGGGTATCCGGCATCGCTGCCGTTCGGCCAGGTCTGGCATCAGTGTGCCGCTTGGCTTATGGCGTGGCCCAATGGGCGGCCATTGGGCGCGGTTGTAAGCTGGTTAGCCGCCTATATCCTGGTCCATGTGGGAGGAATTCACGCGATTTACCTGCTGCCGTTCATCGTGGTCGCGCTAAACTCCTATCTGATCCACAAGATTGTTTCAGGGATAACGACACCCTTGGCGGGATTCATCGCCGCCATTGCCTACGCAATTTCACCAGTCGACACCGTCCGGCTTCAGTACACGGGCGCAGCCTTTTACCAGACCGCCATCGCGCTAACGCTGGCGGCTCTAATCCTGTACGGTCACGGTAAGCACGTCGCGGCTTACGCTATTTTGTTCTGTTCGCTTCTTTTTCACGAGTGTGCGATTCTTGGTTTTCTGGCAGCGCCTATCTTGACGGTGAGCCGGCGTCGCCTGCTTCCGGAAATGGTGAAGAACGCCTTCATCGTTATCGGTATCGTGATCTCTGATTTGTTCGTTCGCTCCCGATGGATGAATGAGTCCCGCAGTCAGGCGATGGTGGCGGACGCGCGCAACGTGTTGTATCGCTCGCTCAAGAGCGCCACGGTGGGGCCGATGACGCATCTTCAACTCATGGGCACCAGAACCATACAGTCGCTGACACGCCCTCTGCGCGCGGAAGTCGCCGGTACGTTGCTGGCTCTTATCGTATTACTCGGAATATGCTTCATTCTTATTCTCGGAGTGTCCAATGTCGCGTCGGGCCGCTGGAAGGTGAAGACGATTTTGAGCGCGCTCAGCGGCGAAAGGCAACCGGCGCCCGAACTATTGGCGGGTTATGTCCGCGTGTTTTGCGCTGGCTTGATCATTTTCGATCTTAACTACCTGGTCTTCTTCCTCGACCCCTATTATCCTGCCAGCGAAACAGCGGGAATGGTGGCCCTGGTGCACACTGCGGCCGGCGTTGGGCTCGCATTTTGCATCGCGGCCTGTGGAATGCTGTTCATCGCGGGCTTACGCCTACTGAAGCTGCCATTCGTCGGCTTTGCCATGATCGTTTTGTCCCTTGGAGGATTCGGCGCCTGGGGCAGCTTGATTCGCGCGCAATACGAAGAATCGTGGAGGAATCAGCAGCTTTTCTGGGAGAACATCACGACCATAGTTCCCGATGCAGTCAATGGAACTCTGATTGTTGTGGAAGCCGCAAAGCCTCTGGATCTGCCTTTCACATGGATCATGCCGAGTCACTCCTGGGCGGATACGGTTGTGCCTCGAATGTTGTATCGAACTTCGTGGACGGATCCACCGATGCTTTACGTCCTCCCGCCGTCCTGGCGCGGTAACGTTCAGAATAGAAGCGGAAACCTGTACTGGATGCGGCTCCCCTCGGTGGTTCCTCCGGGATGGGAAGCGCTTCCTCAGGGAAATATGGTGGTGATTCTCGCAAACGATGGTGTCTTGACCAGACTTCAGGGCTCATTGGACATTCCGGCAGGAGTCATCCATTTGAAGCCTCCGCCGATCACACGATTTCCGCCCATCCTGTCGGATGGCATTGTCCGGCGCTATCTATTGCCAAGCTTGTGAGGATTTGCTGCTGGATGAGATTTAGCTCTCGAAATCCATTCTCATGATGACGAAGGCGGAGGCGCTGAACGACCTCCCTCTGGCGAAACGCCAGCCGCTCGCCATTGTGGAGCTGCTTTCTGATCCACAACGTATTCGTCAACACTCCGGACGATGAAATTAGGACGGTTGCGCGTGTTTTGAAGCGTGATCCAGAGATACTGGCCCACGATGCCAAGCCCCAAGGCGGTCAATCCGCCAAAGAAGACAATCGAAAGCACGGTCGCGGCATATCCTGGGACCGGGATATCTCCCAGCAGCTTCGCTGCCAGGATCGTGATCGCGACTAACACGGCCACTGCCGTGCCGATGCTACCAGTTACCAGCAATATGCGGACCGGCAGGTCGGTGAAGTTGAACACACTGTTCACGGCGTAACGGATCTTTTTCGCGAAAGTCCAGGAGCTCCTGCCCTCCTTCCGCGGGCGCCGCTCATATTCGACGAAGGCGCGGCGAAATCCGATCCAAAACAGCAACGCGATCAAGCTGGTATCGACTTCTTTGAATCGCAGAAGCTGATCGCGGACCTGGCGAGTGCAACCGAACACATCCACGCCCCCGGACGGAATTTCGCCATTCACCATGCCCCGATACACGCGCCAATAGAGTTTCGAAAGCAACGCTGACAGGAATGGATCCGATCGTCTGGAGCGAACGCCGAAGACCAGGTCCGCCTCAGCCCGCATCATGCGACCGAGAAAATCGAGAACCAATTCGGGAGGTTCTTGAAGATCCGCGGCTAAAACCGCAAAATACTCGCCATCTCCGTAGCGCAGCCCCGCGGCTATCGCGGCGAACGCGCCGAAATTTCGGCTGAGGTGCACAACACGGCAGCTCCAGGAAAACGCCGGCGCGGCCTTTGCGAGCACCGCGTCACATCCATCCGGACTACCATCGATTACGAACACCACCTCAAACTTCGTGGGCACTTTCGGCGCCAGTAGCAAAAGCTCCCGGAACAACCGGTCGAGGTTTTCTTCGCTTCGGTAAAGAGGAATAATCAGTGACAACATCCTAGCCCGCCCAGCTGTTTGCTGCGCCAATAACCTGTGTTACTTCATGGTCGGACAAATAGGGATGAATGGGAAGGCTGACCTCGCCCTGGCAGAATCGGCGGGCCTTTGGACATTCGTTCCCTTGATCCATAACAGACCGGCAAAGCGCCGGCTGTTCTACCAATGCAAGAGGGTAATGCTCGCTGCTTTGAACTCCCTTATTTTTAAGATGGTCGCGAAAATCGAGTTTCCTGTCGGCCGCAACGATGACAGGAAAGAGATGCCACGACGAATCCGAACCGTCGGGAACGCCGGGAACGGCGATGTGCGGATTGCGCACCTCGCCGCAGTACCGGCGAGCGATGTCGCGCCGGCGCTGGATCCAGGCATCGAGACGCGGCAGAAACGCCCGGTCCATAAAGGCCGCTTGAAGCTCATCGAGCCGGCTGTTATATCCGATCACGTCGTGGACGTACTTTCTACTTTGGCCATAGTCGCGCATCTTACGAACGTCCTCGGCAATTTCGGCAGAATCGGTCAGGATGGCTCCCCCATCGCCCATCGCCCCAAGGTTCTTGGTCGGATAGAAACTGGTGGCTGCGAGTTGACCTACGGTTCCGGCCGGCCTGCCGGCAAAGCGCGCCGCGATGGACTGTGCACAGTCTTCCACGACCATCAGATCGAATTCGGCCTTTAAACTGTGCAGGGCGAGGGAATCAAGGGCGTGACCATAGAGATGCACGGGTACGAAGTAACGAATTTTGCGATTGCGCTGCAGCAGCTCGCGGCAGGCTGCGAGATCGATTAAGCCATAGCGATCGCAA
Source organism: Terriglobia bacterium (assembly GCA_963842485.1). Classification (GTDB taxonomy): domain Bacteria; phylum Acidobacteriota; class Terriglobia; order Bryobacterales; family Bryobacteraceae; genus Palsa-187. The sequence continues at coordinate 154,771 of CAWJHI010000126.1, read as the reverse complement.
TCGGCGAACACCGGCGTCGCGCCCAGTTTTAGAATCGCGAGCACGGTGGCGAACGCGGAGATCGGGCTGGTCAACACGATGTCGCCCGATCCACATCCGAGAACCTTAAGCGAGATCTCGATGGCGTCGAGCCCGCTTGCGACTCCAATTGCGTGCTGCCGATGCCAGTACGAAGCAAGATTCACTTCGAAGCGCCTGAGGTTGTCGCCAAGAATATAGATCCCGCTTGCGCCGAAGTCCTCCGTGGCCCGAAGCACGTCGGTCCGAACATCGCTCCACTGTCGCTGAAAATCGTTGGAAAGAATCATCCGCGCACCGCGGCAAGAAACTCCTGGTAATTCCGTATGTAATCTGCAGGATCATAACGGTCGGAAGCGAATACCAAAAGAACCGCATCTTTCGAGTGCTTATATTGCACACTCCAGACCAAGGGCGGAACGTGGATACCGAGACACGGATCGTCGAGAGTGAATTCCTGCCGCGCGACTCCGTCGTCCGCGACGAGATGGCACGAGCCATTTACGCAAACTAGAAATTGATGCAGCTGCCTGTGGGCGTGCTCACCCCGCACATCGCGGCTTGGCACGCCGTAAACCAGGAAATAGCGCTCGATCTTGAACGGAATCTCCTTATTGACTTCACCGTAGGAGAGCATGCCGCGAAGATCGGTTACCCGCGGCAAGCGGCAGAGCGTGACGCCGTTGACAGCCGTGGCGGCGAAGCCAAGCGGTTCGGGGACAGGACACTGTTGAGCGGCGTAATTGGTCGTTCCCACGTAGCCCACGATGCGGGCGGGATTGCCAACCACAATGCTGTCGTCCGGTACATCACGAGTAACGACGGCGCCCGCCCCGACCATCGCACGCTCGCCAATGGTGAGGCCAGGAAGGATCGTGGCGTTTGCGCCGATCGAGGCGCCTTGTCTTACGATGGTTCGCGGCCGTTGCGCGGATGCCAAGTGTTGTTTGCTGCGCGGGAATCGATCATTCGTGAAAGTTGCATTTGGTCCGACGAACACATCATCGCCGATGCGAACGCCGTCCCAAACTTGGACGCCGCACTTGATGGTCACGCGATCGCCAATGATCACGTCGTTTTCGAAAAACGTATGATCGCACAGGTTGCAGTCCCGCCCGATCACGGCTCCCGATAAAACATGGGCAAAAGCCCAAATCCGGGTGCCGGAGCCGATCGAGCTACTTTCCACAAGCGCTTGTTCATGGATGCTCACGCCACCGCGAATCAAGCTCCGGTTTATCTCTGCATCCATTCGACCTCCAAAGGGGCCATATCAAAATATACCGCGCCGAAGCGGCAGACATGGCTCCATGGACTGGCGTCACACTGAGCACCCGAGGCGGCGCTGAGGTCCGTAGCCTTAGCCTAGGTGCGGAGGCCGCCGAGACGCTGACGTATTTCGCGAAAACCCAGCCGACCTGGTCGTCTTCAGTCTCCACGTGAAGAAACCCGGCGTCAGCGGCTGCATCAACGAGGGCACCCGGGCTCCCTGCTCCAGGTGCGCCAGTGCAGCGCTGGAGGTTGAAGGATCCCGTCGAAGAATGACACTTCGGATGATGCTGCCTTGTTGAGCCCATGCACGCTTTCGGGTGAGTCGGCTGGAAGGTTTGCTGGACGAAACGCGGCTGAGAGCTCCCCGATCGATTACAGACGCACAGGTCGAGCAGGTGGTCACCAAGACGCTGGAGTCGATGCCGGAAAACAGCACGCACTGGAGCAGTCGGCTGATGGCGAAGAAAACTGGCCTGTCGCAGACGGCGATCGTGCGCATCTGGCATGCGTTCGGATTGCAGCCGCACCGCGTCGAAAATTTTAAGTTCTCCAAAGACCCGCAGTTTGTGGAAAAGGTGCGCGACTGCGGCGCCGGGGAATTTTCCGCCGTTTTCTTGTGCAAGTTTCGTCAGGTCCGAAGGTCGCCTCCGGAACACGGAAGCAGCGGGACCGTCTCCCTTGCCGCCAATGCCATGACAGGCGGCCAATAAGGAATGAACATCTCCTTGCCTGAGGTTGGGGAGGGATTTGACGCGGACTCTTGGGCATGCGCGAGCGCGCCGCAGAGCAAAACGACCATCGGCAGCATTTTCATAGGCACCTACTCCTCACACCAGCATCTTCGGTTCCAAGTGCCAAGCCCATCTGAACAGACTCTTTCACACGAACGCGGCGGTGCTGGGCCGCAGCATGTACGAAACGGCGGTGTGCCAAAGCGCTCGGCTCGCGAAAGGTTGCTTGTGATGCGGTGACAATGCGGAATCATCGCTAGGTTCTGACTGTGACGTGGGATTTGGTCCTCTGATTGCTTTTCTGTGCACGAGCCGATCTGGAGGTGAACCCGAGGCGCTCACGTTGAAAAAAAAAGGAAACGAGGACGCCAATCAGCGCCGCTTCGCCTTCTCGATGATCCGCTCCGCGTCCACTGTGACGTTCAGGCACGTCCCCGACCGGGAGCGATAGAACAAAAAGCCGATCATGACGACGCCTCCGACGATCAGCCAGAGCAAAATCTTCTTCACGATTATCGCGCTTTGCTTTCATGTTAGTGCTGACTGTTCGTTCTCGAAGAGCAGCGCGCCAATCCGTTTCGCGTGCGCGCTTTAACCCGCCCCTATTGACTCGGCTCTGAAGATCTGTTGTACTCCATGAGCTACGTACGCTGGTAAGATGATCTAGTCCACGAGCCGCCTCCTTTTGCTCGCCGGCTGAGTTCTGGAGTAACGACATGAAAATATTTCGAATCGGACACAGAGACGTAAAAGCGAAATTTCCGCCCATTGCAAGGTCCGTTATGGCGCTTGCCGCGCTGATGACGCCGTACGGCGCCTTCGCACAATCGGAACCTCAAGTTACAGGTCCCTACGATACGTTGATCATACGCAACGCGACGATCATCGACGGTACCGGCGCGCCTGCAAGGGGTCCGGTCAACATCATCATCAAGAAAAACATAATCAGCCAAGTTGTTGCAGGCGACGCGGTGTCACGCGCTCGTGAAGGTGGCGCCAACTTTCAGGCCCCGAGTGGCGCCCGGGTGATCGATGCCGCCGGGATGTACGTCATCCCCGGCCTTATCGACATGCATATGCACCTTAACAACAGCGCCGGCGTCCCCCTTGAGTATCAGTACAAGCTCCTGCTCGGGCATGGGGTCACCACGGTGCGCACGTTCAACCTCGGCCAGATGACGCCGGAGCAGATGGTCGAGGAGAAGCAGCGTGTGGCGGAAAACAAGGTGGTTGCTCCACGGCTCTACATCTATCCGTTCTGGCGATCGGATCCGAAAGATCCGCGCTTCGAGAGCGCCAAGGATGCGGCTGCGATCGTCCGTGAATGGAAGAGTAAGGGTGTGGACGGCGTCAAAATGGCCGGCCTGCCGGGGGAATATCCCGACATCTTCAAGGCGGTCGCGGACGAGGTGCACAAACAGCACATGGGGTTGGCGGTACACATCGCGCAGGAAGCCGTGTATCCAATGAATGCGGTCAAAGTCGCGGCTGAAGGCGCCAGCACAATCGAGCATCATTACGGCTACGCCGAGTCCTCCTTCACCGATCAAAAAATCCAAAGATTGCCCGCCGATTACAACTATTCGAGCGAACCCGACCGTTTCTACCAAACGGGGGCGGTGTGGCTCCAATCCGATCTCAAGAAGCTGCACGCCGAAGTGATTGATTCGCTGCTGGCGACCCAAGCGAAAACCGGCTTCACGATGGTGCCGACCATGGTTGTCTACGAAGCCAATCGCGATCTGGAACGGGCCAAGGCCCTTCCGTGGCACGAGAAATTCACGATGCCGGAGGTTATGGCGCACTGGCAGCCGAATCCAAAGAGCCACGGGTCCTACTTTTACCACTGGACCTCGACCAATGAAGGCGACTGGGCGCAAATGTATCACCGCTGGATGGACTTTGTGAACGATTTCAAGAATCGCGGTGGCCAGGTCGCAGTCGGTTCCGACGTTGGCTCGATTTATGCATTGTGGGGGTTTGGAACGATTCGCGAACTAGAACTGCTGGAGCAGGCTGGATTCAGCCCTCTGGAAGCTCTGCACTCCGCTACCGAAGTCGGTGCGATTTCGCTTGGGAATCATCAACTCGGTGTGATCCGCGCAGGCTATACGGCCGATCTGGCGATAGTCACGTCGAATCCGCTGGACGACTTCAAGATCATGTACGGGACCGGTGCAACACGCCAGTCACCCGACGGCCGTGCGGTACAGGTGAAAGGCGTCAAATATACGATCCGCGATGGCGTGGTTATGGATTCGCAAGCCCTTCTCCAGGACGTGCAGAATATGGTCGCAAAGGCCAAGAGGAGCACCACAACCGGCGATGGCAGGCAGTAATTGGAAATCAGCTCAGGGGACGAGGCGGTTGCCGTGCCACGGTCGAAACGCCCTGAGCGACGGAGACGAGGCGGACCCTTAACAGGCGCCATTCGCGGTGGAACCAATGAAACCGGCCCCGTAGGACGCCGGTTCCGACCAGCATATTTGCATTCGACGGGCCAATCGCCGGTGCTACAACCGATTTCAAGTATCGTAGAGCTACGAGGATCGTGCCATTGCCTGCCCCAGCCACATCCATCAGCGGTTCGTCGCCTCCTCTGCGTGTTGATGCGCTGATCAAGCGCTTCGGCCGGATGACCGCGGTCGATGGCGTCACCCTCGAACTACATGGCCAAGAGTGCCTCGGGCTGCTCGGGCCGAATGGAGCCGGCAAGAGCACGTTGATCCGCAGTATCGTGGGTCGCGTCATTCCTGACGGTGGAACAATCTCAGTCTTCGGCGCGCCAGCCGGTTCTAGGTCTGCGCGCAACGCCCTCGGATGGATCCCGCAGGAATTGGCGCTCTATCCCCGGCTCACATGCCGCGAGAACCTGCAATCGTTCGGCCGGTATCACGGACTCAGTGGCGCAGCGCTAGACTGGAATGTGGCGCAGTGCCTCGGCTGGGCGACGCTCGCAGATCGCGCCGGCGAACTCGTCAAGAACCTCTCCGGAGGCATGAAGCGCCGCCTCAACATGGCCGCCGGCCTCATCCATCAGCCCAAGCTGGTTCTGATGGATGAGCCAACTGTGGGCGTCGATCCACAGTCGCGCAACCACATTTTCGACATGATCGAGAAACTGCGCGCTGAGGGCATGTCGATCATCTACACCACGCACTACATGGAGGAGGCCGAGCGCTTGTGCGATCGGATCGCCGTCATCGATCGCGGGAAGATTATCGCGCACGGTACGAACGCCGAGCTGGTGATGAACGCTTTTGGCTCGCGCAGTCAGGTGCTGGCGCGTTTTTCGGGAACAAAGGAACGCATTGCCGAGTGGGTTACTCAGCGTGGTGGGCACGTGGTTGATGGTTCGGCGGAGTTCACGATTGAGCACGCCACCGAGATTGGCAGCCTGCTCGAAGCCTCCGCGAAGGCCGGATTCGAACTTCTCGACGTTACACTGCGCAAGCCGAACCTCGAATCGGTGTTCCTGCACTTAACCGGAAGGGAGTTACGCGATTGATCCTCGCCATCGTCCGCACTGCCACGGCTTCTCTGCGCCGGGACCGGGGCGCGCTCGCGCTGAGCTTCATTTTGCCGGTGGTTTTCTTCAGCATTTTTGCTGTGATCTTCGGCGGGCGCCGCGACGCCACGCCTAGAGTCCAAGTTCTCGTCGTAGATGAAGACCACAGCCGCGCCTCGCAACGTCTTGTCCATGGCCTCGAGCGCGAAGGCTCGCTGGTCGTCAAAACACGGCCCGCCCCTGCCAAAGGGGCCGAACAGCCCGAATACACGGCAATTAGCGCGGAAGCTGCGGTCAAAGCCGGAACCGCGCCCGTCGCTGTGATCATTCCGCACGGCTTTGGCGCAAACCCAATTTCGTTTGGCCCTGCCGGCGCCAATCCCCAGACGATCCATCTGCTCGAAGACAGCAGCGATATCGTTGCGCCCCAGATGATCGTCGGCCTGCTCCAGAAGGTCGCGATGACCTCGATGCCCGACGTGATGGCTGAACATGGGTCGAAGAACTTCGATCAATTCGCCGGCGGTATCATCGCCGTCACAGCCCGCGCGGTCGTCGGCGAAAACAAGAACAATCCCATGGTTTCTTTCTACGCAGCCGCGATCGGCGTGATGTTCCTGCTCTTTACGACGAGCGGCGCAGCCGGCGCTTTGCTCGACGAAGCGGAAAGCGGCACGCTCGACCGCGTGCTCAGTTCGCGCGTCACCATGGGCACACTGCTCTTGGGCAAGCTAATTTTCAACTCTCTGCTGGCCTTCTCGCAACTGGTGCTGATGTTCCTGTGGGGTTGGGCTGTGTTCAAACTCGACTTCTGGTCGCATATTCCCGGCTTTGTGGTTATGGGCGTCTGCACGGCTTTCGCGGTGGCCGCGTTCGGCATGCTGCTGGCGAGCATCTGCCGTACGCGCGCTCAATTGGGCGCGCTCTCCACGCTCCTCATTTTGGTCATGTCGTCGATCGGCGGCAGCATGTTTCCACGTTTCCTGATGCCGCAGGCAATGCAGAAGGCGGGCTTGCTGACCATCAATGCCTGGGCGATTGACGGATTCACCAAGATCTTCTGGCGTGACGAGCCAATCTCTCACCTGTGGCCGCAGGTGCTGGTTCTCGTGGGGATTGCCATCGTTCTGTTCGCGATCGCCCGCAGGATGGCGCGCCGCTGGGAATATGCCTGAGAGACGTCGTGGGACCCTTCGGCGGGAAGCGCATCGTCTCATTTGAGGTTGATATGAAACTATCGGTACGCATCGCGACAAGCCTCGAGGGCTTCATGGCACGGCAATAGGCGTTATAGATTGCCATCGAAGCATGCTGTAGCCCCACGGTTCCGTGCGCCATAATCATCATCGGCTTGCCCTCGATCTTGGCGTAGCCGTGCGCCATGGCGACGGACGATTCCTCATGGCAGCAAGTGAGCCACTCGGGATCCTTATTGCCTCCGTAGTTAATGAAAGACTCCTGGAGGCTGCGGAAACTCGACCCAGGGTTCGCGGCGATGTAATCGATTCCCAGGGTCTTGATCACGTCCACCATGAAGTCGGAGCCCACGCGTTGATTAGATGAGACATGCACTCGCCCGGAGGTCTCTGGATGTTGGGTGGTCTGTTGGGCCATTGCAATGTACGGCTCTACGGCGGCCAATCCGGCCGCGCCTGCAGCAGCCTTTTGAAGAAAACTGCGACGGCCTAAGGAACTCTTCGTCGGCGTCGAATCCCCCCTAAGTGCGCGATCTGATCATTATCTGGTTCCCAGGATGGCAGATCGGCGAAGTTGTCCCGGACCGAGCTTGGTGCGTTGCTGAACACAGGACCTGTCAGGCGCTATCGGATAAACATCTGCCCCCGCAGTGTGAGGATCCTGCCCGACGGTCGCAACCACGCTCGCGACTAGCACCGCGACAGCCACCATTCGCGTGTGATGAAAGCGCCTCCACTGTTTCATCGGTTCTCCTCATTGCTCATGCAAGGAGAACGCAGGTGGGACGGAAATCCCTTTTTCGAAATCGGAGGGAGGCGGTTCCATTAGCGTGTACCACTCAAACGTGCAGATGCAAGCCACCCCCAGCGCGCCGAACATGAAAGTTCGGAACGTCCAGGGTGGCACATACCGAGAAGATTTCGCGCTGAGTCTGATTTCAGCAATCCTCGATCACGGACGCGGCCGCTTTCGGGGATCATTTGGGTCTTGCTCTAAGTAATTCGCCGCTTTGCGCCGTCGTGTCTCAAAGACAACCAGCAATGCGAATGGTGCGGTCAAAAGAAATCCCGACGAGCAGTTCCACCTAGTTGAGCCGCGTGAGTACGGGCGCGATTCCCGCGGCGGGCCATCGGCCGCCAGCGCGTGCTTCGAATGGCGGGGGCAATCTTGAATCGCCTCAAACGGAATTCCTTTTTGCTGACATTCCTTCGCTTGGCCGCACTGATCGCGAAGAATTATACTGCCTCCACTCGATTGAATGATACATTAGCCCGCCTGCGTCAACTATAGCGCGGTGGTGGGTTATTAGGCGCACCTGCGCGGGGCAGCGTGTGGATGTCTGGATAGCGCCGGACCTCTCGTCGGAGTGCTGCACAACGCTTTCGAGCCAACTCCAGCTTACGACTAGCCTGTTCCCTCTCAGTTCCTTCCGGTGCCGCTAGCACTTGCTCTTGACAGAGATCGCATTCACGGAGACTCGTCAAGTATTGCTTCAGAAGTCCGTAAAACTTTTCCCGCATGAGGACTCTAGAGCATTCCGGGTACCGAGCGAAGCGGGAAGGGGTGAGCCGCCTTGTTTACGGCGGCCACCCCCCAATCGCGCACGTTCTTGGGATACGGTTTTGGGCGATCAATAGGCCAGAGTTCGATGTGCAGGCACTACTGGTTCGCCAGCAACGTCGCGGATGGGGCAGAACCGTGGGCCGACCGTTTGCGAAAGCACTGGGGGAAACTGGGAGTGGCCGAGAAGAAAATCGGTCCTATCGTCACGGCGAGACAGGTTCCAACTCAACGTGTTTGCATGGAGATCCGCGCGGTAAATGGAATGCGACACTGAGCTATGAGTGATCTTAAGAGTTGGCCTTCCCTTCCGTTGAACGAATGGCAGGACACCTACCACACGCTGCACTTGTGGACGCAAATCGTCGGCAAGATCCGCATGGCTCTTTCCCCGCTTTTGAATCACTGGTGGCACGTTTCCCTTTACGTCAACTCGCGCGGTCTGACCACTGGGCCCATTCCATACCCGCAGGGAGTGTTCGAGATCCAGTTCGATTTCCAAAAGCATGCGGTCGAGATTTGCGCGAGCGACGGGAGATGCGCATCGCGGCCGCTCCAAGCTGAGGCGGTAGCCGATTTTTACGCAGGAATTTTCGAATTGCTCGCATGGCTCGGGATCGCGGTGCGAATCAATCCAATGCCGCAGGAGGTCGCGACGCGCCTGCCGTTCGACCGCGATTTCGGCAACCGATCCTACGATGCCGAGTACGTCAATCGATTCTGGCGCATCCTGGTATCGTCGGCCAAAGTAATGTGGCAATTCCGTGCAAAGTTCATCGGGAAGTGCAGTCCCGTTCATTTCTTCTGGGGCAGTTGCGATCTGGCCAGTTCCCGATTTTCCGGCCGCCCGGCGCCGCCACGGCGCGGTGTGATCAGCGGTCCCGCATATTCGCGGGAGGTGTGCAGCGCCGGTTTTTGGCCGGGTGGCGGCGCGGTGGACGGCCCTGCCTATTATTGCTACATAGTGCCGCAGCCGGCCGGTATCGAATCGGCACAGCCGCGGCCCGCCGGAGCGTCGTGGAACACACAGCTCTCCGAATTCATCCTGATGTATGACGACGTGCGGTGTGCCGTTTCTCCTGAACAAGCGTTGTACCAGTTTCTTGAGAGCACCTACGAAGCGAGTGCAAATCTGGCGAAATGGGACCGCGCCGGCCTAGAGGTTTAAACGTCACGCAACGACGCCTTCGAATCGCTACCGGTCTGGCAGAACTCAGCCTTGGTGGGTCTTTTTTCCTTCTGCCCTGGTCCTCTTCTGGTCGCGTGGTTCGCTCTTTGAAATACCGTTCAGAGGCTCGCTAAGCACCAGCGACCGCAAATAACCTCTGGTTCTGGTGCTGAGGGAGCGATATCCAGTCGCTCCATTCATTCATATGTGGGAGATGGTATCTGGAGTCGATCCATTCGAGCGTGTTGCTGGATGGACCCAGGGGAAGATAAACCAACTTGTCCTCCGATGCCGTCGATCTACTTCAAAAACTCGACAAGAAATCGTTTTGCTTGTTCGTTTGCTCAATCAATACCTCTGCGTGGGCTCGGCTCGTAGCATCTGGAAGCGTAATAGTGGAGGTGCGCCAGGTATACCTTCCACCTCGCCGAGGAGGATGCCAAGTTCCGCCAGCCGGAAGGTCACCCCACGTCCGCAGTCGAAGAGCAGCTTTTCAGCGGGTGCTTCGACAAGAATGGTGATACCGTAACGCCGGAGGTTAACCGGAGGCCCGCCGCCGGAACCGAGTTTCGTGATCTTTCGGGCTGCGTCAGATGAAGGTGGCTCTAAAGGGGGCTTTGTGCCCACGGGGAAACGGACGCGGCCAACAGATCACGTTACGCAGTTGATTGGACATGTTCGCTCTCGGCGTCGCTGGAGGATAATACTATCGCCAAACGGCAGCATCAGAGCTCCAGGGTTGTCGGCTAACCCGAACTTAGCTGCGGCCACTCTTGGCGCGAGCGGCCGACGTACGGCGAGAGATCGTCCGGAGTCATGGCCTCGGCGCGCTGGATGAGAGCCGCAGCTTCTTCCGCGCGCTTCTGATTAAACAAAGATTGTACCAGCAGCTTATATCCGGAGTTCCGGTCCGCGTCGATTTTCAGCGCTTCGCGGGCGTGCCGCTCAGCGGGCTCGAATTCCTTTCGGGTTGTGTATGACCCTGCCAATAAAATTCGCGCGTCGTAGTTCCGGATCGGCTTCCACGGCTTTCTGGTAGAAACCAAATGCCACATCATCCTGTTTTTCATGGCGCGCGATTCTCGCCTTGGCGAAGTATCCCCGCGCCGGGTCGATTTTTGCGATCTGCTCGGCCAGTTCCTCCGCCTTGTGCTTGTCGCCGCCGACGATCGACGGCGCTTCGATCGAATACATCATCAGAGCTTCCAGATTTTCAGGATCCTTCGGATTGAGCGACGCCCCCGCCTCCACTTCTGCGTGGCACTTTCGAACCAGCCCGATCATCTTCAGCGCGCTTGCCTGGTTGGCGAGATCTCCGTAGATATCGGCGAGGTTGCGATGATACTCGCCATTTTTCGGATCGAGCCGCACCGCGGTTTCTCGGAACTTACGCGCCTCTTCGAGCTCGTCGAAGGCCTTTCGCGTGACAGAGACATAATAGTTGGCGTGAGCGTCGTTGGGATTGGCGCGGAGGGCGGCGTCGGCGGCCTCGCGCGCGCGTTTCCAGTGCCCGTTCTCGATCAACTTGTCGATGTCGGCTGCGAACGCGGTTGTGGCGGCGAGCAAAATCAGAAGTTTCATATATTCCTGTTATCGGAGCTGCGGCATTTTGTTGCTGGTGATGCAATGTTTCAGTTGGGTCGGCCATCGCCGCGCGGCGCGCCGGGAAGAAGCTGGCCGCGAACACGGTTGTCCCCAGGATGCCGGCGACGGCGGCAAAAGTTAAGAGATCCGTACTTTTCACAGCGAAAAGTAAAGACGACAACAATCGCGTGGCCGCGATCGAGCCGGCGACGCCGATCGCCAGTCCCACTCCGGCGAACGCCATGGCTTCGCGAAGGATCATCGAAATTACACTTCGCGCGCAGGCTCCGAGTGCGATGCGAATCCCGATTTCCTGCCGGCGCGCGGCCACGTTGTACGACATGACTCCTTAGATCCCGATTGCGGCGAGAAACAGGGCGAGAAGTCCGAAAGAGGCGGTGACCTGCGTAAGGACAATCGAGGCCGCGTGCCGGTCCGTGATCAATGTTCGCATCCATCCGATCTCCGAGACGGGCTGGTTCCGGTCCACTGACCAAACCGCGTCTCGGATTTGGGAAGTGATGTCTGTGGGATCGCCGGAAGCGCGGACCACAATCCTCATGTCGAGCGAGCGCGCCTGCGGGTAAGGAAGGTACGCCTGCGGTTCCGGATCTTCCGTGAGCTTGTTGAGCTTCACATCCTTGACCACACCGACATGGTCAGATCCCGGCGATTGGCACCGGTAAGAATGTGCTGGCCCACGGGATCGGCGCCGGGCCAGTAGCGTTGCGCCATGGTTTGATTGATGACGGCGACTTTCAACGAATCCTCGCCATCCTGCGCGCTAAAGCTTCGACCGCGCACCAATGGAATGCTGAGCGTCTCGAAATATTCGGCAGTGACGGAAGAAATCTCGACCGTGGGAAGCTCGCCCGGCGGATCGGAGCGGCCTTGAATCGAATACTGCATGATGACGTTCATCTGGCCGAAGGGCACTAAGGGGCTCGCCGCGGCTTTCTCAACGGCATGGATCGACCGAATGCGCTCCAGCGCTTGTGTGTAGAACGCCTCGGCGCGGTGCAGATCGGTGTATTTCGCCTGAGAAAGCTCAATTCGCGCGACGCCCACGTGAGCGGGATCGAAGCCGGAATCCACGTGGTGCACGCGCAGCAGGCTGTTGCCGAACAGACCCGCGGCCACCAGCACGATCAGGGCGAGCGACATCTCGACAATCACCAGACAGTTCTTGAAGCGGGTGCCAGCCTTGCTCGAACACGCGCGCTCGGTCTCCTTCAGCCGGTCGTTCACGTCGACGCCACGGTAACGCGAACCAGATCGCCATCCGTCTGGATGTTGGCGTCCAGCACCGCGTCCACGCTCAGTTCCCGCCCGGCGTTCAAGGGATCCGGTGCGGGACCATCGGAGTATTTCCGCACCGCGCTGGTCGGCCGCACCTGCAGCTCGGAGAGCATTCCCAGCCGGTTGATCAGCACATCGGCAAGTCCCAGGCCCAGATGCGGCGACTCCTCGTCAATCGAATGAAACGGCAGAATCGCAAGACTGCGAACGCGTGGTTCGGCCGCTCCCATCGCATGGCGACGATAATCGCCAACGCAGCCATCAGAACTATGCTACGGACTCGACGTTCTCGTTTACCATGATTCTGGACGTCGGCACAACCGATGGCTACGCTGACGCGTTTAATACGGCCCAGGCGGGCTTGGTCCTGCCGCAGGGAGGCCCGTTCACCTCAGCTTCCGGCGTCTTCTTGACGGATCAGGGCGGTGAATCGGTGCCCGAACCTGCGTCGATCGCTCTGCTCGGTGTCGGCCTGCTCGGCCTCGTTGTTCGGCGGCGCTGGCCTTTGCTCAGACCGTAGGGCAACCGAACTAGGACTCGGAGAAAACGGCGATGTTGACCGTCGGTTAATGTTGCTTATCCGGATTGATGCTCCGCGCGAGCCCGCATAGCGCGTCTTTGAACGACGCGGAGACAGATCCCTTCGGTTAAATATGTCCCGAGCGGGTCGAGCAGCTATGACAATGCTATCAGGCGGTTCTCCAAGCAACCGCCGCGCCTCGAGGCGTCAGTAGGCCGAGAACGATCGCGACAAGAAATAGCGCCAACACGTCGCCCCAAAGGTGTCCGATGTGTTCGGGATTTTCGAGAGATTGCGCGGCCATGATTCCACCGTGCACTACGCTCGACCAGACCGTGAACCAGATGAGGCTTCGGTGAGCGAGCGGATCGCGGGACGCGATCAGCAGGAAGACCCCAAGCGTGGCGTAAATCCCCAGAATCATCTGCAGGTAATCCGATTGGCCGGTGTGCCACGCCCAGCCGGACGGCCAGATGATGGTGAGCGGGTAGATTCCGACGAGGAAGATCAAACCGAACAGCGCTAATGCGATGCGTAAATACTTGACGTGATCAGTGTTTGGCATGGTGTTCTCCTTGGAACGGCAGCGGCCAGTATACTCGATTGCCTGGCAGCGGGGGTCAAAACCTGATTGGCACCAAGTAATCGCCTCCTGTCCGCTTGATGTGTCCGCCGTTGAGACGTAGCGTCCAAGTGGGCCGTCAATGCCCATTATCGGCGGCTATATTGGCTTCCATCCTGCGCTTCGGCGATTGGCAAGAGTGACGCGCGTCTGCTTTCCAAAACTGACCCAAGCGGTCGGTAGCTGGGTCTCGAAGGGCATCCAGCCCAACCGCGTGGATGATCTGACAATTGCGGTCTCCTATCGCTGGATAACAGCCGGACGTTCTTACGATCGGATTCGGGTTCCCTGCCGCTGGCCCTGCGTTCTTCGAAGATTCGATTTTCTCGGCGCATCGCTCCCAAGGAAACGCTCGTGGAGTTGCAGGTTGTCTTACGCTCGTAGCACGACGCGGCTCGGGCCGGCGTGGCCACGGTCGCGGCTTGACGTAACGATTCATCCCTCCGGTTCGGAGAACAGCAAACGGAATCTGTGCGAATTGTCGAGCCGAAATGCAGGATGTCTTGAATTACTGGCTGCTTAGGAGCGGTGCATTCTGGCTGACCAGATACTTGTCGAAGAACTCTTCGCTGCGCCTCCATGCATCGCGGAGGACATAAGCTCGGCGGAAGAAATGGATCTCGCCCGGATAGATGGCCATCTCGAAGGGTTTTCCCAGCTTGACCAGAGTGTCGATTACGGTAAGAGTCTCCCAGAAGGGAACGTTTGTGTCGTTGGTTCCTTGCAGGATCATGAGCGGACGAGCGAGCTTGCTCAGGTGTTTTACAGCCGCCGAGGTTTCGTATCCCTCCGGATTCGTGACTGGCGTCCCTAGACGCCCAACGGTGTAAGCACCGGAGTTCCACGTCGCCCAATCGCCGACACCCGCGACGTCAATCGCGCAGCGAAACAGAGTCGGCGTGGTGACCATGGCCTGAAGTGTCATATAGCCTCCGTAACTGAGACCCCAAATGCCGATGCGGTCCGGATCGACGTAAGGAAGCGTCTTCAGATAATCCGCTCCGCCGGCGACGTCCTCGGTTTCTTTGCCGCCCATGTCCATGTAGTCTCCGATGGCCCAGTCGCGGCTGTAGCCCGAGCTGCCGCGATAATCCGGCGTCAGGATCACGTAACCTTGTTGCGCCAGGTATTGATGCATCGAGTAATACATCCGATAGGAACCCGGATGCCAGCCGAGATAGTTCTGATCGGAGCCGGAGCCGTGAATCCAAATGATCGCCGGATGCTTCTTGGTGCGGTCCAGATTCTTGTGGACAATCAGCGTGGCCGGGACCGCCGCTTTATCCGACGCACGGCTTGGGTAATGTACCGGGAATGGCGCCGTCAGGTCCGAGATCAGTAGTCCCGCGGGCAAGGAATCGCTCAGACGGATGGGCGTTCCACCCGCGTGAGCCGTGGTGGCATAAACCTCCAGCGGATGCTCTACTGCGGTCCGCAAGTAAAGAAGCGTGGACCCATCCGGCGAAAACGTGGGATCGTAGTTGACGCCGCGCGACGTCACCACTGCCTCGCTCTTTCCGCTCGCCAGCTCCGCGACCGAAATGAAGCGCTCCATCTGATTGCCGTTCGCGCTATGCGAATAAGCAATCCGCTTGCTATCGGGCGACCATGAGGCATAGCCCGCGCCAAAGTTGCCATAGCTCAACTGCCGCGCCTGCGACTCAGAAGTAGCGTCCGCAGGGATCACGTACAGATGCGGCCAGCCCGAGCGGTCGCTGAAAAATGCCACCCACTTGCCATCCGGTGACGCTACCGTCCGTGCGCCGCCCGTGGGAGTCCAATAGGCCGAGTCGTAATCCTTCCATAGGGTCCGCGTTTCTCCGTTCGCAGACGTGACTTTGATCTCGCGCGCCTTCCGGTCGGGGGAGAATTCCTGGTGCACCAGTGCATTTCCGTTAACCCACTCCATCCCGCCTCCGCGGCCGCCTCCTCCTCCTCCCCCGCCTCCAGGCGACGAAATCCACACCGGATCGCCTAGGAAAACCGACACGATGCCCAACCGGTTGTCCCAGGTCACGGTGCGGAACACTCTCACCCGGTTGCCGTTGTAGGGCAGCGGATCCGCGACGTCTTCGCTGTGCGACGCATTGAACGCCACATATTTCGAGTCTGGCGAGAACGACACTCCGGTCGGCCTGAGGTCCTCCGTCAGATTTGTGAGCTGCCGCTCGGTCCTCGCCTTCAAATTCGCAGTCCAGATCTGCCCGCGGCGCACGAAAGCAATCTCGCGCTTGTCGCCCGATAAGCCGAAGTTGGCCACGGCTTCAAAGCCAGGAAGTCTGGACGGCCGCGGCGAATCTATAGAAACGGTCCACAAACTTCCATCTTTGGCAAAGATGATCTGGTCGTTCGATGCCCATTCGAAGCGGCCGATGTCGGACTGCAACATGGCAGGATTTATTGGAAAATCCGTCAAGGCGACCGGTGTCCCGCCCGGCTTGACCGCGAATAGGTCCTGCTTGCCCGCGGCATCCCACAAGAACGCGACGGTCTGGCCGTCAGGCGACCAGGCATGCTCGCTCGGGTATTTGATATCGGCGATTCGGTCAATCGTGATACTGCCGCGAGGCGGCCCGGCCGCGGTGAGAGTCCCGCAAAGGACCAGTGGAATTAGACAAGTTCTCAAGTCCATGTGGTTAAGGTCATTCTAGATTTAGAACGTCAGCCGCAACGCAATGCGAGCGACAAAGGGATTCACAAGATTAGTAGGTTTCAGATAGTTGGCGCCGTAACTGGTGGTTTCCGCGGTCACCGGTTCACTGTTGGTAAGGTTGAGCAGATCCGCGATCGGTTCCAGACCGAGCTTGCCTTCGCGGAACTTGATGGGCCGCGATATGCGGAGATTGAGCACACCGATGTTCGGCAGTCGGATGGCGCCTCTAGGCAGCAGGCTGATCGTCTCACTGCCTTGGGGCAGACCTGTAAACACGTTAGTCGGCAGCAAGGGGTACCCGGTGTAATACTGATAGTTGGGGCTGATAGAAATGCCCCACGGCGCCTGGTAGGTCCCGCTAATCTTGGCCACGTAGGTTGAATCTTGATCCAGCAGGGCGTTGGCGCGGTTGATGCCAAGGTTGGGATCGTTGAAGTTGTCGCTCAACGCATTGCCGTATGTGCCGCGATCCCGCTGGACCGTGAATCCGGCCAGTACCTGCCAGTGCTGCGAAAGGCGTTTCAGCGCGCTGAACTCCACCCCGTTGTAGTGGTTATCATTCAGCGCGTCGACATTGGTGATCACGTAGGCAGCCTTGCCCACGTAGGCGGAAGCCAGACTATAGATCGTCATCGCTTGACCGGTAAGAGGATTGGTCACGGTGATCGGTGAGTAGGCTGACGCCGGGATAGCGGCATTGATACGGCTGATCTGCTGCTTCGTGACACGGTAATAGTAGCTGATCGAGATCCGCAGATCGCCCAGGAGCTGCCGCTCGTATCCAACGTTGACTTCATCGGAGTAGGGCCGCTTCAAGTGCGGATCAACCGTCGTTACGATGCCCCCGACGGAGCCCAGGAAGTTAGCTGGCGTAAGGTATTCGTTCGGGTCTGGAGCCCCAGCAGCGGTCACCGCACCATTCCACTTATAAATCTGATAGCTGGAACTGTTGGGATTGATTGCTTCCGCCAAGCGCGTACCTTCAGACAGAGTGAACCGGTTGTACCCGGCATGAACCACCGACTTGCTGTCGCCTTTGGGATCCCAGGAAATGCCCGTGCGAGGAACGAATGTGTTCCAGTCCACCGAGTTCGGCTGGCGTGTGAAAGTCCGGTTCGGAAACAACGTGGGAAAACCCGCTGGCGGGCTGGCCTGCGCCGGGAGCCATGTGACGAAGTTCTCGTAACGTACGCCCACCGTCACGGTGAAGCGGCGGTTCAGCGTCCAGGTGTCCTGTACGAACGCTGCACCTTCCCGGAAGGAGCTCTTGGCGTCCAACGGGGTGTCATACGCGTACACCTCGAAAGGCGCACCGTTGTTGTAATAGACATCGATGTTGCCGTTGATTACGGTAAGATCCTGCTTGCTGCTGTAATCGAAGTCGTATCCGGCTCTGAGGTTGTGAGTGCCCTTGAAATTGCCCTTGAAATAAGATATGTTGGCCGCGGCCCGGGTCGATCCGGTGATGTCCAAAGCAGCACTCTGCGCCGCGCCGCTGAGCGTCGAGAGGCTGACATCGGCCACCGACAATGTCGTCGGCGACACCCCTGGCTCGTAGTCTAGTGGGAAGTGGAGCTTCATGTAGCCGAAGCGCGCTTCCACGCCCAGATTCGGGGTTGGGGAGTAAGTCCACTGGCCCTGAAGGACGTATGCCGGCTCGATCTGGCGCTGTGCGGCATCCGAGGCGGTGTAACTGTAAGTGGTGCCACGCCGGTAAAACCGGTTCTGCTCGTTCCACAGCCATATCAAGCTCACGCGTTGTTTCGACGTCAGCTGAATATCGTTGCGGAACGTAGCGTTAGATTGATGATTGTCATCGAAGGTCGGCGTACCAGCCTGGGTGCGCACGGCGAGCACGTTCTGGCGAACGTCATAATTCCGCCACGCACCGAAAATCCACCAGCGATCCTTGATGATGGGTCCGCCGGCGTCCGCGGTCACGTCGCGTGCCATTGCGAACGGCACTCCGGCGTTCACGGGGACGCCTTTGAAGATGGGCAGTTGAGTCTGGGCTTGAAAAGCTGAAGTCAGATAGTACGCAGCCGCCAGCCCATGCCATTCGTTCGAACCGGACTTAGTGATCATGTCCATGTACAACCCACCTACCGACACCTCGGCTGGAGCCGCATCCGTGACCACCTGGAACTCTTCCTGCGCGTCATGATCGGTATAAAAGGCTGTCGATCCGCCATTGCCGCCCGGCCAATTCAATTTCAATCCGTTGTAGCTGTAAACCTGCTCGCCGGGCTTGCTGCCGTGGATCTCCATGGTTGATTGCTGGTACATTTGCGAGCCGCCCACGTCGAACGTACTCAGACTGGCGCCGGGGAGCTGCGCGATGGTCGACCATGGGTCTCGGCCACTGGGGGTGTTCTGTAGCAGGTTCGTATTGAACGTGGTTTCGTTCTCGACCGACTTCACATCGATGATAGGCTCCGCGGCGGTAATCGTGACGCTTTGGCTGAGATCGCCCACGTCCAGCTTCAGATTCAACGTCGCGGTAAAACCGGCGGTCAGGACGATATTGGGCTGTAGCAGAGTCTTAAAGCCCTGCATTTCCACTTTGACTTCAAACGTGCCCACGGGGAGCCCATCGAAAAGGAAGCTGCCATCCCCTTGGGTCTTCCCCACACGTGGAGCCATCAGGGCAGGGCCGCTGACGTTCACCGCCGCTCCCACGATTCCCGCTCCGGAGCTGTCGGAAACGAATCCTGCAATTTTTCCGCTGATGGCCACCTGGCTGTAAAGTGGCGCCGGCAAGATCGAGGTAAGAGCCAAAACTCCGAAAAGGAGCCGGCCTGCCAAATTGTCATGATTCATGTCTTCCTTCTATCTGCCCGCTTGATCCTCGAGGGCTGAGTTAGACGAAGCCAAAAGCTGCCGGTCCCGCTCAAGCGCGGATGCGATCACCCGAAGGCATACCTTGAGCGCGACTATTCCGCTATCAAAGCCTTACCCGAGATTTTCACTTTGGCATCCCAGGTTTCGATCAGTATACACCCAGCCGCCAGTCCGGTAGTCGGATATTTTGAGCTGTCTTCGCGCTGCTGACGCATTCCGGGTTCCCTCCGCTGCTCCTCCGCAGCACCGGCGGTCGCGATGATCTCGTGGGTGACCTTAGCCGAAAAGAGACCTGCGAGGTCCGCGTTAGCGCACCGTGGCGCACTACCAGGGTCTCGTCATCAGCCCATACGTACGGCGCGAAAAGGTCGACCCGCTGCCGGCATTTCCAAAGCCGTTCATCCGCACTCGCAGCGCCACGCCTTCGCCACGCATCTGCTCGAGGCCGGCAGCCATCTTCGCACCATCCAGATCCTGCTCGGTCACTCCAACCGGAGACGACCGCGCTTTCTCCAAGTTGCCAATGTGGCCGTACGCTCCACGCCCAGTCCGCTGGATTCGCTCCATCTCGATTTCCCGCCATCCAGCCGTGAACTCGCATCGGCCGGGGTGGCCGATGTCGTCCGCACTCATCACTCCGAGCTTGTGGCGCGCTGGAACCCGGTGCTGTCCCGCGAGCAGCGCAAAGCCCTGCGCGACATTCGCGACTGCCCCTCGGCCGCGCTCGGCGGACGCGTCCAGCAATGCAACCGCGAACAAAGCCAGCGGTGCAACCGCCGTTTGCTACTTCATCAGTTTGATTGCCACAGTGCGCACGATCCTGTGGCGACGCGGGCCGCAATCGGTAAGCTGCGCGTCTTTGCAGTCGCGTTCGATTGTTTCCACCGGATTATCCATCGTGGCGGAAAGGATCTTGCCATCTTCGAGGCTCACTTCGAGTTGTACGTTGAAGATTTCCTTGCCCACTGACGTCACGAACTGGCCTTTGTCCGCGGCGATCTGCACCGAGTTGTTGCGAGTATCGGCAACGGGCGTCTCCATCCACGCCGCCTTAAGATGCACTTGCGGCTGGACCGGCGGCACGTGACGCGCCACCAAGGTCGCAATTCGGCCTGCCGTGTCCACCTCCTCAAGAGTGACGTTGAAATCGACCGAACTCATGTTCCTCCGCCCTTCGCACCCCGGCGGCCCCAGGCTCTTGGTTCGACGATTGGCAGGTGCGCTGGCTGGGCGGCTGGACCAGGCATCGGGCGTTCATATTTGGCGATGGTCGGTCCGGGTCCGACCCTGCTTCTCTGAACCGCGGCGTGGGAGCCGATGATAATCGGAGCTGATAATGAAGCCGCGAGCCGACGACCGCGGCGACTGTTCTGTAATCTCAAACCGTTTGACGCGCCCGTCGCCTTTCTTAAGGACCGCCAAAATCAAGGTTCCGCCTGGACCGAGGCGACACGTACCGAAGAGCGTGAAAAGAGGGCGGAGCGAGCACCGGCTCCAAAATTTGGCGAAGCCTGAAGATGTCGTTGGGACGTCCCTAGCGCAGTAGTTGTCACTTCGATCATCGATAGCTTCATCATACTCGCGCACGATGGCACTGCCATGCAGCAGGAACGGTGGCCATGGCGATCAACAGGAGGCGTTCTTTCATAAGCCAGGCTTCGATCATATACGGCATCCGTTTGTGGAAACTCACCGACGGAATGCGACTACAGGCCGCCGCGCGCTACCTCCGGGGCGGCAGCGTGTTCAGAAAGCTGACGAGATCGCCGATGTCGCCGGCCTCGAGCTTCGGCCAGGCAATCCCCAGATCCTCGGTGCGGTCGACCATCTTGGGGCCGTGTTTCCACAGCGCGGCAGTGAAGGAAACCGCAGTATAGAGTTCGCCATGGTTATCGAGCGGCGGACCGAGACGCGTGCCCTCCGCCGCGGATCCATGACATTGACCGCAGCCGCGCACGCCAAAAATGCGCTGGCCAATTAACGGCGATCCGGTAGGCTCGAAAAATCGCAGGCTAGCCAGAAACGCCAATAGATCCGCCATCTGGCCGGCCTGGAGGACTGGCACGACAATGCCGTTTTCGTGACCCAACCGAACCATGGCCGGGGCGTGGTTCCAAAGTACGCCGGCGAATTGCGTGGCCGTGAGCGGAAGCTCGTGCTCGGGACCCAGTTCCGGGCCCAACCGGCCACCCTGCCCGCGGACCGCGTGACATTGGATGCAGCCGCTCTGGAAAACCTTCCAACCCTGCTCGGCACTGCCGGTTCCCTCATGAGGATTTCCGGGAGCGTCCAGCCTGACATACGCAAGCAGATCGTTCATCTCGGCGCCCTTGAATTGCGGCCAGCTCCCGAGCGCGGTTGTAATCGGACCGATCATGGACTGGGTGTGGTTCCACATCGCGCAGACCCACTCGCTTGATCCCCCGGCCGGCGCCACGGCCTCCAGGTCCGGCGCCGACTTGCCGCCTTCCGAACGCACCGCATGGCACTGGATGCATCCTTTTTCGCGGAACACGCGGCGGCCGGCCACAGGATCCCCCGCATGATCGACATTGCTGGCTTGATAGAGGAAAGCGAGGATGTCCGCCATTTCCTGGGTGTTCAACTGCGGATAAGACCTGCCGCTGCGAATCCGCCGGAACATTCCCGGGGCGTGGTTCCACAGAACGGTGGCCATCCATCCCAGGGCCGGTGTTCCGGGACGCGTGGCGGAAAGATCGGGCGCGATGCGTCCACCGGAATCGTTGACCGCATGACAGATAGAGCACTGCTTGTCTCCATAGAACAGCGCCGCACCCCGCTCCGGGACCCCGATAACGTAGAGAGCGCGTCGCGCAACAACGGGCCGCCGCTCCCAGATAAGTGTGGTGACCAGGACGGCTGAAGCAATCAATGCCGCGGCGATCCAAAACAGGAGCTGTTTGCGTCCGTTCAGCACTGGCATGCTGCGATTAGTGCACGCAGCGCGCCATCGCGGAAAAGCCGGTCTGATTGGATTTAGCTACGAAGCCGCGTAGCAAAACGAGACGACTGTCCGATTTTCAGACGGCGGCAAAGCTTCGCTTTTCAGCTCTGATATTGCCGCAATTTCCGATACAGCGTATCGCGCGAAATACCTAGTAGCGACGCCGCTTTGGTGCGGTTCCCGTCGGCCATTCGCAGAGCCTGCTGGATGGTCAGCCGCTCCATCTGCTCGATGGATACGGGATGGTTCATCGCCGGCGACGGCCCAACTTGCGTCGGGCTCAGCAACGGCTTGAGGTCCTTTTCCGTGATCACCTGCGGGTCGTCGGCCGATACTGCGGCGGCGCTCTCAATCAGGCTCTCGAGTTCCCTCACGTTTCCCGGAAACGAGTACGCCAGCAACAGCTCGAGCGCTGTTCGGGAAACGGAAATCTCGCGGCCGTAACGCCGCGTTAGGCGTGCGGCAAAATGTTGTGACAAGACCAGAATGTCTTCCTGCCGTGCGCGCAACGGAGGGACCTGGAGCACCACCGTGGCGATGCGGAAATACAAGTCCTCCCGCAAAAATGTGCTACGCAGTTCGTTCAGACTGCGATTGGTGGCAGAGATCACGCGGACGTCCACGTGGACGGACTTGGTGCTGCCTACCGGCCTGACTTCACCTTCCTGCAGCACACGGAGCAGTTTCACCTGAACGTCTTTGGGCATCTCTCCGATCTCATCCAGAAAAACCGTGCCGCCGGAAGCGGCCGAGAAGATCCCCGGCGCATCGCTGTACGCGCCGGTAAATGCGCCGCGACGAAACCCGAACAATTCGCTTTCCACCAACTCACGCGGCAGCGCCCCGCTGTTCACCGGGACGAACGGCATCCGGCCGCGCGGGCTGGCTTGGTGAATCGCGCGGGCAAGCATCTCTTTGCCCGTCCCGGTTTCGCCCACGATGAGGACCGAAGCATCAGTCGCCGCGGTCAACCGGCCTCGTTCGAGCACCTTTTCCATGGCTGGAGACACGGCAGTGATGTTTTCGAAGCACTCGTGGCGTTGCAGATTACCCTCGAGCTGCGCCACGTGCTCGCGCAACTCCATCACCTCCATCAGCCGGGCGATTTTTTTGCGAATCGCCTCGTTATCGAACGGCTTGGTGAGGTAATCCTCGGCGCCTTTCTTGATCGCCTCGATGGCCGTCTCGATGGTGCCGTAGCCGGTCATAACGATTACCGCGATATCGGGATCCCGACGACGCAACTCGTCGGTGAGCGTGAGCCCGTCCATCAGGGGCATGATCAGGTCGACCAGCGCCAAAGAGATGCGCGGATTCGCGGCGTGGATGGCCAGCGCCTCGGCTCCCGATTGTGCAACTTCGACATGGTAGCCCTCGCGCACCAGAAATTCTTTTAGCGCCGCTGCCAATCGGGTGTCGTCGTCAACCACCAGGATCGCGGGGCCGGTCCTCACTAGACGACCCCTCGCGACTGGATGGTGCTTCGCGCCGATTTGCCAACGAGGGCCAGCGGCAGCCGAATGTACGCCGTGGCTCCCTTGCCCGGCTCACTTTCGATGCGGATCGATCCGCCGTGTTCGGTGACGAAATTCCTGGCGATCGCCAGGCCCAGCCCGGTGCCTCGGCCGGGTTCCTTGGTCGTAAAGAACGGTTCAAACACGCGAACCAGGTTGTGCGGAGAGATGCCGGGACCATTGTCGCTGACCGCGACCTCGATCTGATCCCCGGAAATCGGCGAGCAGCGAACATGGATCTCGCCGCCCGCGCCGGTCGCGTCCAGAGCGTTGCTCAACAGGATCAGCAGCACTGTTTCCAAAAGATTGCGATCCGCGCAAACCTCCAGACCTCTCGCGCTCGCCGTCTCGGTGGTAAGGCTCGCGCGCTTGGATTGGATTACGGGCAGGAAAAACCCGGCTACCGATTCGACAGTGGCGGCGAGATCCTGGTTTTCCTTATCGGCGGGCCGCATGCGCGCGAACTCCAGCAGGCGCTGCACGAAATGACGGCAGAAGGTGAGCCCTTCTTCCAGGCGTTCCAGGTCGGGGTCCGGTCCGGCCCGCTCGCGCATAAGCTGTACGCGCAAGAGAAGCGCAGCCAGCGGCGAATTCAGATGATGCGCCGTTCCGGCAGCCATTTTGCCCATGCTGGTGAGCTTCTCCAGTTCGAGCATGGCGTCGCGCCAGCGAACGCGTTCGCGAATGTCCGAGGTTGCCTCCAGGAAGTGAACCGGCTGATCGCGCTCCCGGAACGGACGGAGGCTCAGTTGCACGGGAAAGGGCAGGCCGGTGCGGGCGAGCCTGGTGGTTTCGACATCCAGCACGGGTTCGCCGGCGTCCACCCGCCGCATGAATTCGCGCAGCTCATCTGTTTTGCCGGGTGGAACTGTGGGCAACGCCCCACCGCGGATCTCCGCTTTCGCGTAACCGTACATCCGTTCCGCAGACGCGTTCCATTCCACCACGCGAAGATCCTTGTCGTAGAGAATCACCCCGCCGGGAAAATCCTCCAGCAGGCCGCGATATCGTTCGTTGGAACGGCGGAGGTCCTCTTCGCCTTTCCGCCGTTGCCGCAACACGAACCATGCCGCCCAAAACGTCAGCACCAGCGACGATGCGATGCCGCGAGTGATGTACAAATAATGCAGCGTCAGATAATCGGCATCGCGGAAATAGCGATTCTCGACCAGCTCCCACGCGGCAAACACGACCGAGACGATGGTGATGCTGGAGAGCGTGAGGGTAGCCCAGAACCATTGCTTCTCGCCCATAAGTGCCAGCTAATATTACCGCAGCCGGGCGCCGGCGACTACTGCTTCAAGGTCCGCACGAACGCGATCACCTCCTCGATTTGCTGGCCGCTCAGGCCGGTTACCGGCTTCATTTTTCCGTGGCCGCCGATAATGATGTTCTTGAAGTCGGCGTCTGTCTTGGCCTCGATCTCTTTTGAGCCGAGCGGGCGCATCTCGACTTTGAACATTTTGGAGATGGCGGCCTTGCCTTCCCCATTGGATCCGTGACAAGACTGGCATTTCGAATCGAATACGGTTTTTCCCTCCGGTGCACCCGCCAGGGCGAGCCCCCAGCAGCGAAGAATGCGATTGCGACAGCTCTCATATGGGTCCTATCCGAAATTTATGCCGACGGCTCGATATAGCCTGATCCGTTTGCCTCCAACCGCCGGATCACCAGGAAAATCGCAACAACCGTGATGGTGATGAAGAACACCGAGATCGCCAGGCCAACGCGGCGAACGTCTTTGTCGTGAAGCGCAGCCTGGCCGGCGCGCAGCGTTTCATCGGCGACCGCGGTTCCCGCCTCGATCGGCTTGTGCATCTCCTCGGGCTGAAAGGCGTGCATCGCAAGACGCGCTTTGACCAGATTTTCCCGCCCGTCGCCGAGCCGCACCTGTGCTTCGGAAACCTCCATGCCATATTTGTCGGCCTCGGCGAGAACCGCTTCGGAGTGTTTCAGTGCGGCATCCAGCCCGTCGAGCCACTGCGCCATCTGCTGCGCGGTCTTGGCGCCCGGCGTTCCCGGTTCGTGACAGGTGGAGCAGACCGCTTGCGGACCGGCCAGCATGGCGGTCGAGGGCTGTTGGATCCCATGGTTGCTGTGGCACACGATGCATCCGCCGCCGCCCGATGCAGCCGAGAAGATCGGCTGGTGAACGCTCTTTTCGTAGAGTTGCGCGAACAGCACGTGGCAACTCCCGCACACCGCGGCGACCGATTCAACCTGCGGCGGCTTGGCCCCGTGATTTCCGTGGCACGACGCGCAAGTGGGAGCCGATAGATCGCCTTTCTTCAGCGCCGCCCAGTGAACACTGGTGCGGTAATGCTCCAACTGATTGGTCGGGATTCCGTACTTCGCCATCTTTTGCGCATCGCCATGGCAGCGTCCACAGGTGTCCGGCAGCCGTAGCGGATGGACCGGCGCCATGGCATCTTTCACCGCCCGTATGTCGTGAACGCTGTGACAGTCGATACAGGTCGCCACGTTTTCGTCTCCCGACGCCAGAAGCTTACCGTGAACGCTGGTTTTGTAAAGTTCGAACTGATCGACGCGCTGCTGCGGCCGGAAGCGGCGCATGTAGTCGGGGCTGCCATGGCACTTGGCGCACAACTGCGGGATCGCGGTCCGCTTGGGTTTGCCGATAAACCCCTTGGCCTTGCTCATCGCCACGGTGGGATCGTCGCTGGTGCGATCGCCGCCGTGGCAGTCGGAACAACTGAGTCCATTGGCGGTGTGAACGTCGTCCTTGATCAGCAGCGCAGGCCGCTGGATGGGCCCGTCCATGACGGCGTGACACTCCACGCAAGTGTCCTGGGCGGCCTGAGCGAACAGCACGGCCGGAGCGAGCACAACCAAGAGGGTTTTCATTTGACGTACCCCAAATACGTAAATATCGCGAGATACGCGATCAAGAAAATTCCGGCGCCGGTGACCAGCCGCGTGCGCGCCTGGCCCGCCCGGTTCACTCCCCACACCGGAAGCAGCGCCCAGGACACCGCCAGCAGGCCGAAGCCGAGAATGCCCAGAAGTTCGCCTTCAATAATCCAGACGTGACTCGGAATCAGCTTCAAGGTGTAGAACTGCGCCAGGAAATACCATTCCGGGCGGATGCCCTTGGGCGCCGAAGCGAAGGGGTCGGCCTTCTCGCCGAGTTCCCATGGGAAAATCGCGGCGAGCGCGCCCAGCACCGCCAGCGCTCCGTACCACACCATGGCTTCCCGAAGGAAGAAGTTCGGGAAGAACTTCATCTGCCGGACGCGCGCCGCGGAGATCCACGGGGGCGTGCTCATGCCGTTCTTCTGGACCAGCCACACGTGCACTACGATCAAACCCGCGGTCAGGATCGGCAGCACCATCACGTGCAGCGCGAAAAACCGCGTCAGCGTGGCTGCGCCTACATCCTCGCCGCCGCGCAGAAGGCGCGCGATGGTTCCGCCGATCACCGGCGTGCTTCCGGCCACGTCCGCCCCCACTTTCGTGGCGAAATACGAGATCTGGTTCCAGGGCAGCAGGTATCCGCTGAATCCGAACCCCAGCAGCAAGCCGCAGCAGCACGATTCCGCTGCCCCACGTCAACTCCCGCGGCGGCCGGTAGGCGTGCGTGAACACCACGCTGAACATGTGCACGAAAGCCACGAAGATCATCAGGTTCGCCGACCAACTATGGATGGACCGGATCAGCCAGCCGAACTCGACGCGAGTCATGATGAAGCGCACGCTCTCGAAGCCCTCGGCGGTGGTGGGGCGGTAGTAGAACATCAGCAGGATGCCGGTCACCACTTGAACGCCGAACAGAAACAGCGTGATACCGCCGAAGTAATACCATCGCGTCGCCGAGTGGACCGGCACCGTCTTGTGCGCCGCCACCTCGCGAATCGCGCTCAGGCCGAGCCTTTCGTCAAGCCAGTGAATCACTTTTCCGTTCATAGTCATGCCCGCCGGGAAATCACCACTTCGTCGCCGCGCAGATTCACTGCGTACTCCTCGAGCGGGTTGGGCGGCGGTCCGGAAACGACTCTTCCGCTCATGTCGTAGGTGCCGTTATGGCAAGCGCACCAGATCTGCCGGGTCGAATCGCGATACTGGACCGTGCAGTTCAAGTGAGTGCATACCGCCGAAAACGCCTTCCACTCGGTATCGCTGACGCGCACCAGCAGCGCCGGCTTGTTCCCGAACTTCACGATTTTCCCGGAGTTCGGCTTCAGGTCCTGCACCTTCCCGGCGTCGACCTCGTTTACCGCCGCTTCGGTTACCGCGGGAGGGTTCAGGAACCGAATCACCGGGTACAAGAAGGACGCCATTGAGGCGAGCGCCCCCCCTCCCAGAAGCCACGACAACATGGTCCGCCGGCTCTGCGGGCCTGGTGCACCCGCGCCATTACACCGGGGGCAGTCTCCTGAGCAACGATTTGACGCCATGCAATGAAATCCTTTCAGTCCGAGCTTCGGCTCTCCGTGAGGCAATCCGGAAGCCATATAGCAATGTGGGGGCAAAACACAATTTAGCTCGCGGAAATATGGTTTTTTTTGCGGGATTCCGGCGCCGGCCAGAAGTGCCGGGCCAGCGAAAAACGTGTCCGAGAAACGGTCAGTGTCAGAGTATCAGACAGCCGGCGCGGAGTATAGCGCGGCAAGCCGTCAACTTATTATGCCGACCGGCCACGCTTCCGGCCAAATCCGGACTCAAGCTGTCTGTTCAATAAGCGCGAGGATCTGCACGAGAAATATCACGGCCAGCGAACGTCAAAGGTGCTACGGTGAAGCGCCTGGATGACTACATTCGACATGGCGCGAACTGGGGCAACGTCGCGAAACCAAATGAAAGGAAATGGGTTGGGCCACGCCATTTCTGCGCGAACCGGGACGAACACGCGTCCACCCAGCCGCGAACCAAGCGCAGGGCGGGAAGAAGGCCACTTCCAAACCGAAAGCCGTCACGGCGCCCGGCGGCAGCAAGGAAGCGGCCGATGACCGATTGGCTGCCCGGAGCAAAGGCCGCGTTGCCGATGGTTAAGTCTTAGCGGTCTGATAAAATCAATTCGGTCACTCCGCCCCGACGATTCGCAAGGAGAATCACACATGAGCCTGACTTTGATCGTCAACGGCAAATCGCATACGGTGGATGTCGATCCGTCGACTCCGCTTCTCTATGTCCTGCGCAACGATCTTGGCTTGCAAGGTCCGCGATTCGGTTGCGGGCTCGGGCAATGCGGCGCGTGCACGGTGATCGTGAACGGCGTCGCCACCCGGTCCTGCATCGTGCCGGTCGTCCGGCGTGAAAGGCGGGATCACCACGCTTGAAGGACTCGCCAAGAACGGCAAGCTGCATCCGCTGCAGCAGGCGTGGATCGATGAGCAGGTTCCGCAGTGCGGTTTCTGTCAAAACGGGCAGATCATGACTGCCAAGGCGCTGCTGGACAAGAATCCCAAACCCACCGACGCCCAGATCCGGGAAGGCATGAACCGCACGCTCTGCCGCTGCATGACGTACTACCGTGTTCAGGCTGCGATCAAACGCGCGGTGAAGGCGATGGCGGCCGAGGGACCGGCGCCGGCGAAGGAGGTGGTCGCGTGACAACCTTCAGCGAGATTCCGAAACACGTGGAAGACGTGCTGTCCCGCAGAAACCTGCTCAAGAGCGCTGGCCTGCTGGTCGTGAGCTTCGCTGCCGTGGGCACCAGTCCACTTGCATCGCCGGCGAATGCTCAGACTCCGGCGAATGCGGGTCCATACCCGGACGTCGACTTCCATCAAGTCGATTCGTGGATCGTCATCCATGAAGACGGCTCCGCGACCTTTTACGTCGGGAAGACGGATTGCGGCCAGGGCACCGGGACATCTTTCCGCCAGATCATGGCCGATGAGTTGGATATCGCCTACGACAAGACCGCCTGCATCATGGGTAGCACGGACATTACCGTCGACCAGGGCGGCTCCGGCGGCTCGACTGCCATGGAGAGGGATAGCTGGCCGATGAGGCGCGTCGCGGCCGAAGCGCGCCGCGTGTTGCTGCAGATGGGATCGGAGCGGCTCGGCGTGCCCGTGGATCAGCTCGCGGTGAGCGAGGGTGTAATCACCGTCAAGGGCGATCCCTCCAGAAGCGTGACCTATGGGCAACTGATCGGTGGAAAGAGATTCAACGTCGCACTGACCGGCAACAATATCAACGCGACGACAGGCGTGGCGGCGGTCAAGCCGGTGCAGGAACTCAAGAACGTCGGGCTCTCTCCGCAGCGCTACGATATTCCTCCAAAAGTGGACGGGTCGCTCAAATGGGCCGTCGACGTGAGGCTGCCTGGCATGGTCCATGCGCGGAACGTGAAGCCGCCAGTCGCGGGCGCGAAACTGGTCAGCATCGACGAATCTTCCGTCCGCGGCATGCCTGGATTCGTGAAAGTAGTGAGCAAGGGCAACTACGTCGCGGTCGTGTGTGAACGTGAAGAGCAAGCGATCAACGCGGCCAACCGGCTGAAGGTGAATTGGGAGAAGCCGGCCGCCGCACCGTTTCCATCGTCGGAAAACTTGTTCAACTACATGCGCGAGGTAAAGCCCACGTCCAGCCAGAAACCGATCGTGGTGGGCGATCCGGAGACGGCATTCGCAAACGCGGCGAAGGTGATCGAAGCCGATTACGATATTCCGTTCCAGGGGCACACGGCCATCAGTCCCGCGCATGCCACGGCGGATCCGTCCAATGGTCAGATGACCATCTATTCGAACGACATGAAGTCGTACGGCATGCGCAGAGGCGTCGCCGAATTTCTGGGAATCCCGCGCGAAAAGGTGCGAGTCGTCTGGATGGAAGGCCCGCAGGGTTTCGGCCGCACTGCCGCGGACGATGCGGGGTGCGAGGCGGCGTATCTGGCGAAAGAGCTCGGCCGGCCGGTTCGCGTTCAGTGGATGCGTAGCGAAGAGACCGCTTGGGATACCAAGGCCCCGGCGTTTGCCGTAAAAGTGAAGGGAGCATTAGATGCCGCGGGGAACCTGGTAGCGCTCGATTACAACGCTCGATCCGCGGACTATAACCACGTCGGCTATAACGAGGCCGACACGGTTCTAATTGCCCAGCTCATGGGGATCAGACGCGCCAAGCCTGCCGAAGGCAGCGCGGCCGTGCCTTCGGAAATGTACGCGATCCCCCATCGGCGCATGGCGACTCATGTGGTGAGCTTGCCGCTGGTATGGGAGACGCCGCTTCGCACGGGAAATCTGCGCGATCCCAACGGTCCGCAATCGACGTTCGCCTCCGAGTCCTTCATCGACGAACTGGCCGCGGCGGCGAAAACCGATCCGATGGAATTTCGTATGAAGCTGCTCACGGGCGCGACCACTGAGGATAACGGCTTCAGGCGTGCGCGCTCAATCGCAGTGCTCAAGGCGGCGGCGGACGCTTACGGCTGGGACCATCGGTCCATCGCCGAAACCGCGCGGCGCCGGCGAGATTCTCACCGGGCGCGGCATGGCGTATTCGTTCCGCGGCCAGACCATCGCCGCGGAAATCGCCGAAGTGGAGGTGAATGTCCGAACCGGCCACGTCTGGGTGAAGCGCCTGGTATGCGCGCACGATTGCGGTCTGGTCATCAATCCTCAATCCCTGCGTCGTACCGTGGAGTGCGCCATGCTCCACTCGTTGAGCCGCGCGCTTCATGAGGAAGTTCAGTTCGACAACGAAAAGGTCACCAGTGTGGATTGGAGCTCGCATCCCACTCTCACTCATGCCGATGTTCCGGAAAAGATCGACGTCGTTCTGGTGAACGGAGATCCGAATCCAAACCGGTCCGATCTGCCTCCTTTCGGAGCCGGCGAGGCGGCATGCAAACCTATGCTTGCCGCGGTAGCCAATGCCATCTACGATGCAACCGGCGTGCGCCTGCGTCGCATTCCGTTTCGAGCGCCGCGTGTGCTCGCCGCGCTCAAGGCCAGGCAGGCCTAACGCAGTAAGGCTGGCGAGTTAGCGCCAGCTAACTGTTCCGACATTTGCAGGCAACCATGCGACCAGGTTCGTTCGGGGGTCGTGAGGCGAGTTTCCACACTGTGGTATCCGCAGCGTCCTTCTAATGCAGATAAAACTCGCCCCGGCGGCTGCACTTCGGCGACGAGTTGGTTTGCGGCCGGCTTCGGGTCGATTTTGCCAGTGTCGCTTAATGGTGCGGGAGAACGTCTCATAATGTATTGAGGTGCAAAATGGTCAAGGATCGCGACGCCGCAAAGCTGGCCCGTCGTCAGCTTCTGAAGAATATCGCAGTTGGAGCAGCAGTGACGGGTTTTCCCGTGCTCGGGGCAGGAAAGGGGCTGAGAGGGACGGCAATCAACCATGTCTCTTATCAGTCGGCCGATTACAAAAAAACGCGAGATTTCTATGTCGATCTCTTCGGATTTCAGCTTTCGGAGGAGGACGATAAGCAGCTCTATCTGTGGGCAGGGGATGCGTTGATCAGCGCGAAGAATACGCCCGCGGTTCAGACGCCTTCCATCGATCATTTTGGTGTAACCGTTGAACCCTGGGACCTGAACGCCGTGGAGAATGCGCTGAATGCGCGGGGGTTGATCGTCCGTGTGAGCCGCAACGATCCTCACGATACACAGGGGAAAAGCGCGTTCACGCGTGATCCGAATGGCTACAACCTGCAATTGGGAGCCAGGGATCTCGAAACGAAGCCCGCTGCTGTCGCGTCGCGTGCACCGCTCAAAGCGATTGGCATTAATCACATCTCTTACCAGTGCGCCGATTACAGAAAGACTCGCGATTTCTATGCCGAGCTCCTGGAAGTGTCCGTCTCAAACGACGACGGCAAGCAGGCTTATCTCTGGTTCGGCGACGCGTTTATAGTAGTCAGGAACAGCGCAGACGGAAGCATGACGCCGCTCGTAGATCATGTCGCGTGGACGCTGGCCGACTGGGATCAGGACCGGGTCTCTGCCGAGCTGAAAAAGCACGGGATGGATGCGCGCCCGGACGCGGCAGGCAAGAGCATCCTGACAAAAGATCTGAACGGCTACACGCTCCAGCTCTGCAGCAAGGATCTGGAGAAGGCGCCGTGACGAACAACATCTGTTTTGATCGTAAAGCAAGTCGTGGGGTTAATTCCGGATTCGGCCTGGCGCCCGTACAATTACGGACATGAGTCTAGACGGTAGAGTTGCGATCGTGACTGGAGCCACCAAAGGAGTCGGCCGAGGCATCGGGCGCGAGCTCGCCCGGCGCGGCGCCCGCGTCTTCGTCACGGGCCGTTCAGCGCCGGATCATGAGCACCTCGATGAACACATCACGGGCATCCGCTGCGACCATCGAGTCGACGTCCAGGTGGAAGCGGCGTTCAACCGGATCTTCCGCGAGGCCAACGCGATCGACATCTTGGTGAACAGCGTGTGGGGCGGCTACGAGCGCATGGCCGAGGATGGCAGTTTCACCTGGTCCAAGCCGTTCTGGCAACAACCACTCTGGCGTTGGGACGCGATGTTCAACGCGGGCGTTCGCGCGCACTATCAAGCAAGTCAGCTTGCCGCGCCGGCGATGATTGCCCAGCGGCGGGGATTGATCGTGAACATCTCGTTTTGGGCGGCACAGAAGCACATAGGCAATGTCGCCTATGGCGTGTCGAAAGCCGCAACGGACAAGATGACGGCCGACATGGCGACCGAGCTGAAGCCGTATGGCGTCGCCGTCGTTTCGCTCTACCCGGGACTCGTCCGGACGGAAAAGGTTATCGAGTCAGCACAGTGGCTCAACTTGACTAATTCCGAATCCCCCGAGTTCATCGGGCGGGCCGTCGCCGCCCTCGCGGCCGATCCTAACGTGCTTCGTTATACCGGAAAGGTGTTGGTAGCCGCGGGCCTCGCGATGGAATACGGCTTCACGGACATCGACGGCACCACTCCCCGTCCTCTGACGCTCACCGACGTTCTGATACTTCCGAAGCCAGGGTTCTGTATCCGAATTCTTGGGACTGACAAAAGAAGTGTATTTCCTATCGCCCCAGAGAACGTACTCCGCGAAATTATGAAGCGCCGGTCATAAGCCATTAACGGCAACTGTTTCTAAGATACCCTCAACGGAGCGGCTGCCTATGCTGGAGCGGCCGGTTTAGCCGCGCTCGCCAGCGTCGTTCTTCGTTGTCGTGAATGGCTTCATTGCCCCTTGCTCTCGCTGGTGGATGGGCCGAAGCCGCAACGTTCGCGCATGCCTTGCCGGAATCGTTCCCGCTCCTCGGGAGTCATGTGCTCCCAGCGGTTGGCCATTCGATCGGACATGCGGTCGGCCATGCGCCGGCGGAAATTGGAGCGATAGGAACCGTGGCCTCCAAATCCGCCGAACAGAATCCGGCTCAGCGCCAGAATTCCAATCGCTTGCCAGAAGGTAATCTGGCGCCAGCCGAAGAGCGGCGGCAGCAGCCAATTCCACAGTTGCAGCACTACTTCGCCGCCGATGGCGATAAACAGCAGAATTCCCAGAATCGCCAGCGGAGCCAGGAAAATCCATTTCTTTCTCATGTTCAGTTCCTCACACTTTCGTAAATTCGTCGTAGATGTTTTGCAATCGCTCGCGCAGATGCAGCACCGCATAACGTTTGCGCGAGAGCAGCGTATTCACGCTCACGCCAGTCTCGGCGGCGATCTCCTTAAAGCTGCGCCCTTCCAACTCATGCGCAACAAACACCTCGCGCTGCTCCTCCGGCAGCTCGTCGACCGCCAACTCGATTTCGTCGAGAAGCACGTTGCGGGCGTAAAGCGTCTCCGGTCCGGCATCGGGCGAAGGCAGCAGGTCCTCCAAATGCAGCAGTTCGCCGTCCTGGTCCGCGACGGCGGTATCGCTGAAGCTCTCCGGCTTCTTCTTGCGGAAGAGATCGGTGATGCGATTGCGCGCCACGCGAAACAGCCAGCCGGTGACGTGCTCGATCGGCATCAGCAGGCGGTTCGCTTCCACCAGCTCGTAGAACACGTCCTGCAGAATGTCCTCAGCGTCGCGCGGGTCGGGTACCCGCCGGCGAATGAAGTTGCGCAGCCGGGACTGCTCCCGCTTGACCACTTCGGAGATCCGCTGGTCTTTGTCGAGTGCCATACGCTCCAGCCTCGCCGCTCCTTCATCTATGGTTGTAGACGAATGAGGGGGTGCGAATATTGTAGGTCGCTAAGTTGCTGAGCACTTTGAGCGGCTGGTTCCGGTTAGCATAACGCATTTGCCGGTAACACTTGACAACAAGCACTTACCGCGATCGGTGACCAATGGAATTGTGACACAATGATTACGCGTTTCGAACTCTGGAGACCAGATGGAGGCAATGATCGCAAGTCTAGTGAACCGCTTCGAGCGAGGTGCGCTTTCGCGGCGGGGAATTGATTCAGGGCCTTGCGATGCTGGCTGCGGCGACGGGCGCCAGCTCCGCCGCGCAAGGCCAGGAGGCGGCATCAAAGGGACCAAGATCGATCACGTCAGCATTCAAGTCAGCGATCTGCCTCCTTCGGACTCACGGTCGTGAGTGAGGACAAATCCAACGAAATCGTTCGGTTGGGTGCGGGATAGGTCCTGGTTTCTCTCCACCACAAGAATCCGACGGGTTTGGTGGATCACTTTGCAATCGGCGCGGAAAACTTCAGCCAGGAGTCCGTGACTCGGGAACTGAAAACGCTCGGGGCAAATCCCGACAGCAACCGGGACGCGGCGTTTCACATCAAAGTCCCGGAAGGAATCAGCGTTCAAATCGTAGGAGCTTGAGACGACATCGGATGGCGAAGCATGTCACCTTCGATACAGTGCGCAAGTTCGCGCTTGAGCTGCCGGGCGTAGAGGAGGGCACGGCGTACGGTGCCCCGGCCTTCAAGGTGGGCGGCAAGCTGCTGGCGTGCATCCCCGCGCACAAGTCGGCCGAGCCCGGTTCCCTGGCGGTCCGAATCGACTTCGACAATCGCGCGGAGCTGATCGCGGCGGCGCCGGATACTTACTACTTAGAGGATCACTACAAGGACTCCACGTCCGTGCTGGTTCGCTTGTCGTGCATCGAGCCGGAAGCGCTGCGGGACTTGCTCCGCGGCGCCTGGCGCTTCGTCACCAGCAAAGAAGCCGGTCGTCGGCGCCCTGGCTCGCCCAGCAAGCCCAAATAACTAATTCGGAATCCGCACCGCCTGGGTTTACCTTCCGCGCCAGTCTGCCAGACCCAGGGCTGACGTTCAATTGCGATCCGTGATAGTCTGATCGCAATTGCAGCCTTATGAGCATCTCAACGCCGTTCATCGAAAGGCCCGTCGCGACTACGCTGCTGACCATCGCCCTGGGAATTTCAGGTGCGGTCGCTTATCGATCTCTTCCGGTAGCGCCGCTGCCGCAAGTCGATTTTCCTTCGATCTCGATTTCTACCAGCTTGCCGGGCGCAAGCCCGGAGACGATGGCATCCTCCGTGGCCACGCCGCTCGAGAGGCAGTTCGGGCGCATCGCCGGAATCAACGAAATGACTTCGACGAGCACTCTGGGATCCACGAACATCACGCTTCAATTCGACCTCAGCCGCAACATCGACGCGGCAGCGCGAGACGTACAAGCCTCTATTAACGCCGCGCGCGGACAGCTTCCCGCGAATCTGCCGCGGAATCCGTATTGGCGAAAGGTCAACCCCGCCGACTATCCCATTCTCCAGATCGGCCTTACCTCGCCCACCATGACACCCGGGCAGATGTACGACGCGGCTTCGACCATTCTGCAGCAGAAGCTGTCGCAGGTCCACGGCGTGGGACAAGTCAATGTCGGCGGAAGTGCGCTGCCGGGGGTGCGGGTGGAAGTGAATCCCTCACTGCTGAATCACTTCGGGTTGGGGTTAGAGGATGTGCGGGCGATGCTGGCGAGAGCCAACGTCAATTCGCCCAAAGGAGCATTTTCGGACGGGACGGTTTCCTGGACGTTGCAGACCAACGATCAGATTCTGAAAGCCCGGGATTACGCGCCCTTGGTGGTGGCGTACCGCAATGGCGCTCCCGTGACGCTTTCGGACGTTGCCAAAGTGGTGGACTCGGTCGAAGACATCCGGAACATGGGGTTTGTGAACGGAAACCCAGCCGTCATCGTGCGCATCAACCGGCAGCCGGGGGCGAACATCGTGGATACCGTGGATCGCGTCCGGGAGGTTTTGCCGGTTCTGAAGGCGTCCATGCCGGCCTCGATGCAGATGACGATTCTCAGCGACCGTACGATTACGATACGCGCTTCGGTGGCCACCGTACAACAAACCATGGCGATCTCGATCAGCCTGGTGATCATGGTGGTATTTGTCTTTCTGCGCAGCGTTCGCACGACTATGATTCCGAGCGTCGTGGTTCCCATCTCGCTGTTAGGCACTTTCGGTGTGCTGTATCTGTTCGGCTACAGCGTCGACAACCTGTCATTGATGGCGCTGACCATCGCGACTGGCTTCGTGGTGGACGATGCGATCGTGGTGATCGAGAACATCACCCGGCACATGGAGAACGGGATCGCACCGATGCAAGCGGCGCTCCGGGGAGCCGCGGAAATCGGATTCACCGTGATGACCATTAGCGCGTCGCTGATTGCCGTATTCATTCCCATTCTGATGATGGCGGGGATCGTGGGCCGCTTGTTCCGCGAATTTGCGGTTACGCTTTCAGTGGCTATTGTGCTGTCGCTGGCCATGTCGCTGACCATGACTCCGATGATGGCTGCGCGACTGCCCCCTCCGCGTGCGGAAGAGGACCACGGCATCTGGTACCGGGCCAGCGGCTGGGTGGTCGACGTCATGCGGCGGGGATATGAAAAGGGGCTCCGTTGGGTGTTGCGCCATCAGCCGGTGATGCTGCTGGTGACGCTGTGTACCATCGGCCTCAGCGTGTACCTGTATGTCGTGATCCCGAAAGGTTTTTTCCCGCAGCAGGACGTTGGTCGAATGAGCGGTACGATCATTGCGGATCAGAGCACCTCCTTCCAGGCCATGCGGTCCCGCATTCTTCAGTTTGTGAATATCGTGATGGAGGATCCGGCGGTTGAAAGCCTCAATGCCACGGTGGGAGGACAGGGGGGCGGGGCTGGAAGCATCAACAATGGGACCATGAACATTACTTTGATCCCCCTGGCCCAGCGGAATGGGATGAGCACCGATCAGGTGATGGCGCGGCTCCGGCCGAAGCTGGCCAGAGTTGCGGGAGCGAGTCTGTATCTGCAAGCGGTGCAGGACCTGCGTATCGGTGGCCGGGCGAGCGGCGCGCAATTCCAGTACACCTTACAATCCGACAGTGTTCGGGAGTTGAACGAATGGGCCCCGCTGATTTTTCGTAAGCTGCGTTCTCTGCCGGAGCTTGCCGATGTAAACAGCGATCAGCAGGATCGGGGTCTGCAAGCCGGTCTGGAGATCGATCGCCCGACGGCAGCGCGCATGGGAATTTCGACGCAACTGATCGACGACACCTTGTACGACGCCTTCGGGCAGCGCCAGGTGTCGGTGATGTACACCCAGTTGAACCAATATCACGTCGTGATGGAAGTGGATCCCTTTTTCTGGCAGAATCCCGACGGTCTGAAGTTTATTTACCTTACCGGCACGAACGGGCAGGTGCCTTTGAGCGCGGTTGCTCATTACGTTCCCAGCAACGCGCCGCTTTCCGTGAATCACCAGGGCCAGTTTCCGTCGGTGACCATTTCCTTCAACCTTCCCGTGGGAATTTCTCTGAGCCAGGCGGTGCCGGCGATCGAACAGGGCGAACGCGAAATCGGACTGCCTTCGACCATTCACGGCAGCTTCCAGGGCACGGCACAGGCGTATCAGGACGCGCTATCGAGCGAACCGATCCTGATCGCGGCCGCGCTGGCGACGGTGTACCTGGTCCTGGGGATTCTGTATGAAAGTCTGGTGCATCCGCTGACGATTCTCTCCACGCTGCCGTCGGCGGGCGTGGGTGCGCTGCTGGCCTTGATGGTGACGCGTAACGAGCTGAACATCGTTTCGCTGATCGGAATCATTTTGCTGATCGGCATCGTGAAGAAAAACGCGATCATGATGATCGATTTCGCCATCGCAGCCGAACGGAGTGAGGGACTGACTCCCGAAAAAGCCATCTTCAAGGCCTGCGTGCTGCGCTTCCGTCCCATCATGATGACGACGATGGCGGCATTGCTGGGCGGCTTGCCGCTGGCGTTGGGCCGGGGAGATGGGGCGGAAATGCGCCGGCCGCTGGGCATCGCGATTGTCGGCGGGCTGTTATTCAGCCAAGCGCTGACGTTATACACAACCCCTGTGATTTATCTGTACCTGGACCGGATGCGGCTGCGTTGGGAGAGCTTACGCGAGCGCGCGCGAGGAATCGCGCCGCGGCAGTCTGAAGCCTAGCTTGCGGCTCGCCGCCATGCCGCGCCATATAGACCCGGGCGCGAAAGGGCGCGGACGCGGGCAGCGTTCGAGCGCTCTCAGAAATTAGCGGTCCATCTCAATCGCGCGCTTTGCGCTCCTCGCGTGCGAACGTCAAATTATTTTCTCCTTCATTCAGTGCATCCGTCAGCTTTCGTGAATGCACCTAAACGATCGGAGCAGAGGGTAATCCTCTGCTCCGAAGCAAACGGAGCGCCGACCCCGGTAAGACCGGCGGAGCTGGCCAGGATGCTGTGCTCGAAATGCTGGAAGGATACCTGCAATCCCTCCGTATCGAAATCCTTCGCCGTTTTTTCAATCGTGGAGCCAAGCGTTCCGATGTCCGGGAATCCGTATCCGGCGCTGGTGCCCTTGCAGTTGTGGCCAATGACCTGAATTGTCGCGAAATCTCCGGCGGCCAGTGCCTCCCGCATCTTGGTCAGATCCAGCCGCCGGTTGGCCAGAAAGGCTGGACGCCGGGCCGCGATGGAGTCGGGAATCGTCGCCTGAATCTGGTGCGCGAGGCGTTTGGCGAACTTTGCGATTGCCTCGATCAGTTCATTTTGTTCTACCGGCTTGGTGACGTGTCCGTCGCAACCGGCTTCCATGCTCTCCGCACTTGCGCCGCTGAGCGCATGCGCCGTCAGCGCTATGATCGGAACTGGCGGCACGCGCTGCTCTTTCTCCCAAGCCCGGATTTCGCGAGTCGCCGTGTATCCGTCCATGATGGGCATCTGGATGTCCATCAGGATCAGGTCGTAGCTGCCTTGCTTCCGCCGTTCGATGGCCTCAACTCCGTTCGGCGCAAAGTCGAGCGACAGCGAGAGGCTTTCGACATATGCGCTCAGCAGAATCACGTTCTCTGGATTATCTTCGACCAGCAAGACGCGCGTTCCAGGGGGCACCGCTTTCACCACCTTCGCCGAAGTGGCCGCCGATCTCTTTTCGTGTACCGCCGCTTCGCTGCACGATGAAAAGAACACGGTGAACACAATCTTGGCGCCCGGCGCGGGGTTTTCTTCCACCCAAATCTCGCCTCCCATCATTTCGATCAGAGTCTTGGCGATTGCCAAGCCGAGGCCGGTTCCTTCGTAAGGGCGGTTCATAGCGCCGTCCGCCTGTTGGAACGCTTCGAAGATCATCGTGGCTTTATCCGCGGGAATTCCGCAGCCCGTGTCGAGAACCTCAAATCGCAGCCCTTTCCCCCTCTGCGCGCTGCTGGTCCCGGGGCGAACCACAACTTCAATCTTCCCTTTGGCCGTAAACTTGACGGAATTTCCGAACAGGTTTAGCAACACCTGCTGGAGCCGCCCAGGGTCGCCGATCCAATATCGCCAGACATCGGGCTCGATGGTGATTTCAAACTGCAGACCTTTTCGCTCCATGGCCGAGGAAATGACTGCCTCGCAAT
Organism: Terriglobia bacterium; assembly: GCA_963842485.1. Classification (GTDB taxonomy): domain Bacteria; phylum Acidobacteriota; class Terriglobia; order Bryobacterales; family Bryobacteraceae; genus Palsa-187. The sequence continues at coordinate 114,571 of CAWJHI010000126.1, read as the reverse complement.
CGTTCAATACTTCGCGGAGATCGAAGGGAACGGCTTCGAGTGTTAACTTGCCCGCCTCCACCTTGGAAAGGTCGAGGATTCCGTTGATCAAACGCAGCAGACGTTTGGTATTGCGGTATGAGATCTCGAGATATTTCCGTTGTTTATCGGTCAACTCGCTCTTCAGCGCCAGCGCATTCATCCCGATGATGAGGTTCATGGGCGTCCGAATCTCGTGACTCATCCGCGCCAGAAAGTCGCTCTTGCCGCGGTTGGCCGCTTCGGCGGCTTGCATGGCAAGCTCCAGTTGATGCTCATACTTGACGCGCTCCGCGATGTCGATGACGGTGCAGAGAATCCGATCTCCGATGTCGGTCGCGATTCGATTGATCTGGACCTGCAACGGGATCTCTACTCCGTCCTTGCGCATGCCACAAAGGTCGCGGCCGGCCCTCACCTTCGCGGACTCACCGTTGAACCCATCGCGCTGCTGCTGGTGCCGGGCACGAAATCGTTCGGGTAACAGGGCCTCCACCGTGAGCCCCACCAACTCGTTCCGGCTGTATCCAAAGAGATCTTCAGCGGCCCGGTTCGCGAACTGAATCACTCCAGCCGAGTTGAGCATCATCAGCCCATTGGGCGAGGACTCAACGGTCAGCATCAACGCATCTTGATTCCGTTTGCAATCGGAGATCTGATGCCGAAGGCAACAGTAGCCGGCGAACGCGTCGTGCTCGTCTAGGATGCCGGTCACCGTTAGCGCTTGATAAACGATCCCGGAATGCTTGGACAAGGCACGAACTTCAACGTAGCCGCGGCCCCTGGCCCGGGCCATGCGATAGGCCTCCTCGACCCGGCCGCGGTCGTCGGGATGAACGGTCGCATGCCAATGCTGGCCGAGCAAATCCGCCTCCTGCACGCCGAGCATCGACACATAGGACCGGTTCGCCGAGACGAAGAGTCCTTCGGTATCCAGCTCGGCCAAGCCGATGTGCGCCAGCTCAATGGTTTTCTCGAGGGGATTCGGTTGTCTCGCCATACACCAACACTTCGGCGAATTGCACCCGATACTTAGCGCGGCTGTAAGTATCTCCTCAAGATGGGTCATCGCGAGACGATGTGAGAGCTTGCTCCAATGCCCCCGATCATGCCCCTGCACCCACTCCTTCCGCGGGATCTGCTGACAAGTACGGTCGCCGTTGGTTCTTCCATCCAAGTATTGCTGGTCGAAGACGATCCGGAAACAGCGGAACTGGTGCAGGTGAACCTTCGCCGCGGCGGGAACACTTGTTTGTAATGTCGAATGGGCCGCCAACCTGGTGGAAGCCATCATCCGGCTTGCGCAGCCGGGCATCGATGTGGTGCTTCTCGGAGCTGAGCGGCTAGACGAGAGCAGCGTTTCGAAGGAGCTCACACTACGGTTCGGCGCGGCCGACTATCTAGTGAAACACGAAATCTCTCCCGCCCAACTCGAGCAAGCACTCCGCGATGCCGTTGTTTCTGGCCGGGACGTCTAAATACTTCCGCAGTGGAGCGTCGCGCAATTGAGCAGGCGACGCTTCAGGCCGCCAACCGCCGCGATTGTTTCAGCCGGTCCAGCAGGTTGGTCAGGTCGCTTCGACGCAGCGGCTTGCGCAGAAACCCTGAACATCCCGATTCGGCTGCGGACCGCTGCTGGGTTTCAAGATCGTCCGACGACAGAATGACCAGGGGCGTGCGTGCGTTGCCGGTTTGCGTCTCCCAGTCGCGAATGTTGCGGATCGCCGAGTAGCCGTCCATCCCGGGCATGTGGACGTCCATCAACACCACGTCGAAGCGCTGCTTCTGGATCGTGTGGAGGGCCTCGCGCCCGTCGCGGGCGCGCTGCACGCGCTCGTCCTGGAGCAGCAGTTCCGTGAGAAAGAAGCTGTCATCGCAGTCCTCGGCCACCAGAATATTCAAGGCATCGGCCACCGTCTCGCGGAGGACGCACTCCAGCTCAGCTTCGTCGGTTCTGTGGGCTCGCAAGGGAAGGTCCAGTGCGAGCGCCGAGTGCGCGCCGGCGTTCCGGATCAGCTCGGCCGATCCTCCCATCTCGCGAAGGCGTTTGCCGGCAACCATGACGGCAACCCCAAACGGCAAATCGCCAGGACCTTCTAGCCCGGTTTGCTCCAGGGTCGAGTTCAACCACGTGACCAGGCGCGCGGCAAGATCCACGTCACGCGTTTCAATCGCGAGCCGGACTCCGTTCAACCCGTCCTGTCCGAACCTCACAAATACGTCGGCGCCCGGGGTCAATTTAAACGCCGTGTCCAGAAAGCGCATCAGCAGTTGTTCCACCGCCTTGCGATCCTGGACGATCAACAACGGCTCGGAAGGCGCGTCGAACATGATCTGTCTCCTGCGTTTTCCCGACGCGAGGTTCAGCACCTCGATGATCTCGCCGGCGCATAGCGTCAAGTCGAATGTTTCGATGGTGGAGGGCGCGGGCGGAGCATTGGACAGCAGTTCGCGGACATCGTCGATCGCCCGCAGCAGTTGGTCGGCGCTGGCTCTGCCGATGGCCAGCGAGGCCCTGTGGGCGGGATCCGCGGTCCCGTCGCTCACCAGTTCCATCAGTCCGAAGGTGGCGTGCATGGAATTGCGGGCCTCGTTACAGAGATACTCCAGGACGGCTGACATCGCTTCGTTGGTCATTGCTTTCCCCGATTCTGTCTCGATCTAATCGCTGCAGGCGCGTCGGGCCGGGCTCACTGAAAAATATTCGACAAAGCGCCGCACGGCGGTCGGCTTTCTGACGATGGACTTCGAAGGCACAAAATCGCTGGCGAGAGTGGCGATTTGCCGGCCTAACGCGCAGTCTGCATCGAGGATTTCGCCTTTCTGCACGGCTTTCGATACGTCTTTCGTGCTGGCCGGCAGCAGATAACGCACCGGCAGTTGAATGATTCGCTCAATCTCTTTTACCGAAAGCGTGTTGCGGTTCTCCACGCAGTTCAGCACTACCGATACTTTGCCGGTCAATTGGAGGTCGTGCAGCCACTGCGATTTGCGCCGCGCGACGTGGAGCGCGCCAATGTCCGGGGTGCAGACCAGCAGGATGCCCTTCGACCGCAGAAGCACCTCGCACTCGTAATCCTCCATCGAACCCGGCAGGTCGACCGTGACCAGCGAATACTGACGGAGGGCGAAATCCAGGAGTACTCTGAAATTTTCCGCAGCGAGAGGTTGCGAGAAATCGCCCGCGCCCGAGCCGAGCAAGTGCAGGTTACCGATTTGCGCCACCAGCCCGGACCATAGATCGCGATCCAATCGTCCGACTTGCCGCAGGGCGTCCACGGGTGCGCGTCCCTTCTGCCTTCAGCAGGAACGTCGTGACCCCCAAGCGGATATCGAAATCCATCAACAGCGTGGGTTCGCCGGCCAGGCGGGCCGCCATGGCGGTGGCGTAGATCGCGATGGTGCTGGCGCCACATCCGGGCTTGGCGGGAACGAAAGCATATAAATCGGCGAGGATTTCGCCCGTGGCCCCTAGTCCGGCGACGGCGCGACTGGTGCTTTGCAGCAGGTCGCGGGACGTGAAGTTGGGCAGCACATCGCGAACGCCCGCCTGCATCAGCTCCAGCAATTCCTCCCGGCTGCTCCCGCAGCCAACTGCGATGGTGGTGATCTGCGCCCTCCCGCTGAGCGAGCGTGCCAGCGACATCGCACGGGCGTGGTCGGAGAAGTCGACGATGTTCAGGCATTGCTGATCGGACTGAACGCCTAGCAGGCGAGCGGCGTCGTCATAGTTGGGCGTCCAAACGGCATCGAACCGATAACGGGTTTCCAATATGGCGCGGACATCGCTTTGAAACCCAGGATCGTGTGAAACGGTGGCTAATATCACAGAGTGCTCGTGAGTGCCGAATCTGACTGCATACTCGAGCCTCATCGGCTGCACAACGGATAGCCTGAGCGCGGGCGCTGTAAACCTTTGTAATCATCCATCTGAAAGACTGAGCGGCAAAATCCGATTTCATGATCGAGTGATCGCCGGAGTCAGCGGCCTCCGCCGGCTGACGCGCGTCAGGCTGTCGACCTGCGCACTGATGTCCAGCATCATCGGCGCCTATTCCATTCTTGAAATCGTGATGCCGAGTTGCCGCTAGATTGAGAACCATGGCGTCTGAGCAGGAGATCGGGGAGCTACTGGCCTCCGGACACATTGTTCAGGCGTTCGAAATGTTGATCAACGCGTTTCAGCACGAGATTTCCGGATCGCGTATACCATGCTGCGCGAGCGCTCCCGCGCAGGAAACGCTGCTCCGCGTCTGGAGGGCTCTACCGCACTTCCGGGGCGAATCTTCGCTTTCGACTTGGATCTACGCTATCGCCCGGAACTACTGTCTTACGGCGATCCAGCGCTCCAGCGGTAAACGAAGACGCGCCTGCATCGAGCGAGAAGGCTTCTCGCTGGGAAAGTGGTTACGATGAAGGAGCTCTGGAACTGCACTTCGAGCCGCCCCAGGCGATACGGGTTCCCGATTCCCGATGTCCGCATGATCGAGGTCGAGGTTGGGGCGTCTTAGTCCCCAGCCATTTCGCGAGGTCAAGCGAAGACTCGAAGACGCCGGCTGTGTTGAAGGCGGCCAGAAAGGCAGCCGCACTCCTATCCAGGAGGTATCATCCTTGTCGCATCTGCGATAAACTAGGTGCCCAAATGAAAACAAAATCGCGATTCGCCGCAGCCCTGCTACTCTCCTGTGTCGCCGCCTCCGCCCAGGACCAACGCATCGTCCTCCGCGTCGGAACCCTTCTCGACGGAAAAGGTGGAGTGCAACACAATACCGCCATCGTCGTCGAAAACGGAAAAATTCAGAAGATCGGCGCCGCGCCAGGCGCCCCCACTTACGATCTTCAGAAGGCCACCGTGCTCCCCGGCATGATCGACACGCACGTCCACATCGCCTGGCATTTCGGACCCGACGGCCGTTACCAGCCGCGCGATACTTCGCAGACCACCGCGCTCGGCTACGCGATGGAGAACGCCTACGTGACGCTGATGGCCGGATTCACCACCGTCCAAAGCGTCGGCAGCCAGATCGACGGCGACCTGCGCACCGCCATCAATCGCGGAGTCCTCCCCGGACCTCGCGTGCTCACTTCCCTCCGCGCCATCAATAATCCCAGCCTGACCCCGGACCAGATCCGCGAAGCGGTTCGCAAAATGGCGGCCGACGGCTCCGATCTCATCAAGATTTTCGCATCCAAAAGCATTCGCGACGGCGGCGGCGCGACGCTGAGCGATGAGCAGATCCAGGCCGCCTGCGGCGAAGCCAAGGCCCAGCATCTTCGAACCCTGGTTCACGTCTACGGTCCCGACACCATCAAAGCCGTTTCCGCCGCCGGCTGCACTTCGGTGGAGCACGGCACGCTCGCCACTCCCGATGCACTGAAATTCATCGCCGATCACGGCACGTATTTCGATCCCAACATCGGCCTGGTCGCCCAGAATTATCTCGGCCATCGCGCCAATTTTCTGGGCATCGGCAACTATACCGAAGAAGGCATGGCGGCCATGGAGAAATCGATTCCGCTGGCGCTGGCCGTGTTCAAACAGGCGCTGGCCACCAAGAATCTGAAAATCGTCTTCGGCACCGACGCGGTTGCCGGAGCGCACGGCCACAACGTCGAAGAGCTCATTTATCGGGTTGAAAAAGGCGGCCAGGATCCTAAAGCCGCCATCTCCTCTATCACGTCGGTCTCGGCGGAGTCGCTTGGCATGTCCGACAAGATCGGCTCGCTCGCGCCCGGCATGGAAGCCGATCTCATCGCCGTCGATGGCGATCCGCTCAAGGACATCGAATCCCTGCGCCGCGTCGTCTTCGTGATGAAAAACGGCAAAGTGTTCAAGAGCGCACCCACCGGTCACTGACCAATCGACCCGTAGAATCATGCGGTTACCGAAGTTCGCTTGAATCGCTCTGCTATCTTCGAATCAGCATAACTTCCTGGCCAGGAAGCTCGTCGTGTTGAGGTGGTACTGAACTCCCGGAGGCCGTTAACGCCTTGCGGTGTCAGCCTTTGGTCTGGCATCGACGGGAGATTGTTTCGAATCGATTCGATAATCTTTCCGGGCAGCCCTCAAAAGCGCTGGGAAATCAGAGAGGAAGCATCGAAAGCAGAGCAAACCGAGGGACGCCAACCAGCGGAGCCCCAGATCCTCTAATTACGCTAGATTTGCTCCTCAAATCATTGACGGCCGGACTACGCCTGGCGATAAGTCCAGAAGCCCCGGCCGTCAGCGACGTTCCTACCAAAAATGACTTGCCACGACTTTGGGAGAACTGGGTGTGCCCGAAATCACCTTCACATGAATCACTAATTGCAGGTTCTTACTCCGCCAATCCTTGGGAGCTCCCCGCAGCGCCTCCGCCATCAGATCCGCGCTGGTCACCAGGTCGGCGGCCGCATCGGTTCCGTATTGAGTAATTCCCGCGAGCTCCACCAGCATGGCGTGAGTGTCGGGATGAAACACCCGCGACACGATCGCGTAATCCTCATTGGTCCGCCGGTTGTCGGGAAGATTCGGAAGAGCGAACGCGGTGGGACGCCCCGCGTCGGTAATCATCACCGGCGCATGCGACGTGTCGATGAAGAACCGCAACTGGCTGCTGATTTCCTTCCACCGGGTGTAGGAATATCCGATCAGAATCGCAGGCGCGGTGCGCAAATCGTGAAAGGATACGTCGTTGCCCACCCTCAAACGATAAGGCCGCTCCATGCGCGTCAGCATCGCCGACAGCCGCGAGGTGGCGATCAAATCGCCGCCGCCCACGAACTGGTCCGTGAGTGAAACGAAGTCCTCCGGATGCAGCGGCGTGGACGAATTGGGATCGCGATCCAACCCATACACCGGGACATAAGCCACGCACAACGAAACCGGAGCCGAGCTGCTCAGCACCGGCGACCAGAACTGATCGAGTTCAGTGGCCGGGCGCACCCGCAGGTACATCGCCACGGCGACGCCAATGCAAATCAGCGCGACGATGCCCGCCACCACAATGTGCGATTTTCGCGAGCCGACCGGCTCCGCCGGAGCCTCGGGAGCTTTCACGGCGGGAGCCGCATCCCAGCGAAACTCCGGAACATAAGTCCCACCCGGCAGCTCGATCCTGACCGGGTTTTGCGCTCCCTGCTCCGCATAATACAACCCGAGCCTCTTGCGCACGTCGCCCGCTTTTACCCGGACGGTGGCGTCGTCGCTGGGCTCATAGCTGGTCGACCGGCCGAAAACCTCGATGCCGATGGTCCGCTCTTTCAGCAGATCGGCGTTTCCGCTGAGCGTATTTTCGACCACGTAGCGGAGAAAATCCTGGCTGCGTTTGCTGGTCCGGAACTCGTGGCTATTCAGCACGCGAGCGAGTTCTTCCCGGATGGTCTCCTCAGGAACACCCTCCGGCCCTTTGGCAAAGGGCGCCCCGGGAGCCTGCCCCTGGGCCATGAAGAGCACCCCCCTCTATAAAAAATCCCGGATTCGATTTTAACACGCATGGCGCAGAACGGACTGAAAACAAATATGTTCGATTCGGGTAACGAACCGGGCATAACACCGGCGGCAACCGTTCGGAACTGGACACACCATCCCGGGCGGAGCAGGATTCGTTAAGTGAGGAGCCTTGGTATCGGCGCGCATCCCGACGACTGCGAGATTGGCTTCGGCGGCGCCGGCCCCCACGTCCACTCCGCGGAGAAAATTGCCGCTATCCGCGCAGCCCAGGCGCGGGAAGAGCCGGACGAGATCTTCAGCCATGTCTAAAATGCTCGAAGAAACGCGGCAGCAGCCCGAGGCGCTCAGCCAGACGCTGGAATCGGGCTCCCGCAGCGTCTGCGATCTGCGCCGTCATCTGGATGCGCATCGTCCCCGGCTGATCGTCATGGTGGCGCGCGGAACCTCGGACAATGCGGCGCAATTCGGCAAGTATCTCATTGAAATCACCACCGCGATTCCCGTGTCGCTGGCCGCGCCCTCCATCCTGACCTTATATGAAAGCTCCCTGGACCTGCGCGACGTGCTGGTAGTCGGCATCTCGCAGTCGGGCGAATCCGCCGACACCAACGCCGTTCTCGAAGACGCCAGAAAACGCGGCGCCACCACCGTCGGAATCACCAACGATCCCGCCAGCACGTTGGTCAAGCTGGTGGATCATCCTGTGTTGATCGCGGCCGGCGCCGAACACAGCGTCGCCGCCACCAAAACGTATACCTGCCAGCTTCTGGCGCTCTACCTGCTCGCCTACGCGCTTTCGGGCGCCGTCCTGCTGGAAGATCTGCGGCGCATTCCCGAGTGGGTGGCCTCCGTCCTCCCAGTCGAGGAAGCCATCGAGGATCTGGCCGAGCGCTATTTCTTCATGACTCGCGCGGTGACGGTGGGGCGTGGCCTGAACTACGCTAACGCGCTCGAATTCGGGCTCAAACTGATGGAGACCTGCTATGTGGTGGCGGAACGCTTCTCCTCCGCCGATCTGATGCATGGACCCATTGCGCTGGTAGAGCGGTCATTTCCCGTGTTCGTCTTCGCTCCCGGCGGAGTTACGTGGCCCTCCACTTCGCTGGTTCTCGACCGCTTGCAGGAATTGAAGGCGGAAACGCTGATCATCACCGATTCCAGAAATACCGAAGCGCGCACTCGCGCCGCCCGATTCATTCTTCTTCCCATCGACCTCGGCAGTCACGGAGGTCCGGCGGATTTATACACGCCGATACCCTACATCGTTCCCGCGCAGTTATTTGCCGGGCAGCTGTCATCGCTGAAAGGTCTGAATCCGGATAGCCCCAGAACGCTGCACAAAATCACCCGGACCATGTGAGATGAAAATCCTTCTGAACATCGCGTTGCTGGCGGCCGTGGCGCAAGCCCAGCTCATGCCGCTGCCGTCAAAAGCCGCAGCCGTCCCGGGCAAGCTGGCGATCGATTCCACCTTCAGCGCCGCCGCTACCGCGTATTCCGATGCGCGCCTTCAAGCGGCGATCAGCCGTTTCGTATCGCGAGTCTCGCGGCAGACCGGCATCCCGATGATTCCGTCGAACGCGAAGCCGGCTGTGCGGATCGAATGCCGCGAAGGTGGACCGGGCTACCCGGCATTGGGCGAGGACGAATCGTACCAGTTGGACGTTTCTTCCTCCGGTGCGCATCTTAAAGCCGCCACGGTGACCGGCGCCCTGCGCGGACTCGAAACCTTGGTCCAACTGATTGACGGCTCCGCGGTGCCCGGTGTCCACATCGAGGACCATCCACGATTTCCCTGGCGCGGTTTGATGCTCGACGTATCGCGCCACTGGATGCCGGTCGCGGTGGTGGAGCGCAACCTGGATGCGATGGCGGCCGTGAAGCTCAACGTGTTCCACTGGCATCTTTCCGACGATCAGGGCTTCCGGGTCGAGAGCCAGCGGTTTCCCAGGCTCCAGGAACGCGGCTCCGACGGAAATTTTTATACTCAGGCGCAGGTTCGCCGGGTAGTCGACTATGCTCGCGACCGCGGCATCCGCGTGGTTCCCGAGTTCGAACGTCCCGGGCCACACCACCAGTTGGCTGGTGGGATATCCGGAGCTCGCGAGCGCGCCCGGTCCATACTCGATCGAGCGCCACTGGGGAATTTTTGAGCCCACGCTCGACCCGTCCCGCGAGGAAACCTACAAATTCCTGGACGAATTCATCGGCGAGATGGCGGGTCTCTTTCCGGACCCATATTTCCACATCGGCGGCGACGAAGTGGAAGAGACGCAATGGAAAAACTCGAAAGAGATCCAGGCATTTGAAGAGCGCCATCAGCTCGCCGGCAGCCACGCTTTGCATGCCTATTTCAACGGCCGGGTTCAGGAGCTGCTGAAGAAGCATGGCAAGACCATGATCGGGTGGGATGAAGTTTTCGACCCCAGCCTTTCGCGCGACACGGTGATTCAATCCTGGCGCGGACCCGACTCCATCGCCGAGGCTGCGCGAAGCGGTTATCGCGGCGTTCTTTCGTTCGGCTATTACCTGGATCATCTGAAGCCCGCGAGCTTCCATTACGCGGTGGATCCGCTCGATGGCGCGGCCGGAGCGCTCGACCCGGAGCAGACCTCGCGCATCCTCGGCGGCGAGGCGTGCATGTGGACCGAATACGTCAGCGCGGAAAATTTGGATTCGCGCGTCTGGCCCCGCGCGGCGGCCATCGCCGAACGATTCTGGTCGCCCAAAGAAACCAGGGATGTTGAATCCATGTACGCGCGTCTCGAGGCAATCAACCGCCGGCTCGAATGGCTTGGAGTCAAGCAACGCTCCCTGTTTAACCTGACCATGCCGGAGCCGCTCGGCGTTCTCGCCGGCGCTTCGGAAGCCCTCGGCATCGAAGGACGCCGGGACGCCCGAAAGTACTCGAGCCTGGTCCCTCTGAATCGATTCGTGGACGCGGTTCCGCCCGAAAGCGAGACGGTCCGGCATTTGGAGGAGGCCGTTCGCAAAATTGCCGCGAATCCATCGGCTGCGCCGGCTGAAATGTCTGAGCTGCGCGTCACGCTGACCGCGTGGGCGGAGAACGATGTGCGCCTGAAAGCAACCGGCGAGCTGATTCCCCTTTCCAGGAATCTTTCAATTTTAGGATCGATCGGCCTCCGCACTTTAGAATATTTGCGGACCGGCCGACCGGCGCCCGACAGTTGGATCCCGCAGCAGATGCAAGTCCTCGACAAAATCGAAAAACCAGAGGCCGAAGTGACGCTGGCAGCGGTGCGGCCGGTCCGCATGCTGCTTCACGTGGCGGCCAAAAAAGGTTCAACAAATGATTGAAACCAAGAATGTTCGGCTCTGTAACGAACCTCTCCTTAACACACAAACAACCGTTCAGAACTGGACATACGGGTCAACCAGGCCCAGCATTGGCGGAAGAAGAAGCGCAACATGAATCTATCGGCAGAAGGGGTGTTTATGAGAACAAGCAAATCGCACTTACTGATTTGGGCCGCAGTGGCCTTGGCAGTTGTGGTTATCTTCGCCCCGACGCACACTTCAGGGCAGGAAGTAACGGCGGCGATCACCGGTAGAGTAACCGATCCTTCCGGCGCGGCGCTTCCGAGCGCGGCGGTTACGGCGAAGGACGCAGATCGCGGCACGATCTGGAAGACGGAGACCAACACCGACGGGATCTACAACTTCCCGCGTCTTCCCATCGGAAAATACGAAGTGCGCGTCGAAGCCTCCGGTTTCCAATCCGCCGTGCACGCTCCCTTCGCGCTGGAATTGAATCAGACCGCCAAGGTGGACATCGCCATGGTGATCGGCCAAGTCTCGCAACAGATGGAGGTGTCCGGCGCCGCGCCAATTCTTCAGACCGACACCACCGATGTCAGCTCCGTGATGGAAGCGTCGGCCATCGAAAACCTGCCGCTTGAAACGCGCAACTATAATCAGTTGGCGCTGCTGGTGCCCGGCGCGGTCACCATCAGCCCGGCATCCTTCAATACCGGACTGAAGACGTTCAACTCCGCGCGGCCCAACCTGAACGGCAATCGCGAGCAGGCCAACTACTATCTGCTGGACGGCGTCGAAAACACCGAATTCGTCGATAATAACGTCGCTTATTCCCCCAGCGTCGACGCGATTCAGGAATTTAACGTGATTACGAATAATCCCAACGCCGAGTTCGGCCAATTCCTGGGCGGAGTGATCAGCGTGAGCACGAAATCCGGCACGAACACGCTGCACGGCAAGCGCGTTCGAGTTTCTGCGCAACGATTTTTTCAATGCCAACGAGTGGTCCAATAACTTCAACGGACTTCCCACGCCGCGCCAGCGCTGGAACGAGTACGGCGCGACGGTCGGCGGTCCCATCAAGAGGAACAAGCTGTTCTTCTTCGCGGATTATCAGGGATCGCGCTTCGACCTGCCGGCCACTCCCAACCCGAAGACCACCTTCACCGCGGCGGACCTAACCGGGAATCTGACCGACCTCGGCGTCACTCTCCACTACCCTGGCGCCGTGGATTCCAAGGGCAACCGGATTCCGATGCCGTCCAATCTCGCGCAGGCGGCAATTTGCGGGCCCGGCCAGAAGATGGGAGTCAACCCGTGCATTACCGGGATCAGTCCCACGGCGATGAAGATCGCGGATGCGCTGCCCAAGCCGAATCTACCGGGGCTGGCCAATGGAACCATCAATAACCTGAACAACACCGTGCAGAACTACACGCACGGGAATCAGGGCGACGTCAAGGTCGATTGGAATCCCACGGATAGAGACCGGATCTTCGCGCGCTATTCGCAACAGTACATCGACAATCCGACCGTGAACAGCGAAGTGTTTCAGTATAGCGGCAGCGGGAGCAACATCTTCCCGCTTCAGTCGGGCGTGCTCGGCTATACGCGGACCTTCAGCCCGTCGCTGGTGAACGATTTCCGGGTCGGCATGAATTACTATCCGGCCGATGCGAACAGCCAGGCTCTGAGCACTGCCGCGGGCGCGAACCTGATTCCCGGCCAGCCGACCCAGTTCCTGCCCGGGCTCTCCTTTGCGAGCTCCAAGATCGGCGGGCAGTTGAACGGACCGTTCGCGTTCGGAACCACGGACAGTCCGGAGATTTTCCACCAGACCTCGATCCAGGCTTCCGACACCGCGATCTGGACCAGGGGTACGCATACCTTGCGCTTCGGGTTCCAGTTCGATCCGGTATCGCAACGATTACGTTCCGGCCACCAGCAGCGACGGAGCCGCGGGGCAGATCGGGTTCAACGGAACTTACACGGGCAACTCGGAAGCAGACTTTTTCCTCGGCCTTCCGTCTTATATGGGATACGGCCTGGGGTACAGCGGAACCGTGGGACAGCGCAACGACGCCATCGGCGCGTTCGCGCAGGACGACTGGCGCGTCAACCGGCGCCTGACCGTGAACTTCGGAATTCGCTGGCAGTTGTTCACGCCGATTTCCGAAGTGCATGACCGCATGACCAACATCGGCAATGTACAGCGGTCAAATCGAGCTGGCCGGACAGAATGGCAACAGCGCGCGCTGTATAACCAATACAACGGCATCGCGAATTTCCTGCCGCGCGCCGGCATCGCCTGGAGCCTGGATGACAAGACGGTGATTCGCGCGGCATTCTCGCGTTCCAGCTTCGAGGAAGGCACGGGAGAGTACAATCGCCTGGCGACCAACGCTCCGTGGAACATCGACCTGGTGGGCCAGTGGGGAGCTACCAATACCAACGGCGCGATTCCCGCCAATCAGGTAACGCTCGATCAGGGATTTGGCGCGCTCGGCTCCACCAGCGGCTGTACGGTAGCGAATGTAACTTCGGCTCCGGCAGCCTGCTTCGCGGGAGTGCGTTTGCATGCCACCGATCCCAACTACCGGCCGGCGGTTTCCAATCAGTGGAATTTCACCATGCAGCGGCAGATCACCAAGACATTCACTGCGCAAGCGGGCTACGTGGGACAGCACACCGATCATCTGGCGGCGATTTACAACATGGGTCAGAACGTGCTGCTGCCGACTCCCAACGCCGCCGGCTCGTTCAGCGTTCCCGGGCCGTACCTGGCCGGCAATCCGACCCTCAAGAATGACGGAACCGGGCAGCAGAGGCTGAACACGTCGACCGCCATTCAGAATTACGACAGCCTGCAAATGATGGCGCAGGAGCGACTGGCCCAGGGACTGGTGTTCCAGTTCAACTATTCGTGGTCGAAATGTCTAACCAATAATCAGGGCTACTACGGCCGCTACGGCAATGCCGCCGCGGCGCAGACCACGGCGGATGTGTCCTTCCAGTCGTATGTCTACAACGTCGCGCTGGATTACGGGCTGTGCGACGCCGACGTCACCAACGTGTTCACCGGGTACCTGAATTACGATCTGCCCTACGGCCACGGCCGCACCTTCGGCCAGAATTCGAACAAGGCGGTGAATGCGGTGCTGGGCGAATGGCACTATGACACTATCGTGACGGTGCACGGCGGGCTCCCGATCTCGATGATCCAGTTCGGCAGCGATCCGACCGGCGCGTACTTCCAGCCTCGTCCGGATTGCGTGACGCCATCGGTGGCGACTCCGTACAAGAATTTCGCGGGCGGCGGCTATGTGTGGTTCGATCCCACCACCATGGCGATTCCGGCGGCGGGCAAGCTCGGAAACTGTGGAATCTCGACCGAGCGCGGCCCGGGGCTGAAGCAGATCGACATGAGTCTGTCGAAGCGGTTTTCGATCACGGAGCGCCAGTCGCTGGAATTCCGGTTCGACGCGATCAATGCGTTCAACACGCCGATCTTCGCGGTGAACGGATACGCGACCGACGTGTATCCGGGCGGCGGCATCAACAAGCAACAGTACGAGACGAATGCCAGTTACGCCGCGGGGATCCCGACGGGGGTGGTGAACACATCCATCGGGTCGCGCAATCTGCAATTCGGATTAAGGTACCGGTTCTGAAAACGGGGTTTGAGGTAACTGACCCTATTTAATCTATTTACTTGATTTCTGAAATCGGAATGATCAGGCTGCCTGTGGCCGCGTGGGCGCGATCGATGACCACCACGCGCAGCGTATTCAAACCATCTTTCGGCTTAAGCACGCTCTGGAAGAAGACTCCCGATTTCGAATACGTTTCATACTCGGCGCGGGTCAGTTGAAGGCGCATATTCTGGCGAAGCCGTTCGAGCGTATCTCCGGAGGCGTCCTGCTGGATCAGGAAGAGCTCTACTGCGCCCGTCCGCGAATCGCCAGCCTGTTCCAGTTGCAGATCGCGCAAGTCCACGGAACCCGAAATACTCAAGCCGCCGCCCGCGCGTTCCACTCTCGCGAGCAGGTGAATCGAGGAGCTTTCAAGTGGGCTCATCATGGGAACGTTGATCGCCTTAGCAGGGTTGTTGTCCGCAACGTCTTTCAACGCAAAATATCCGCGCTGGGTTCGCACTTCGAGCGAATTTCGCTTCACGCGAACTTTCAGATCGTGAAATTTTCCGTCCAACGACGCCGGGTCGACGTAGAAGCCAAGCGTGTAGGTGACTTCGCCGTCGTCGATGGCTTTTCTAATCGCGCCGGTGAGATCGTTGCCATTGACGTAGGCCCGGCCCCCGGTTTCTTCGGCGAGGCTCTGCATGGCGGAAATGCCGATGGGGACCGTCGCGCCCGCGCCGGTTGCGGAGGGCGTGCCACGCGACTGCATGACCGCATCAGCATCGGCGTCGGCTTCCGAGTGGCCCGCGGCAAACGGAAGAAGGCCGCGCGCATCGACGGGATAAACCGCGATATCGGAGCGGCTGAGAGCGCGGCCGAGGGCTTCCGCCGGAATGATCAGATCCGCCGTCAGCCAGACGAGATTCTTGCGGCCGGGAATTTCGGCGACGTGAGCGGCCACAGCCATCAGGGCGGCCATGGTGGTTTGCGCGCGCTGCGCGTTCGACATTCCGGCCAGCACCTGGCGGTCCCGGTTGACCTGCGGGGCCATCACGTCACTCGGTAAATGGACGGCGGTCGGCTCGGCGTCTTCAAGGCTGGTAATGGAGGCGGCGCGATAGTTCTCGAGGATGGCCTTGAGACGGGCGCGATCTCCGGTGAAATCGCACAGCACGGCGAGGTTCAGGCCCAGGCTGTAGATCGCGACGCGCTCCTTCGGGTCGAGCTCGTCAAGGTATTTCAGGAGATGCTGCTTGGCGTTGGCGAGCGCTTGATCCGAGCTAAACAACGGAGTCTCAGCATTGGCAGCGACCGTGCCGATCATGGTATTCAGCCGGTCGAGCAGGATCACGGTGACGCTCCCGGGTTCGGCGGCGCCGGTCAGTGCGCGATTCGAAAACGTATTCGGAGGAAGCGCCGGTGCGGACGCCTGTGCCGCGGCCGGCTTATGAACCGCAAAAACACTGATGACGCGCGGCTTGCCGCGGTCCGTCAACGTGAAATCGCTCTTGTCGAGATTGGCGACCGGACCTTCTTTATCGCGCACGATCACATTGATCTGAACCAGGTGCGCGTTGGCGCGAAATACGGCGGATTCCTGCGCTCCGAATGCGAGAAGCGCCAGGAGGGCGGTGGGAAAAGTCAGCACCGTGAACCAGTATAAGTCTGGCTCCGGAAGTTCACCGGATCCAGCCGGCCGACTCCGAACAGGAACGACGCGGCGGACACCAGCACGGCGGTGGTCGCGACCAGGAAGGCGGGGAAAAAGTGGCCGCTCCGCTCCACCGCCCAACCGGTGATCCACGGGGCCGCGACGCCGGCCAGATTGCCGATGCCGTTCTGCACGCTGGTCCAGCGGCCCGCCGCGGCCGGTCCGGCGAGTGTCTGCGTGATCGCAAACACGTTCGAGGTATACATCCCAAAGCAGATGCACGCGAAGATCAGGATCGCCATCGCGGCTCCGGGATCGTCGATCGCCGGCACCATCAGAAGCACGCTGGACAGAACCAGGCCAACTCCGGCGAACGTCATGCGCACTCGCGTGACGGATCCTCCGCTGGCGATCCAGAAGTCCGAAAGACGCCCGGCAACGACGCTCGATACGGCGATCGCCAGATAGGAGAGCGAGCTGAACACCGCCATCCTGGCTTTGGGGAAGCTGCGCTCTTTCTCCAGATACGACGGGAGCCAGGTGATCAGAAAATACCAGAAATAGTTGGAGCCGAACAAGCCGAGCGCGGTCCACCACAGCTTTGGCTGGCTGAGAACATCGCTAAATCCCGGCGCGGCTTCGGTGCGATCCCCGGCGGCGAGCCGTTGAGTGCGCGGCATCCATGCGATCCAGGGAATCACCCACAGAAAACTGGCGACGCCGAGGACCACAAAGAACGGCCGCCAGCCGATGCTCGCGATGAGCAATCCGCCGATGAGGGCGCCGATGGCAGGACCCAGTTTTGTGCCCGCATCGATTGCGGCATTCGAAAATCCGCGATGATGTTCGGGGAAACAGGTGACCAGAATGCGCGAGTAAGAAGGATAGGCGATGGATTCTCCGGCTCCCAGCAATAAACGCAGGCTGAACATCAGCGTGAAGGTGCGCGCCAGGCCGAAGAAAGCGGTCGCCAGGGACCACAGGGCTACGCCGCCGGCGAGAATCCAGCAGACGCTCCAGCGATCCACCAGCCAGCCCGCGACGTAGCAGAGCTGCGCCAGCGCGTAGGTCCAGAAGAACGCGGAAAGCAAAACGCCTAACTGATAATTGGACAGATGCAACTCGGCCTGGATGTTCGTGGCTCCGATCGAAAGATTGGAGCGGTCGATGTAGTTCAAGAGTCCGGAGAGGACCAGCAGGACCAGCACGCGCCATTCGCGCCAAGGCAGCGAAGGAGTGGGCATGCCCCTCTTAGGCTTTCGCGCGGAAATTTTTCGCGATCTCTTCGGCCGACCGCAAAGTCAGGGCGACAAACGTCAGCGTACCGTTGGTGCATCCGGCGGTGGGCAAGGTGGGCGCGCCCACCACGAACAGATTCTCGTGATCGTGGGTGCGGCCGAAGTTGTCGCACACGCTGGCTGCCGGGTCGGTTCCCATGCGGCAGCCGCCCGCCGGATGATCCCAATAGTTTCCTTCGTTGGTTCGCATGATCTTGCCGTTGTGGTTGCCGGCCATGCGCTCGAAGACTCCCTGAATGTGCTGTTTTGTGGCGGCGTAGCGAGCCTGGGCGGCGGCGTCGGGACGATGCGCGATCTTCGGCATCGGGTCGCCCCACTTGTTTTTCGAGGCCGAATCGAGCGTCAACTCGCTGTTTTCGGAGGGGTGCACATCGTAATACATGCGAACGCGCGCCATGCCGCGCGGATTGCGGGCGCGCCAGTCCTTGGCGATATCGTCACCCAGCAGAATGCGCCCGTTCTGATCTTTCAAGCGCGGGGCTTCGCGGCCGGCTTCCCAAATACGCGTATCGTGGCGCACATATGGATCGCCCGGCTTGCAGCGGAAGAATTGCCGCGAGATCAGGCCGTACTGCGGGTTCATGTTGGGATAAATTTCGTCGTCGAGTTCGATGAACGCCTGAATGAAGGCGTGGCCGTTCATATACTTTCCCACCTGCCCGGCGCGGTTCGCGATGCCGTTGGGGAATCGGGAATTGGCGGAAAGCAGAAGCAGATGGGAGCTCCAGGTGTAGCCGGAGGCGACCGCGAACACCTTGGCGCGATACTCCTGCGGCTGATCGGAGTGCTCGCTGTTCACGCCTTGCGCGGCGACGATGGTGGATTTAGAATCGTCCAGCACCAGTTTGCGAATCAGCGTCTGGTCATGCAGCGCGATCTTTTTCTCGGCCAGCAGGCGCTTGAAGGTGAAATCGGGCGAGTAGCGTGCGCCGGTGGGGCAGATATCGCAGGTGCCGCATCGAATGCACGCCGCGCGGCCATCGTAGGCGACCGTATTTTTCGCCTGCGGCGTGGCCTGAAACGGAATGCCGCTTTTGTCGCCCCACTCCTTCAACCGGTCCAGGCTCCAGGTGAGCGGAATCGGCTTCATGGGATAGGGCTCGGACCGGCGGTCGCCGGGGAACGGGCTCGGCTCGCCTGAAACGCCCAGGCGGCGCTCGGATTCACAGTAAAATTTCTCGAGCTCGGTCCAGGCCAGCGGCCAATCGACGTACAGACCGTACATCGATTTCAGGCGCAGATCCTCTTCAGAAAATCGATTGCAGGTTCCGCCCCAATGCAGCGCCTGGCCGCCGACAGCCATGGTTCGGGAGACGCCGCCGGCCGCGGCCTGGCCTTCGATGAAGTCTCCGGGCCAGGGATTCTCGCCGTACCTGGTCATCCGCTCGCGATACTTGAAGCGATTCTCGAAATCGAATAAGGAGCGGCCCGCTTCGACGACGGTGATCGAAAGTCCGGGGCGCAGCTCCGACAATTTCTGCGCGAGCATGGCGGCCGAGATTCCGGCTCCAATGATACAAATGTCGCTTTCATGAACTGGCATCGTGGCCTCCTAAGTCAGTGCCGGCGGGCGTTTGGTGGAAGTGTCCAAGCCGCGGCAATCGTCGCGCTTGATGGCGGCGTTGTAGAGAAAATCTTCGCCGTTGGCAGAACCATAAAAGTAGGCGAGCAAATCGGCGGCGACGTGCCTGCCGTTGGGCCGCTGCGGGATCCTGTCGATTTTGGCGTCTTGCAGGGACTTCTCCACTCCGGCCCTGGTCATTTCGAGTTGCCCGATCTGCTCGACGTAGCGCGCCGAAGGATTCGCCGGCACCACCTGCGTGCGTGGGTTGCCGTAGCCGGAGCCGATCTCGGCGCCGGCATGATAGTCGCGCAGCCATCGCAGGAAATCGCCGGCGATGCGATCGGTACGCGCGCGTCCCAGCGAGGCGGGCAGCACGATGGCGGCGAGCTCGCGCATGGAGGTTTCGGCCGGAGGCGTTTGCGCCCGCATCCAGCGCGGGGCGGCCAGAGCCGCGATCGCTGAAAATATTCTTTTGAAAAATCCACGGCGTTCCATAATTTCTCCCTTTTAGTGAGTGAACGCGACGGCCGCGGCGCCGGCTCCCTGGCCTGCCGCGATCGTTACGTATGGTTTCCCGGCGGCCCAGGCGGCCGTCTTCATTGCCCAGCCTTCGCGCTACGCGCGAGATTTTCGTAGACCTTGCCGCCCTTCATCACGAATACCGCGCGCCCCGCGGCGTTCACATCCTGGAGCGGATTGCCATCGAACGCGACAATATCGGCTTGCATTCCGGGAGCGATGGACCCGATCTCGCCGCCCAGGTTCAAGGACTCGGCCGACAGCGAGGTGGCGGAAACCAGCGCGGCCATGGGGTCCTGGCCGCCATCGCGCACACGGACAATGAACTCGCGATAATTGTGCCCGTGAGCGCCCGCGGTGGCGTCGGTGCCATAAATGATCTTCAGGTTCTTGTGCGTCAGCGCCCGCTTGAAGGTATCGCGCACGATGGCGACGCCTTTTTGCATGTACGCGAAGCCCTCTTCGTTGTAGTTGCCGATGCCGAAATACTTGGGTTTGTTCTCCAGGTAATTTTGCAGCACCACTCCGATGTTCGGGTCGTAGTAGGTGCCGTGTTGCGCCATCACGTCGAACACTTCGTCGGTCACGAACGCGCCATGCTCGATCGAAGTGCAGCCGGCAAGCGACGCGGCTTTCGCAGCGGACGCGGCGTGCGCGTGAACCAGCGTGCGCAGACCCAGCGATTTCGCCTCCCCGCAGGCGGCCTGTAGCTGGGCGTCGGTCATGGTCTGGTCGCCGCCTTCGCGAATGCTTTTCGACGCGAACAGCTTGATCACGTCCGCGCCCTGCGCCTTGCGCTCGCGGACCAGTTCGCGAAGCTTGGCCGGATCGCCGCTGGTTTCGGTCATCGGTTCAAGCGAAGTGAGCAGGCGCGGCCCCGGGAATATGCCGCGCGCGATCGCGTCCCGCAGATCTTTGTCCACCGTCGCTCCGGGACTTTGCACCGTGGTGAACCCGGCGTTGAGCGTCATCACCGCGTTGTCGGCGATGCGCAGCAGCGCTCGCGACGGCGGCTCGCCGGGTCCGGCCAGACGGTTGTTGTCATCGAAATAATAAGAGAGGTGCGAGTGCGTATCGATCCATCCCGGCGAGACGGTGAACGCGGACAGATCATAGGTGACGGAGTTGGCCGGCGCCGATCCGCCGATGCGCGCGATCTTGGAGCCCTCGATCACGATGATGGTGTTGTGCAGCGTTTTGCCTTTTCCATCGAAGACGGTGGACGCCTTGAGCACAATGGGCCGCTCCTGCGCGAACAGGGCGGCGGCGCTGAGTAGCAGGACCATGAATCTCCGCATACAGCGGAGTCTATCACGATGTATACTTTTGGTTTCGAGGAGGACCGCGATGATTCGGACAGCGCCCTTCCTATTAATGTTGGGCACGCTGCTTCCTCTGCCGGGCGCGAGCAAGGCGGAAGAAGAAGCGAAAAAAGAGCTGAAGACTTACTATGAGTCGCTGCCGCGCGCGGCGTTTCCGGTCTTCGACGAAACCCAGGCGATGGCGCTGGTGACGCTGCCGCTGGCCTGCGTGGATCGGCCGCAGGCTCTGCCGGAACAGCGCCAGGACTACTTATGGGTGCATGACGACAAGGCCCACCTGCTGGACGCCTTCGACAAGAACCGGGCGTTTTACGGATGCTTCGACTGGCATTCCGCGGTCAACTCCACCTGGACCATGACCGCCGTGCTGAAGCAGTTTCCGCACATCGCCGTGGGACCGCTGATTCGCGAGAAGCTGAAGGAACATCTGGCCAAGAAAGCCATCGAGGGCGAAATGGCGTACTTCAAGACTGCGCGGAATTTCGAAGTGCCGTACGGATATGCGTGGCTCCTGAAACTATACGCGGAACTGCTGACGTGGGACGATCCCGACGCCAAGGTGTGGGCGCAGAACATGGCGCCGATGGTCCAGCAGTTCTCAAAGAAGCTGGTGGATTATTACAAGGACTTGCCGTTTCCCACGCGCACCGGCATGCATCCGAACACGGCGTTTTCCATCACGCTTCTCCTCGACTATACCGAGATCGCCAGTGACGCTGCTCTGCGCGAGGTTGCGATCAAGACCGCCAACCGGTTTTTCGCAGACGATCGCGCCTGCCCCACGGCGTATGAGCCGCAGGGCACCGATTTTCTGTCGCCATGCCTGCGCCGAAGCGGACCTGATGAGCCGCGTGATGGATCGCGAACAGTTCCACGCATGGCTGAACGACTTTCTGCCGCCGCTGTATTCGCGCGAGTTCAAGCCGTTGACGCAACCGGTGGATGTGAGCGCCATTACCAAGGAAGATTTGCAGGGCGGCAAGTCGCATCTGATCGGCGTGGCGTTCTCGCGCGCGCTGGCGATGGCGTATATCGTTCGCGCGCTCGCTCCGGACGATCCGCGGGCCGCGGTGCTGCGGCGGCTGGCGACCATCAATGGACGGAGCGGGTTTGAGGCGCTGACCGCGGCGGGCTATTTCGGCTCCCACTGGCTGGCGACGTACGCGGTGATGTGTTCCCGTGCGATTACGCCGTTAGAGGCGAAACCATAAAAGTCGATTTAGCTGCGCGCCGGGTAGACGCCTTGCATCGCGATGCAGAAGTTCAGCACCAGGTACGGCTGCAGATTATTATGCGGCTGGTTGCCTCCGGCGCTGGAAATTGCCTGCCCGCCCATCGCCACGGTGGCGCCTCCGGTGGCGGCGTAAGCGGGAGCATGTCCTTTCTCGCCTGAAGCCCAGGCGTTTGCCCCAGGGCCCGCCAGGCTACCCGCGCCGGCCGCGTTGACTGTATGAGAATGGTTGGGCATTTCCGACTGCAATAAAGTAATCGTGTCTGACCCGCCCACCTCGCCGATGTCGTGAAGACTCAACCCGGGACCCTGGTTATAGTGCATGGGCGCCGATCCCTGCATGTTGGGGAGGCCGAAAGTGCTTCTCCCATCCCCGCCAAAATTCGTGCCGAGGAGCGAGAATAGAGCCGTGTTCTGGCTGATCGGCAGGAGCTGGCCATCGCAAAAAGCCCAGCCGGTCGGGGAGAAATTAAAAGGAAAAATCCTGATTTCGGCGACAAATGGATTTGCCATATCTGATCCTCGCTCTCGCTAATTCTGACTCGGGAAAATTCCCTGAAGGGCAATGCAGAAGCTCAGCACCAGGTAGGGCGCCATGTTTTCATGGGGCTGGCTGCCGCCGCTATTCGCCACGCAGGCGGGATTCATCGCAGCGTCCGGGGTGGGGTCGAACGGCTCTGCGTCGGACTTGGCCCACAAATTATTGCCAGCCGCGGTCAGGTTCGCAGCCGCACTGATTCCGACTGGAACGTGCGTGTGGGCCGGCATCTCGGAGATCGAGAGGGTGTGGGAGGACTCGCCACCCAATTCTCCCAGGGTGTGGCCGTCGCCCATATGCATCGAGATCCTCCCTTGCAGGTTGGGAAGCCCAAAGTTGACTCGTCCGTCGCCGCCATAGTTGGTGCCGAGAAGCGAAAACAGCGCCTGATTCTGATTGATGGCCATGAGTTGCCCGTTGCAGAGAGCCCAGCCCTTCGGCGGAAAAGAAAAACTAAAGATCTTGATTTCCGATATAAATGGTGTCGCCATGTTGGTCCTCCGAGCGAAAAATCTCAGGTTTGTGACGGAAAAACTCCGAATAGCGAGATGATAAAGCTTACGCACAAATATGGTTTCATGTTGTCGTGCGGCTGCGAGCCCCCGCTCAGGTTGAGTGCGGTCGCGGCCATGGCAGTGGTAGGCGAAGCATTTGAAAACTGATCGAGACCCGATGCCGCCCAGGCGTTGCCGGACGGACTCGCTTGGCTGCCGTTTTCCGAGCGCGCCTGGGGCGTGTGGCTGTGGGCCGGAAGCTGTTGGGTGATCAAGGTGACCTGCTCCACGCCGGCGAGTTGTCCAAGGACAAAGCCGTTGCCCTGATGAACCGCGAGACGGCCACGAAGATCCGGAAGGGCAAAGGTGCTTTGACCATCCCCCCCAAACGTGGTTCCAATCAGATTGAACAGAGTTTCGAACTCGCTGATGGCGAGGAGCTGGCCTTCGCAGAACATCCAACCTGCCGGCGGAAAATTTCCTCCGAACATCCGAATCTCTCCAACATAGGACGACGCCATGCAACGCTCCTGTCCCGCCGGCTCAATCGCGGCGGCTCACTAGTACTCGGGGCTCGCCAGGTACCTTGACGGCCGGACCCGCGAATGTGGTAGTATAGCACGAGCTTTGCTCGGCGCTCAATAGACTTTACGGAATGCCGGGTTGAGATCGGGGACTTAACGGGACCTTTTAAATGTCTTTTTCCAGACGCCATTTATTTCGCCTCGGTCAAGCATGTCTCGCCGCGGCCGCCATGCCGGTCAGAATTTTCGGAGACGATTCGCCGCTCCCCGATCCCCTGCGCACCATGACGCGGGAGAGTTTTGTGCCACTGCTGCGGTCCAGTTTCGTGGCGAACTCCGGTTCCACCAAGCCTACCTGGCTGACTCTGGTTGCGGTTGAGGACACAACCACGGCTGATGCAGATCTTCCGGCGGGCGCGCCGAAAACCGCCGCATTCGCGCTCCGCTTTCAGGGCGTGGGCGAGCCATTGAAACAAGGAATGCACAAGTTCGAGCACCAGACGCTGGGCCAGTTTGCACTGTTCATCGTGCCGTCGGGCGATTCAAGTTATACCGCGATCATCAATCATCTGGTGGCCCCGCTTCCGCCGAACTATTCGATTCCCTTCCCGAAGCCGAAGCCGGCCGCTGCAGCAGCAGCAGAAATCCGTTCTCGGATATTGGCTGAAACCCAAGCCGTTTAAATAACCCTAGCGAAGGATTAAACGTTTCCACGTAGATAGTAATAGGTTCGCCCGCGCGATCCGCTTCCGCCAGGATTCCCGCGAGAATCTGCGAACCGATGCCCTTGTTTCTGGACGCCGTGGCGATCAGGATGTCAAGAATGTGAAATACCCCGGGCTGACGCGAAAGGTACAGGCGGCCCACCGCATTGCCATCGGCGCAGATGATTTCGTGTGTGGCTCCGGGATGATTTTCGGCATATGAGGTGGACTGCGCCGCAAATTGCATTTCGAGAAAAGCGCGTTTCTGCGCGTCCGTCCACGGCACCGGAGCCAATTCGGCGGCTCGGCTATCGGCATATAAATCGAGAAGAAACCCGCGATCGGATTCCGAGACAATCCGCAGCGTGACGGTCATATCTCAGGGTTGCGGAACCGGTTGAACACGGCTTCGTAGCGCATTCCGGCGCTATCCGGTCCAATGGGAACCAGGAATATATCCATCGCGCCCAGGGTTTCATGTTCCAGGCGATACATGCGCTGCGGGAGAACGGGCGTCATCGCGCCGTGGAAAATCAGGGAAAATTGCTCCAGCGCGGGCGAGTCGTGCCGCTCGGCCACTTCGATCAGCTCGAACGGCACACGCTCGGCTGGCGACTCGACGTAGAACGTGGTGTGCAGGTTTTCAGTGAAATTCTTGCTACTCAGATTTTGGGACACTGTGGTGGCTCTCCGAAGGCGAGGTGGGAGCTTGCTCCATCTCAATATACATCGCGTCCGATGGTAAGGGCACAAAACCGAGGCGCTGATACAGATGAATCGCGGGATTTCCGCGCAGAACGCTGAGGCGCAGGGGAACTTTCAGGAGCTGCGACTCGTGAATCAAGTCCGAGATCACCTGCGCGCCGAACCCGCGACCGCGATGCTCCGCGAGAAAAGCAATATCGACCAGGCGGATTTCGGAGGCAGACCTGGACACAATCATCGAGCCGACGGGTCCATCCGCGCTTACCAGAATGCTATGGTCGGCGCCAGGAAAGGACGCCAGGTAACTCTGGCGGCGGGCATGGAATTGCATTCGAACGAACATCTCCTGCTGCTCCGGCGGCCATCCCCAGTGCGCCATTTCTTCCGCGCGCGTGCTGGCGTAAACCTTCAACAGGAAGGCTGCGTCGTCCGCCGATGCCGGGCGCAGAGACAGTTCACCCATGAATGTCGCAGAGTAACAAGTTTTCGATAGCGGGTACAATCGGGCTACATGGACAAGCTCACCATGCAGTTCCGGATCCTGGACCAGACGGTATCCGTGGAGGTGGAGCGTCCGGCGGCGCAGATTCGCGTGGATGAAGCGCTGCCGTTTCTGAAATCGCTGGACGACCAGGCCATAGGCGTCGTGGTGCGGAAAATCGGCGAAGCCGTGACGTGTTCGAAGGGGTGTTCGGCGTGTTGCCGCATCCAACTGGTTCCGGTGACGCCAGCCGAGGCATACGCCGCGCTCCGGTTGGTGGAGGAGCTGCCGGAGCCGCGCCGCACCGAAATTCTCGCGCGCTTTTCGGATCGAGTCGAGCGGCTGAAAGCGGCCGGGCTGGCTGAGAAATACCTGGAAACCTCGGAGCAGGGGCGGGAAATGCTGCTCCATTATCTGGATCTCGGGCTGATTTGTCCGTTCCTGGAAGATAATGCATGCAGCATTTATGAACAGCGTCCGTTCGCCTGCCGCCAGTATCTGGTGACATCGCCGAAGGAGCTTTGCGCCACGCCTCTGACCTCGCCGGTGAGGATCGTGCCGGCGATTTTTGTTCCCGCCGCGGCCATTCTCGAGATCGCGGCGGAACTCAGTGGAAAGCCGCAACAGACGGTGCCGCTGACGCTCGCCCTGCTGTATGCCGAAGCGCATCGCGAAGAGCTGGAGCGCACTTATCCCTCGGTTAAGGTTTTGAACTTAGCGCTCCGCAGGATGTTCACGGCCGCTTACCAAAGAGGGAGTCTGGTTGCCGAATCGTCATAAAAACCGGCCTTCGAGGCGACTTTGCCGCGCGGATACAGGTGAAAAGTACTGGGGCTCGTACTTAGTTAAAATTCATTGATCTACCTGCGTGATTATGGTATATCTAGAACACAACAGAGACTAGACTTATTCTGTTGGGCCAACGGTGCGATTTCGGTGTGCGGACGGCGCATCTAGTTTTGAGTCGCAAATGTTGGTACGACAACGGCACAGCGGGTTGAGTGTCCGTAACCAAACAGCGTGGAGTGGATTCGGGGGTTCATGCGGTTGATTTCGGCGATACCCACAGTCAAGCGATGCCTTCAGGCAACGCTGCCACTTTTTGCCGCCCGCCCCAGCCGGTTCGAGGTAATCACCTATGAAGTTTGAGCGGACGCAGAAATCGACGGGCACGCGCGGTCGCCGGCTGCTACGGAACTTGGCGGTGCTGCTGGTTCTGGCGCAAGCGATCGGCCTCGAGATGACGCGGAACGCGCGGCGGGTGCATGCCGATTCGGCCGCCGGCGCCCCGCTGAATTTCTCTGCCGCGCGCCAGGTGGCGGCCGTGTACCAGGGATCGTCAAGCGCGCTCCAAGCGATGTGGCCCGGCCGCGTCTCGCCCCTTTCGATGGCATCCGCGGATTTCGACGTGGACGGGATCGCCGATGTGGCGGTTGGATTTTCTTCGCAAGGCGGCGGTTTGATCGCGATTCACCGCGGCAATCTGGACGCATATGCTCCGCAAAGCGCAGCCAGTTTCCAGGCGATTGCCAGCGGCAATGCACCGTCGCCGTATTTGCCCGAAGCTCGCGTGGTGGAGCTTCCGGTCCGGCCGGATTTCCTGACCGCCGGCGACGTTTTCGGGGAACGCGGTCCCGCGGTGATTGCCGCCGCGCGCGGAGGCAGCGCCCTGTACGTAGTGGCTCGCGGGGCGTCGGGAAAAATGGAAGTGGTACAAACCGTGGCGTCCTCCGGCGCGATCACGGCGCTGAGCGCGCATCAGCTCCAGCCGGGTAAGTATGCGCAGGTGGTGGTCGGGGCACATGGCGCGAATGGTCCTGAGCTGGACGTGTACAGCGGGTCGAGCCAGGGGCTTTCGCAAGTATCGAGTTTTCATCTGAGCAGCGATGCCACCGCGTTCGCCTCCGGCAACCTGGATGGCGACGCGTCGCCCGATGTGCTGGTGCTGGCGGGTGGCGCGGTTTCGATTCTGCATGGCGGGAGCCAGACGCTGGAACCGGTGCAGGTCCCCTACCCGGTTTCTTCGGCGGTGCTGGGACGTTTCCTGTTTGACCGCGACGGGTTGTCGCAAATGGCTTTGCTCGCCACCGATGGCAGTCTGCACATTCTGGCGCAGGATTCGCTCAATTCGCGGCCGTTCACGGTGGCGGAAGTGCGTACGCTCCGGCAGGCCACGCACCAACACTCCCCCGCGCGAGTAGCGCCTCCACCGCAGCGGGAAGTGACCTGGAAAGAGATGGAAAATTATCCGGCCGCCGGAACCAACTCACCGTTGATGTACCGGACGCGAGTTTCGAACAATGGCGCCGACGATATCCTGCTGGTAAGCGCGGCGCGTATGTCGCTGGTGGTGCACACCGATGTGAATCCCAACTCCGGCGTGGTGATCGATCGCACCGATCTGGGCGTCAACGCGGTGGCCGCCCTGCCCATGCGCGTGAATTTCGACGGCCGCCCCGGCCTGGTGTATGTGAAGAGCGGCGAGCTCGCTCCCTTCATACAGGCGGCGTCCGATCCTACTTTTTTCCTCAACGAATTCGACGATCCCGCGCCGCCCACGGACCTTTCCACGGTTTGCAACAACGGCAGCAGCAACGATTTCAGTTCATCCTGCAGTTTGCGTGAGGCGATCCTCAAAGCCAACGCGGACACCGGAAATACCGACACGATTATGGTGGCGGCGGGGACCTACACGCTCTCCTTAGCGAAGGTGGCCGGCGATTACTCGGGGTTTCATGGCGCTTTGTACGTGAACAATTCCATGAACATCGTCGGAGCGGGACAAGCCACAACGATTATTCAGGCTGGGAGCAGCAAGAGCCACGGCGTCGACATGGTTATGGCGGTTAATGAGGACATCAACCCCACCACCACCGCGACCGCCAGCATCTCCGGTCTCACCATGCAATTTGGAACCAATAAGGGGTCTGAAGACACCAGCGATGGAGACGGCGGCGGGATGGAATTCGACACCGGCACCAACGGCACTTCGAATCTCACGCTGACCAACGTAACGCTTACCGACAATCAAACCACGGATGGTTCCGGCGGCGGCATCGCCCTGTTTTCTTTCGTCGTGCCCACGGGCAGCGGAAATTCGAGTTTCGCGAACTGCATCATTCAGAACAATACGGCGGCCAGGGCGACCAACGATGGCGCCTTAGGGGGCGGCATTTGGGGATCCATTTCGCAAAATGTCCCGGTCCTGACGACACTGAACAATACCCAGGTCCTGAACAATCAGGTGGTGGGAACCAACGGACTGGGAGGGGGCATCCAAATCCTCGGCCCAGCGAACGGGAGCCCGCAATCGCAGTTTCACGGGGGCGCGATCACCGGGAATCAGGCGACCAGCGACGGAGGAGGAATCTATACCAACGCGGGTCTGACCATCGATTCGGGCACCATGATCAGCAACAACACATCCGGGTCGAATGGCGGCGGGATCTGGGTGGATATCGGTCCGGACAGCGCCACGTTTACCACCATCACGGTAACCGCAAACTCGGCTACCGGAAACGGCGGCGGCATTTTTGTCGACAATAGCGGCGGTTCCGTCACGCTGACTTTCAGCCGGGTCACTGGCAACACCGCCACCGGTACCGGTAAAGATCTGAACAATAACCCCAGTTCGAGCGGCGGCCCCGGGACTCCCGTCACGGCGACGGACAATTGGTGGGGCACCAACTCGCCCG
Source organism: Terriglobia bacterium (assembly GCA_963842485.1). GTDB lineage: Bacteria > Acidobacteriota > Terriglobia > Bryobacterales > Bryobacteraceae > Palsa-187. The sequence goes on along the minus strand of CAWJHI010000126.1, from coordinate 85,478 downwards.
GGTCCAACCTTAATGCGAGCACGTCCACCTGTCCGGCTGTCGCGCTAAAGATCTGCTTCCAGCCTTTCATTCCGCTGGCGCTTTCCGCAGTTCCGCAGAATGTCCAGATTAATAACACCTCCACGGTTACCGCGAGCGTGGCGCGAGACAGCAACAACACCGCGATTTCGACGGGTGATCTGATTGCGCTGGCCGGCTTGCCGCTGAGCGGGTCGGTTCTCTCTCTTTCCGGGGGATTTGGCACGTTCTCGTCCGTGCAGGCCCAGTTCCAAGGCGACGGTACAGCCACCGGGACTTTTGCCGCAGGGTCGAACCCGGGAACCGAAACCGTCACCGCGACGCTCGACAATGCGGTGGTAAACCTAACCATCAACGTGGTGGCGCCGCCGACCATCACCAAGAGTTTCAGTCCCAACCCGGTGGCGCCGGGGGGGACCAGCACCATCACTTTCACGTTGGGCAACCCGAATGCGATCGCGATCGACGCCAATTTCGCCGACACGTTGCCGGCCGGAATGACGGTCGCGTCGAGTCCCAGCGTGGTGAACAACTGCGGAGGTGCGGTAACCGCAACCGCGCTCTCAGGCTCCATTGGCTATAACGCGGCCAGTCTGGCGCCCGGCAACTGTACCATTACAGTGAACGTGACGGCCCCTGGGGTCGACGTATCGATGACCAACAGCGTCACCTTGAACTCGACCATCGCGGGAAACAGCACCGCGGCTTCGGCGAACCTTACTGTGATCGCTCCGCCTTCGGCCGCCAAAGGATTCGTACCCAGCACGATCGTGCTCGGCAACAGCACGACGCTGACGATCACCATCACCAGCACGAATTCCAACTTGACGCTGGCCGGAGTCGCTTTCACCGACATCCTGCCCAGCGGACTGGTGGTCGCGGCAAACCCAGGCCTGAGCAACAACTGCGGCGGAACCGCGACGGCGACGGCTGGAGCACCAAGCATCTCCCTGGCGGGCGGCGGCCTTGCACCGGGGGCGCACTGCTCCGTCGCGGTCACCGTCACGGGGACCACCGGGGGAGTGAAGAACAACAGCGTCGCCGTCGGTTCCACCAATGGCGGCACGGGGAACACCGCCAGTGCGACCGTCACCGTGGTGGCGCCGCCGGCCCTCGCGAAATCGTTCGGCGCTTCCAGTATCACGCTGGGCCAGACCACCACGCTGCATTTCCAGATCACCAATCCGAATGGGACCACGCTGACCGGCGTCGGGTTCACCGATGCACTGCCCGCCGGACTCCAGATCGCGTCTCCCAGCAACGGGCTTGCAGGCTCGTGCGGCGGAGGCGCGATTACGGCTGCGCCGGGCGCCGGCAATGTCAGCCTGTCTGGTGCGACGCTCACAGCCAACTCGGCGTGCAACTTCACCGTGAACGTGACCGGCATCGCGGCCGGAACTGAAAACAACACCACCAGCGCCGTAAGCTCGAATGAGGGCGGCGCCGGCCCCGCGGCGTCCGCGTCGATTTTCGTGGTCGCGCCGCCTTCCATTGCGAAGGCATTCAACCCAACCTCCATCGGACTGAATGGAACCAGTACGCTGACCTTCACCATCACCAATCCGGGGGGCAATAGCGTGCCGCTGACCGGCGTGGCCTTCACCGATGTGTTGCCGGCGGGACTCACGGCGCCGAATAGCGGCGGCACGGCTTGCGGCGGGAACTGGTCCAGCAGCTCCAACACGATCACGCTCAGCAGCGGAACCGTCGCCGTAAATTCGCAATGCCAGTTCATTGTGACGGTGACCGGCGCGACAGCGGGCGCACACACTAATACAACGGGACCGGTCAACTCCACCAACGGTGGCCCCGGCAACTCGGCTTCGGCCCAGCTCACCGTGATCAGTGTCGATCTCACCATCGCGATGACCCACGCCGGCAACTTCTCGCAGGGCCAGATCGGCGATGTGTTCTACGTCACCGTGAGCAACGTCGGGTCAGGACCGACGGATGGCTCGACCGTGACCATGGCCGACACCATGCCCGTAGGGTTCACCGCAACGGCGATCGCCGGGGGTGGATGGAGTTGTACGGTCACCCCGCTGCAGTGCACGCGTAACGATGTGCTGGCCCTTGGGGCGAGTTATCCGACCATCACCATTGTGGTGAACGTCACCTCCAACGCGGGTTCCAGTCTGAGCAACACCGCCACGGTATCGGGAGGCGGCGACACCACGCCGGGCAACGACACGGCAGTCGACACAGTATCGGTGGCGCAGACCTCATCTCAGACGCTTTCCGGGTTGATCGCGAGTAAGACCGGAGCGCAGAACGCGCGTGTGTGGGGCATCACCGTGACCAACAACGACACGAAGGCCGCGAATGGCGCGTCGATCACAGGGCTGACCCTCACGCAGACCAGCGGCGCGGCCTGCACGCCGGTGATCACCGGGTTGCCCGTCGCTCTGGGTAATATCGCGGCATCGGGGGCGGCGAGTGGAGCGGTAACCATCGACTTCACTGGTTGTGCGGCGGCGGCCAGGTTCACAGTCACGGGCCAGTTCAGCGCCAACGCAGGCGCCAACACAGGCACTATGATAGAAAATAACCAGTTCCGTTAGAATTGATCGGAGAGAGGCAAGCAATGACCAAATTTGTCCGGATCGCAGGCGTGCTGGCGGCGCTGTGGCTCCGTCCGATCAGTGGGGCGCCCATTACATTCGCTGTGGTCCCGGGGAGCGGGCTGATCACCGTCAGTGCCGGAGGCTTCAACGGATGGGGCTTCGAAATCAAGGACAGCACGAGTTTTGTTGTGATCGACAGCACGACCTTCAACCTGGTGTCTCTCGATGGCGTGCCGGAATCGGGATCTTTCCCGATCGGAACCTATACCGACCTGACGCCAAATCTTTTTTTGGTAGTTGGTCCTGGGGGATTCGCCAACGGGACTGACGTGATACAGGCTTTCACTGCCGGGATCAGTCCCAACCCGGCAACGGACCTGGGAGCCGGTGAAATCGTCACCAACCCAGGGGTGGCGGTCGGGACCGACGTTAAAGGCAACATCGTGTTCACCTACGATATATTCAGCGACAGTCCGAATGACCCGAACTTTGACCCGGACTTAGACACGGTCGCCAGTGGTGTCACCGCCAGCGTGCCAGTAGAGGTCGACGTGACCCCTGAACCCGCGAGCATCCTTTTGCTCGGCTCGTCGCTGGCTGCCCTGCTCCTTCTGGCGGCGGTGCGGCGTGCCCGGCGCAGCCGCGTCAGCCTTCCTTAGCCGCGCTTAGAATCACTGCTTGTAGATTGCCCGCCATCCTCCGGTGGGAATCACCGCGCCGATCAAAGCGCCCACGATGGCTCCGAGCGGCGTGAAGATCTCTTTGCCCAGATTATTGCCAAGAAAGCATCCATGGGCCGCACAACTGTGATCGGCTCCCGCTCCGATTCCCAGCCCCGCTCCAGCACCGACGCCCAAACCGATCAGCGCATTCCGCGCCCGATGGCTTGGTTTCTTCACCGAGACTTGCGTGATTTGTTCCCGGCTGAACGTCTCCTGGCCCGCGTTGGAGGAGAGAGCCAGGGAGTCGGCGGTAGCGCTTTGCAGGATTCCTGGGATAGTGCCAGGCCGGGGACCCGCGATTCGGATCGCCGTCCCGGGCGATATCGCCGTCACATTGTTCCACGTCTGCGGCTGAGCGAGCGATGGAAGCGCGAACAGCACCATCCCAGCGATCAGACGGCGGCAACATTTCTGCATCATCCAGGTCCTTCGAGGGCACAATGCTACCACGTCCACGAAAACTGTTCGCAGGCTTCCGCCAACTACTCGGAATAGTATACACTCGGTTGATTCGGGAGACTTGCCACTCATGTTGATTCCGCGCGCATGGATTCGCTGCTTGACGTTACTGGGTTTGCCGCTGGCCGGGATGGCCCAGCAGGTGGACAGCAGGCTTTATTCGGAGATGCATTGGCGCTCCATCGGTCCGCCGCGGGCTGGACGCGCGCGAGCTCTCTCCGGCGTGGCGAGCCAGCCCAACGTCTTCTATATCGGCTTCGATAACGGTGGAGTGTGGCGATCCACGGATTACGGCTCGACGTGGACGCCGCTGTTCGACCATCAGCCCACCGGCTCGATTGGAGCCATCGCGGTGGCGCCGTCGAATCCTGACATTATTTATGTCGGCAGCGGCGCGGGCATCATCCGGCCCGACTTGGCCGTGGGCGACGGGATGTACAAATCGACGGACGCGGGCAAGACCTGGACGCACCTGGGCCTGCGCGATTCGCAGATGATCGCCAATATTGAGGTCGATCCCAGGAATCCGAACCGGCTGTTTGTCGCGGCGCTGGGGCATCCGTACGGTCCCAATCCCGAGCGCGGCATTTTCCGCTCGACCGACGGCGGCGCGACGTTCCAGAAGGTCCTTTATAAGGATGAATACAACAGCGGCAACGAGGTTCGCCTGGATCCCAGAGATCCGAATACCGTGTACGCGGCGCTGTGGCAGCAGCAGCAGGGTTTTTACGAAAACGGCGCGTTCGGCGGGACCGATGGCGGGATTTTCAAATCGACCGACGGCGGATCGACGTGGAAGCAGCTCACCGGCGGTCTGCCTCCGATCATTGAAGCGAATCTCGCGATCGCGCCGAGTAATCCTCGCGTGATTTATGCCACGATCGCAACGACGCAAGCTCCGCCGGGAGGCAGGAGGTCGAGGCGGGCGCGGCGGCGGAGCGAACGGAACGATCGTTTTCTATAAAACCACCGATGGCGGCGATCATTGGTTCCCGGCTACATCAGATCCGCGCGTATCGGAGACCGGTTCCCAGCGCCATCCACCGGACACCCGGCCGCTGGGCCGCATCGGTGGCGGCGACCTGCCGACCATCACGGTGGACCCGAAAAACGAAAACGTCGTATATAGCTGCTCGACCGTGTTCTGGCGCACCGAAGATGGCGGAGTCACGTGGTCGGCAGTGCGCGGCGCTCCCGGCGGCGACGATTATCAGAAAAGCTGGATCAATCCGGATCATCCCAACATTATTCTGCTGGTCAGCGATCAGGGCGGCGTGGTTTCCGTCGAATCGCGGCGAATCGTGGAGCAACTGGTACACCCAGCCGACGGCCGCGATGTATCACGTCACCGCCGACAACGCTTTTCCGTATCGGCTGTGCAGCGGCCAGCAGGATTCCGGTTCGGCGTGCGTCGAGAGCCGCAGCATGGATGGAGAAATCACGTTCCATGACTGGCATCCGGTGGGCATCGAAGAGTATGGCGAAGCGGCTCCCGATCCGAAAAATCCCGACCTGGTGTATGGCGGAAAAGTCAGCCTCTATAATCGCCTCACCGGTCAGAAAGCCGCCGTCGGACCTCCCGGCGGAGGGCGTGGCGGCGAAGTGGTGGAGATGCCGAAAGGCGCGCCGCCTCCGCGCACGGTTCGCACGCAGCCGCTGATCTGGTCGCCCAAAGATCCGACCATTCTGTTCTACGCGACCTCCGGCGTCTGGAAGACCATGAACGGCGGGCATTCGCTGGACGCCGATCAGCGGCGATCTGACTCGCCAGACGTGGGACGTTCCCGTCGAACGCCGGCAAATATGCGTCGACGGTGACTCCGTCGGCGCTGGGGACCATCACCGCGCTCGCGCCATCGCCGCTCGATCTGAATGTGCTGTGGGCGGGAACCGGAGACGGCCTCCTGCAAGTGACCGTCGACGGCGGCGCGAAGTGGACCAACGTCACTCCGCCGCAGATCAAACCGTGGACTCGCATCTTCAACATGGAAGCGGGTCACTTCGATACGAAGACCGCCTACGCCGCCGCGAACACGCTGCGCCTGGATGACATGAGCGCGCACCTGTGGCGCACCCACGACGGCGGCAAGACGTGGACCGAAATCGACAGCGGCATCGAAGGCAGCGCCGCGGCCAACTCGATTCGCGAAGATCCGCGCAAGAAAGGTCTGCTCTACGCGGCCACCGACACGCAGGTTTGGGTTTCCTTCGACGACGGCGACCACTGGCATTCGCTGCGCCTGAACATGCCGGCGATTTCGGTGCGCGATATCGAAGTGAAGGACGACGCGTCGTGCATGTGCTCCGATCTGGTCGCCGGGACGCACGGCCGAGGCTTCTGGATTCTCGACGATGTGACTCCGCTGCGCCAGGTGACCGAGGCTGCGGCCGCCTCGAATGCGTATCTGTTCAAACCGGAGACCGGCATCCGCATTCGCTTCGGCACCAACGATCCGACCCCGTGGCCGCCGGAACTTCAAGCCGGGGAAAATCCTCCGAACGGAGCCATCGTCGATTACTATCTGCCCGAAAATGCAGACGCGGTGAAGCTCGAATTTCTGAATGCGCAGGGCAAAGTATTGCGCACCTATTCGAGCAGCGATCCGGTGCGCAATCCCGACCCGGCGACCGATCCGGTCGCTTACAACAAGCTTTGCCAGGAGACTCCGACCGCGCCCGATTGCGGTTTGCCGCTGTATTGGCCCGCGCCGCCGCAGATGCTGAAGACCGAGCGCCGGCATGCATCGTTTCACGTGGGACATGCATTACGATCCGATTCCCGGCATGGGAGGCGGAGGACGCGGCGGTGGAGGCGGCGCGAACGGCGCGGTCCCGCATCGGACTTACCCGGCGATCAATTCGCCGTGGGTCGCTCCAGGAATCTACACGGTGCGGCTGACCGTGAACGGCAAGACGCTGACGCAACCGATCACGATAAAGATGGATCCTCGCGTGAAGATCACGCCCGAAGTGCAGCGGATTTTCACTTTGACCACGCAGATGGAAACCGGCGCGACGAGCGCTGCGGCTGCTTATAAGGATGCTCGGGCGCTGCTCGATAAGTTGAAGGCTCGCCCACAATCGGCGGCGAATGACGCGCTGATCAAACAGGTGGAAGAGATCGCTCCGGCGGAAGCTCCGGAAAGCGGCGGAGGTCGAGGAGGCCGCGGCAGCGGCGCGCCTGAACCTCCGCCTCCCGCGAATCTTTCAAACGTCAGGGCTCGGATGGTCGGGGCCGCGATGCCGATGCAAGCCTCGGAAATGGCTCCAACCGCGGTGCAGATCGAAGCGTGCGGCAAAGAAGAGGCGGTTTATAGTTCGCTGATGGCGAAATGGGCCGCGGTGAAGGTGAAGGCAGGCGGGAAGCCGTAGAGCTCTCGTCACACGGCCGACCTGCGGACTCTTGGCCCATGTGGCCTATCAGTATGGCTGCGAGTGGAATCAGCGTATCGGACGACGACGGACCACTACTTCATATCCCGTTGTGCCGGCGCTCGCGAAAAGCTTGACCCTCGCAATCAGGACTTCCTCAGCGTTTCCTGGAAAGGAAATCAGGCAGAGCGCGTGCTGTGGGCCCAAGGGGGCCCAAGGGGACAGACCGAACTGTCCCCTTAAGCCGCAAAGTTGCGCCGCTTGGCGGTCTCGATGCTTAGTTACTCGAGCCTGCCCCCACAATTGCAAGAAAAGACGGCGCTTTCTCTTCGTGGCCGAGGAAAGCTCCTGTCGGGCCCGCTATGCGGCGGTCGGGTCAACGAATGTAGCTGGTTCTGTATGACCCCCGATCCCCACCAAATTGAGGTCTGAGGGGACTCCGCAGGGGCCCGGCCTTCGCTGATGAATCGTTCTCTGCGGGCGTTAGCTTGACTTGTTCGAGAAGTGCTTTCGAAGTTTGGCAATTTCTTCACTCGAAGGAGGCCAGTTCGCGTCGCATGTATTACAGTGGAACATCAGCGTATCGGATTTCAACGCCGCTTCGAATTTCTCCTGACTGAATGTAACGGTTTGGTTGTGATTGTTCGGACATACCGTTTCAAACTCCATGCGATCGCTCATGAGCCTCCTGCCGCAAGCATCCAGTTTGGCACAATCCGGCATTGCTACCATACAAAGATCTGAGGAGACTCTCTAAATGATGCGATTCTTCATCGCGCTCTCGGTTGGCGTGGCTTTAGCACAGACTGGCACCTACCCCAACTTGCCGAGCGAAACGCCGGCTAAACTTCAGCCCTCCACTTACGGCTTCGACCACGAGCGCCGCGAAGTCATGATTCCCATGCGCGACGGAGTCCGGCTGCATACCGTCATCCTGGTGCCCAACGGAGCGAAAAGCGCGCCGATTCTGCTCACGCGCACTCCCTACAATGCAACCGAGCTCACCACGCACTCGCATAGCTCGCATCTGGGGCCGATTTTACAGGGCTATGACAATGCCGTCGAAGTGATCGTCGATGGCGGCTACATCCGAGTGGTGCAGGATGTGCGCGGCAAATATGGAAGCGAGGGCGAATATGTCATGAATCGTCCGCTGCACGGGCCGCAGAATCCGACGCCCGTCGACCATTCGACCGACACGTACGACACCATCGACTGGCTGGTGAAAAATATTCCTGAGACGAACGGCAAGGTCGGCATTTTGGGAATTTCCTATGACGGGTTCCTGCCTCTGATGGCGCTGGTGAATCCGCATCCGGCGCTGAAGGTTTCCGTGCCGATGAATCCGATGGTGGATGGCTGGATGGGCGACGACTGGTTTCACAACGGCGCGTTTCGACAACAGAATATGCCGTACGTTTACGAACAGGAAGCCACGCGCGGCAACGACGCGAAATGGTTCACCAGCAATTTCGACGATTACGATACCTACATGCAGGCCGGATCGGCGGGCGAACTGGGGCAGCGGCGCGGTCTGGAGCAGATTGGATTCTGGCGCAAGCTGCTGGCGCATCCGAGCTATGATGCTTTCTGGCAGGATCAGGCCATGGACAAAGTGTTGGCGGCGCAGCCGCTGAAAATTCCAGTGATGCTGGTCCACAGCCTGTGGGACCAGGAGGATATTTACGGAGCCATCGCCGTCTACAAAGCGATTAAGCCGAAGGACACCGCGAATGACAAAGTATTTCTGGTGATGGGACCGTGGCATCACGGGCAGGAGATCGAGGAGGGCAGCACGCTGGGCGCGCTGAAATTCGCGAGCGATACGGGGCTGTATTTTCGCAAGGAAATTCTGCGGCCGTTTCTGGATCAATATCTGAAAGACGGCGCGCCGAAGGCGAATGTCGCGCCGGTCACGGCGTTTGAGACGGGCACGAATACGTGGCGGCGTTTGGAGAGATGGCCATCGGGCGGCGAAAATCTCATCATCCGTTCCGCGCCCCTGTTTTTGGGCGCTGGATTGAAGTTGAGCTTCACCAGTTCGGCGGGCCGCGCGAAAGAAGGATCATTCGAGGAATACACTTCCGACCCGGCCAAGCCCGTGCCGTTCCGTTCGCGGCCGAGCCAGCCGATCGGGTATGACAACGGCCTCACCTGGCCGCAGTGGCTGGTCGACGATCAGAGGGAGGCTTCGGGAAGGCCGGATGTAGTGTCGTTTACTTCGGATGTGCTCGCCGCGCCGTTGAAGATCAGCGGACAGCCGATGGCCAACCTGATCGCATCGACTAGCGGTACGGATTCGGATTGGGTGGTGAAGTTGATCGACGTCTATCCCGATGAAGTTGCCGCGCAGCCGGCGATGGGCGGCTATCAATTGATGATCGCGGCGGATATTTTTCGCGGGCGCTATCGCGAAAGCCTGGAAAATCCCAAACCGATTGCCGCCGGCGCGCCGCTGCTATATCGATTCGCACTGCCCACCGCGAACCATGTTTTCCTGCCGGGCCATCGCATCATGGTGCAGATCCAATCGAGCTGGTTCCCGCTGTACGATCGCAATCCGCAGACTTTCGTGCACGAATATTTTCTGGGCGAAACCGGAGGACTACAAGAAGGCGACGCAGCGGATTTACGACGCGGCGCCCCAGGAGAGCTTTATCGAGCTGCCGGTGGTGCAATATGCCCATTAATCCACGGCGAACCATCGGCGAACTGAAAGAATTGCGCGCGTTGACCGCCGATGACAATGGCGCACAACGCGTCGCCTGGACCGACACGTGGCTGAAGGCTCGCGCGTGGTTTGAATCGAAACTCGATGGCTTGCCGGTGGAGCATCATTTCGACGCGGCGGGCAATCGCTGGGTGACGCTGGCAGGCGCGTCGGAAAAGGCGCTGATTCTCGGCAGCCATCTCGACTCGGTGCCGAATGGAGGATGGCTGGACGGCTGTCTCGGCGTGATGACGGGCCTTGAAGTGCTGCGGCGCTTCGCCCATGAATTTCACGGGCGTCCGCCGGTAACCGTGCGCCTGGTCGACTTCGCCGACGAGGAAGGCGCGCGATTCGGGCGCAGTTTGCTCGGATCTTCGGCGTTCGCGGGAACGCATAGCATCGCGGCGGATCGTGGCCGCGTCGACAAAGACGGCATTCGCCTCGAAGACGCGCTGAAGCGATGCGGCGTGGACATCGATCGCTTTCCCGAAGCTGGAATCGAGCGGAAAAACGCGGCTGCGTATCTCGAACTGCACATCGAACAGGGTCCCGTGCTTGAAAGCTGGAATCTACCGCTGGGGGTGGTGCTCGGGACCAAAGGCGTGGAGCGTCACGCGATCGTGTTTCATGGACAGGAGGCGCATTCCGGGTCGACGCCGATGAAGGCGCGTCACGATGCGCTGGCCGCGGCGGCGAAGCTGGCGCTTGAAATTCGCACCATCGCTGGGCGGCATCCGGACGCGGTATGTACCATCGGTAGCGTGAAGACTTTTCCTGGAATCGTCACGGCTGTGGTTGGTCGATGCGAAGCCACCCTCGATCAGCGCGATCTGGATGCGGGCGTTCTGGCCGCGATGTACGCGCAAGCTCGCGAGGCGAGCGAACGGTTCGCGCGGGAAGAGAAGTGCACGGCGGAATGGTCGCGGATCTGGAACATCGAGCCCATTGCATTTCACCCGGAACTGATCGACCGCTGCGAACAGGCCGTGGATGAGATCGCGGGCGTCGCGCATCGCCTGCCGTCGGGACCGTTGCACGATGCGGCCGAAGTCTCGCGCGCGGGCATCCCAACGGTGATGATGTTCGTGCAATCGCTCCAGGGGATCAGCCATAACAAGATCGAGGATACGAAGGAAGAGCACCTCGCCATGGCCGTGCGTGCGCTGGATCGGCTGGCGGATAAGACCGTCGAGTGGATTAAAGACCGCGGATAAACGCCGATTCACGCCGATTTTAAGAGGTTTCCCCGAGGGTGTTTTCCCGTCGGCGGCCCTAAGCTCGTACCATGGGCACGCTGTTCCTGTTGCTGCTGGCGATTTCGGTGAAGCACGGACCGGACGCCCCTTCGCACGGGCTGCGCGGGCGACTCCGACATCGTCGCGACCCTGGCGTCCGGCGCCCCGGTAACGATTCGCTATTCCCTATCGGGGGAAGCGACGCCGTGTTACAAAGTCGCGGCCGAGCAGGATGGGAAAACGGTAGAAGGTTATCTGTCGGCGAGCCAAATCGACGGTCTCGACGAATTCGATCAAAAGCGCCGCGATGCGGCGTGGCTCGAATCGTCGCAGGTGATGGCCGCGCTCCCCGCACTCGCTTCTCCGCGGCCCGGAGTTGCGGCGGAGGCTACGCGGTTGATCGAAAGCAGCCAGCCGTCCAAGGCGCTGCAACTCCTGGATACGGAGCTGCGCAAGAACAAGGACCCGAATCTTATGGCGCTGGCGGGCATCGCTGCATGGCGATCCGACGACAGCCGCCGAGCCCTCGAATACTGGCGCGGGTCGCTCGCGCTCGCCCCGAATCAGGATCTGGAACACATTTACCTCCGCGTCGAGCGCGAAACTAAGGGCGACCAGAGCGCCGACAAGCTGGTCGGAATGAGAGTGGTGCTGCGCTATGACAGCTCGGCCGTTTCCGCCGATGTCGCGCGCGAAATGCTGGGCGCGCTGGATCACGAATTTACGCGCATCTCGGGCGAGCTGGGTTGCACCGCGGAGGAGCGCATCGTCGCCATCGTGCAAAGCCAGGAAGCGTATCGAAAAACAGTGGACGTGGCGGAGTGGAACGGCGGGCAGTACGACGGTCGTATCCGCGTGCCCGTTCTGGGCGGCCAGGGATTGGATGCGTCGACGCGCCGCGTGTTCGCGCATGAGACTACGCATGCCTGTCTTTCCATGCTCGGCCGCTGGCCCGCATGGTTTCAGGAAGGGCTGGCGCAAAAGCTTTCGGGCGACAAGCTGAGCCCGGCGATGCGGCAAAAGCTGGCGCAATCGGCCAAGGATGGACACTTGCCTCGCCTGGAGAGCCTGCGCCAGGATTGGTCGCGTATGGATGCGGAGCATGCCACCACGGCTTACGCGCTGTCGTTGGCCGCGGTGGATCTGTTCTACGAAAACTACGCCGAGTACGGCATCGGCAATCTGGTTCGTGATCCTATGCGCTTGCCAGCCATTACCGCGGACCTGGATAAGAGGTTGGGATTGCAATGAGCCATCCATGGACGGATCTGCGTTCATCGGTGTGAATCTGTGGCCAATCCTTTTTGGCTATTCTTATAAAAGATGCCCTTCGCTTCCATCCCAGACGCTCTGGAAGACTTTCGCGCGGGCCGCATGCTGATTGTGGTGGACGACGAGGACCGCGAAAACGAGGGCGACCTGACCATTGCGGCCCAGTCCATCACGCCCGAAGCCATCAACTTCATGGCGACCCATGGCCGCGGCCTGATCTGCCTGGCGCTGGCAGCGGAGCGCTGCGACGCGCTGCACCTGCCGCTGGTCTCGCCCATGAACACATCGCGTTTCGGCACCGCGTTCTGCGAATCGATCGACGCGGCTCGAGGGCGTCTCTACCGGGATCTCCGCCGCCGATCGCGCGCACACCATTCTAACCGCGATGGACCCCAGAGCCCGGCCCCGCGATCTCGCCCGGCCGGGACATGTATTTCCGCTGCGCGCGCGCGAAGGCGGCGTCCTGGTGCGCGCCGGACAAACCGAAGCCGCCGTGGATCTGGCCCGTATGGCGGGTTTCGAGCCCGGCGGCGTGATCTGCGAAATCATGAATCCGGATGGTTCCATGGCGCGCGTCGCGGAGCTCGCCGAATTCTGCCGGCGCCACGGAATGAAAATGATTTCGGTGGCCGAGTTGATCCGCTATCGCCTGGGAACCGAGCATTTTGTCGAACGGCGAGGGGCAAGGTTGCCTGCAAACCGAGTTCGGCTCCTTCCAGACCATCAGCTACGTCAGCACCTTCAACGGCGAAACCCACGTGGCGCTGGTGCTGGGCGATATCGAGGGGCGGCAGAACGTCCTGGTCCGGATGCACGCGCGCTGCGTATTTGGCGAGGTATTCGGTTCCACGCAATGCAACTGCCGCCAGATGATCAGCGGTTCGCTGCGGCGGATCGCGGAGGAAGGCGCGGGCGTGTTGGTGTATCTGCACAAATCCGGCTCGGAACGGCGCCATTTCCCGGTGGCCGATGGCCAGACACCGCCGCAGCACGAAACCGGAATCGGCGCGCAGATCCTGGCCGACCTGGGGCTGTCCACCATCCGCCTGCTGACCAATCATCCGCGCAAGGTGGTCGGTCTGGACGCATTCGGCATTCAGATCGTGGAGCAGGTGCCGGTTTCAGAGTAGTTTGGCGCGGACTTCCGCGGCGGTCGCCGCCGCATTCGTCACCCGCAGCACATCGAATCCTGCGGCCATCGCGCTGGCCACCCCGGCGTCTGAATCTTCCACTACCAGCGGCCGGCTGACTCCCAGCAGCTCCGCGGCGCGCAGATACGGGTCCGGCGCAGGTTTCAAGTTAAGGACTTCTTTTCCACATACAAATGCTTGAAAACACGGCCTAATTCCGGCGCGCTCAATGGGCGGCTCCACTTCCGATCTGCCACTTGAAGAAACTACCGCTAACTTATAGATAGTGGAGATTTCTTGTACCATCTCAACCGTTTCTGAAAGAAACGGCGGTTCTTCTTCCAGGCGGGTCCGGAACATGGCCTGCTTCCTTAGATACTCGGGCCAGATTTCGTCGAACGGGATGGGCGGAGTCCGTTCGGAGGCCAGCCGCTGGATCATCAGGCGGTCCGATACGCCGACACATTGTTTCTGATAGAAGTCCCAATGAAGTTGAATCCCGTAGGGTTCCAGGATCTCGCGCCAGCAGGAATAATGAACCGGCTCCGTGTCGGCCAGAACGCCGTCAAAATCGAACAAAACCGCATCCCACATCAACGGCAATGCTCCGGGGCGCGGCAAATTACAGTAATACAGAACGTTCGAACAGTTCCCACGATATAATTCTCTCATGATCACCCCCACCGAAAAGATCTGGCACAACGGCCGCTTCATCAACTGGGACGACGCGAAGATCCACGTGCTTGCACATGTAACCAGCTATGGCAGCTCGGTTTTTGAAGGAATCCGCTGCTACCACACCCCCTCCGGACCGGCGATTTTCCGGGTCCGCGAACATGCCCGCCGCCTTCACGATTCTGCCAAGATCTACCGCATCGAGATTCCTTTCTCGATCGAACAACTGTGCGACGCGATGGCCGAACTGGTCCGCGTCAATAAAATGGAGTCCTGCTATCTGCGTCCGCTGGTGATTCGCGGATACGGAAACATGGGCGTCATGCCCACCTCCGACAATCCCATCGAGACCTATATCGCTTGCTGGACGTGGGGCAAATATCTGGGGGCGGAGTCGCTCGAACAAGGCGTCGACGTGTGCGTATCAAGCTGGACGAGAATGGCGCCCAACACGCTTCCGGCGCTATCCAAGGCCGGTGGGAATTACATGAACTCGCAACTGATCCGCATGGAGGCGGGCGCGAACGGATACAACGAAGGCATCGCGCTGGACGCATCCGGATATGTGAGCGAGGGGTCGGGCGAAAACATCTTCCTGGTTCGCGATGGGAAGCTGGTGACGCCGCCGCTGGGCGCGAGCGTGCTGCCCGGGATCACGCGCGATACGGTGTTGCAGCTCGCCAAGGACTTGGAAATTCCGGTGACCGAGGGGTTGATTCCGCGCGAAATGCTGTATATCGCCGACGAATTGTTTTTCTGCGGGACCGCGGTGGAGATCACGCCGATCCGCTCGGTGGACCGGATCACGGTCGGGAAGGGCAAGCGAGGCCCCATCACAGAACGGCTGCAACGCGAGTTCTTCGCGATCGTGGAAGGTCGAACGCCGGATCGCTTCGGCTGGCTGGCGCCGGTGGCGCAGCCGGTGGGGGCCTCGAAGTAGTGGGCTATCAGAGTTTCCGCGCGAACCGGGCCTGCGGCCACCTCCCCCGAGACTGACACACGAGCCCAGTTTCGCGCAGAAATCTTAGTCAGTTGTAGCAGGACTCGAGGCGGGCCGCCAGAGCGTTTTTTCGGTTTTCAACAACTCTTTGCGCCGTGCGGTTGCGCGAAGATAGCGAGCCTCCTTTGTGAGAATGTTGTGCAAAAACCATGACCCGCAGGAAATGTACCGGGTATAACGTCGCGACCGGAGAACACGTCTCGGTTGAGTTCGATTCGGTGATCCAACATGTCGATCCGGTGCTCGATTCGGCCGAGGACACGTTCTTAAGCCCCGGATTCGTGGATTTGCAAGTCAACGGATTTGCCGGCGTCGACTACAACTCGCCCGCCGCGCCGCATGAAGAGATCGCGCGATCCATGCGCGTAATGTTTTCGACCGGCGTGACACGCTTCTTCCCCACCGTGATCACCGGCGCGCCGGAGAAGATGCTGGGCGCGCTGCGGAATCTGGCAGCGGCTCGCGAAGCGCTGGAGGACGGCGCGGCGATGGAGGCGTTCCACGTCGAAGGGCCGCATATTTCTTCTGAAGATGGCCCACGCGGCGCGCATCCGGCGCATTGGGTGCGTCCTCCCGATGTCGACGAATTTCATCGCTGGCAGGACGCTGCGCGCGGAAACGTGCGTCTGGTCACGCTGTCGCCGGAATGGCCCGGCGCTCCGCGCTACATCGAAACACTCGCGCGCGACGGCGTGGCCACCAGCATCGGCCACACCGCGCGCCACTGGCGAACAGATTCGAGACGCGGTCAGCGCGGGTGCGACGCTTTCGACGCATCTCGGCAATGCGCGCGCACGCCGACTCTGCCGCGCTGGAACTACATTTGGGACCAGCTCGCCGAGGATCGCCTGGCTGCGAGTTTCATCGTCGACGGCATTCATCTGCCGGATTCGTTCTGTGCGAATCGCACTGCGCGCGAAGGGCATCGAGCGCAGCGTCCTGATCACCGACGCAGTGATGCCTGCCATGTGCGCGCCCGGCCGTTATGTTTTGGGCGAAGTCGATGTCGAGCTGAAAGAGGACGGCCGCGTGGTGCTGCGCGGGCGGCACGCGACTGGCGGGATCGAGCCTGCGGATGGATCGCGCGATCGAAAACGTCGATGCGCATCGCCGGCGTGAGCCTGATGGAAGCGATCACCATGGCGACCATCAATCCTGCGCGCATCGGCCGGGTGGTGGCGAGGCAGCGCGGCGTTCGCAACGGAGAGCGTGCGGATCTGGTGCGGTTTCGCGTGAACGGCGGGATCGAGGTGGTCGAGACGTATCTGGACGGCCGCAGAGTGTTCGCGGGAACTTAGGTCCGGGCAGCATGATATTGTCGTTTCCGGCGCGGCCGTCAACGGCGGTAACGAATACTATTCGCCGTGGCGGCTGGCGGGTTAGGTATTCCCCGCTGCCGGCGACGCGAATCGGCTCGTTCGACGAGATCACGCTGCGCTTTCATTCGCGCATCTATCGCGAAACCCGCAGCGCGAGAATCGCGATTGAAAAATTCGTCCTCACGCCGCGCGGCCGATAATATCCGCCGCGCCGTCGCGCCGTCTGGATTCAGCAGGGAAATTGAGGAGCCTGCCACCAGATGACGCAAGAAATGACTACGGAATCTCTTTACAACGAGACGCTGATCGCGCTCGCCAATGGAAAATCGACCAAATCCGCGATGGACGCTCTGATCGGCAAAGGAATGCCGGAGGCGGGCGCCCGCGCGCTGGTGGAAGAAGCCGGCAAAGTGAAGCGCGCGGCGTTCCGCAAGGCCGGTGCGCAGGCTGCCGCGAAGGGCGCCATGTATGTGGTGATCGGAATCGCCGTGACGGCAGGCACCTTCGCGATGGGATTGCCGATTTTCTTCATCGCCTGGGGTCCGGTGATTTTCGGCGGCATCACCATGTTCAAAGGCCTGTTCCGGATGATGGTTGGCTAAGCGCTGAAACCAGTCCCGGCACGGTGTGTGGATTCGCTTCGAGATGCACTTCGAGCGAATGCTCGCGAATGGTGCGGGACGTGATCGGCCCGATGGACGCGAGTTTAATTCCGCGCAGAGCCTCGGCTCCGGCGACTTCGATCAGGTTGCTCACGGTGGATGAGCTGGTGAACGTGATCCAGTGCGGCCGGCGCGCCAGAATTTCCTTCGCGCGGACCGGCGCATCCTCGGGCACGACAGTGCGATACGCTTCCACCACGTCGACAGTCGCGCCGCGGCGCCTCATTTCCATGGGAACCAGGTCCCGCGCCACGGCGGCTCGCGGCAACAGAATCCGCCTCCAGTTCAGATCCTCGGATGCGAACGCCTTCAGCAGGCTCTCCGCGACGTATTCCTCGGGCATCTTGTCGACTTTGAGATGCAGCGCTTCGACGGCAGCCTTGGTCGCTGGGCCGATCGCGCAGATTTTGGCTTTGAGCGAGCGAAGGTCGACGGCGGATCGATCCAGGCGATCGAGGAAATATTTCACTCCGTTCACGCTCGTGAAAATCAGCCATTCGTAAGAATTCAGTTGCGTAATGGCATGATCGAGCGGCGCCGGATCTGCCGCTTCTCGAATCTCGATCACCGGCAGCAGCAGCGCTTCTCCACCCAGCGCTTCAATGGGCTCGGCGAGCTCCATGGCTTGCCGGCGGTCGCGCGTGACGACGATGCGCTGCCCGAATAGCGGTAACTTCTCATACCAGCTGAACCGGTCCCGCAGCGCGACCACTTCGCCGATCACGATGGTGGCGGGCGGCTTCATTCCCGCATCCGCCAGTTTCCGCGGCAGATCTTCTAAAGTGCCGGTGATGGTCTGCTGATCCGGCCGTGTGGCCCATCGAACCGCCATCGCGGGAGTCTTCGCCGATCGCCCGCGCGCGATCAGCTCCTGCGCGATCGCTGGAAAATTCACCAGCCCCATGAACAGTACGATCGTCTCCGCCGCGCCGATCTTCGACCAGTCGATCGCCTCGACGTTGTGTCCGGTGACGAACGTGACCGCCGAGGTATGTTCGCGATGCGTCAGCGGGACGCCGGTATACGCGGCCAAGCCCAGCGGCGTAGTGACTCCAGGCACGATCTCGAACGGAATCCCGGCTGCGGAAAGCGCCTCAATCTCTTCCCCGCCCCGTCCGAAGATGAACGGATCGCCGCCCTTCAGCCGCACGACGGTGAGACCGCGGCGCGCACGCTCGATCAGCATCCCCGAAATTTCTTCCTGCGAAAATTCGTGCGCGGAGCGCTTCTTGCCGACGTAGACGCGCTCGGCGCTCGCGGGCGCCAGGTCCAGCAGCCGATGGTTGGCCAGATGGTCGTACAGGATCGCGTCGGCGCCTTCCAGAATCTTGCGCCCCTTGACCGTGATCAGACCAGGATCGCCGGGTCCCGCGCCAACCAGATAGACCTTCATGGGGCGTAGACTTGGGCCAGAATTTCGCGGGCGCCCTGGTTGAGAAGCTCGCGGCCGAGATCTTCGCCGAGCTGAACCGGATCAGGGCCCCGGCGGGTTCCCCGGATGACTCGCGATCCATCCGGTGACGCGACGATCGCACGTAAATGCAGGGAACCGTCCATGTGAGCGTAGCCCCCGATGGGGACCTGGCAGCCTCCGCCCAGCATCGCGAGCATCGCGCGCTCGGCGGTCACCGCTTGCCGACTTATCAGATGGTCGAGTTTTGAAACCAGGCGCTCCGCTTCGCCGCCGTCGTGACGAGTCTCAATCGCCAGCGCGCCCTGGCCGACCGCGGGGCACATGATCTCCACGGGAATCAGCTCGCGGATCCGATCCTGCCAAGAGAGACGACGCAAACCTGCCGCCGCCAGCACGATCGAGTCATACTGCCCCTCGGCGAGTTTGCGCAGGCGAGTATCGACATTGCCGCGCAACATGTGAATCTCCAACCGCGGGCTGAACGCCAGAAGCTGCGAAGCACGACGCAGCGAGCTGGTTCCAACTTTAGACCCCGGTCCGAGTTCGGCCAGCGGACGGCCGACCAGCGCGTCACGAGGATCTTCGCGCTCCGGAATCGCGGAAAGAATCAGGCCGTCGGGTAGCTCTGCCGGGACATCTTTCAGGCTGTGAACGGCCACATCGATCGAACGGTCGAGCAGGGCCTCTTCGATTTCCTTGGTGAAGAGCCCCTTGCCGCCGACCTTCGCCAGCGGCACGTCGGTGATCTTGTCTCCGGTGGTTTTTATGATTTCGATGCGCGTTTTCGCGCCCATCTCAGCCAAGCGCGCCGCGATGTGGCGAGCCTGCCATAGCGCGAGCTGCGAACCGCGCGATCCTATGGTCAGCATCATCCTTCTCCGAGCCGAAACAGCTTGCGGATCAGGCTCACCATGTGAATGCGGCCCGGATCGCCGGCCTGGCGGCGCAGCTCCGTGATGGGCCCATGCGCGATTTTATTGACGATTCCGCGGGTAATCGCGTGGATGGCTTCTTCCTGTTGCGGAGTCAGCGCGCCCAGCTTGCCTCTTTGCCTTTCGACTTCGCCGGCGCGCAACAGCTCCAGTTGTTCCTGCAGGCTGACGATGGTGGGCGTCACTTCGCGCGTCTGCAAACGCACCAGCATGCGGTCCACTTCTTCGCGGATGATGTCCTCGGCCTGGACGGCGACCTCGATGCGGCCCTTCAGGTTGGTGTCCACCACCTTCGACAGGTCGTCAATGTCGTACAGGAACACGCTGTCGATTTCGTTCACGGCCGGCTCGATGTTGCGGGGGACGCCGATGTCGATCAGGAACATGGGGCGATTGCGGCGCCGGCTCATCACCCCGCGCATCTGATCCCGGGTCAGGATATAGTGCGGCGCGGCGCTGGAGGCGAGCAGGATATCGACATCCTTCAGCGAGTCGAAAAATCTTTCGTAGTCGATCGCGCGGCCCTGAAATTCCTCGGCCATCGCTTCCGCGCGCTCGCGAGTGCGATTGGTGACCAGGATTTCCGAGACTCCGGCGCGCCGCAAGTGACGCGCCGCCGATTCCGCCATCTTTCCAGCGCCTACGATCAGAACGCGCTTCCCGTTGAGCGATCCGAAAATCTCGCGCGCCAATTCCACGGCCGCGTAGCTGACCGAAACGGCGCTCTGCCCGATGTCGGTTTCCGAGCGCACTCGTTTGGCGACATTGAACGCCCGGGTCAGCACCAGGTCCAGCAACCCGCTGATGGCGCCACAATCCTTGGCGAGGGCATAGGCGGTTTTCATCTGGCCCAGAATTTGCGGCTCGCCCACCACCATGGAGTCCAAGCTGGAGGCGACGCGGAACAAGTGGCGAATCGCGGCCGGGCCGTCGTGGCGGTAGAGGTAGGGCGACATCCACTCGCGTTCCACGGCGCGCGATTCGGCCAGAAAATGCTCCACCGAGGTCTCGGCGTCCACCTGCTCTTCCGCGGCCACCGTGATCTCGACGCGATTGCAGGTGGACAGGATCATGCCTTCCAACAGGCCGGGGCGCTGTTTCAAATTCTCCAGCGCCTGCGCCAGGTTCTTTTCTTCAAACCCCAGACGTTCCCGCACCTCCACCGGGGCCGTGCGATGATTCAGGCCTGTAATGAAAAGCTTCATTTTTCGAGCGCCGGCCTGAGGCCCACCTGTGCCGCCCACGTCAGCGCGGCGCAGCCGAGCACGGCCAGCGCCATCACCGCGGCTTTGCGCCCGCGCCATCCGGCTGAGGTTCGCAGGAAGATCATCACGAGGCAAAGCAGCCACGTAAATAAGGAAAATTGGACGCTGGGATAGGTGATCCAGCGTGTTCGATACTCCACCGACGCCCAGGTGATCGCGAAGATCACGCCTAGCGTCAGCAACACGAATCCGAATCCCATGGAGGCGGCGACGAGATTGTCCAGGGTCGCCAGCGGCGGCAACCGTTCGAGCAGGGTGCTGCTGCTCTTGGCTTTCAAGCGCCGCTCCTGCATCAGGTAAAACACTGACGCCACGGCGGTCAGCAGCAGGGCTGCAAATCCTGCCAGCACCAGAACAATATGCACGATCAGCCAGGCATCCTTGACGCCGACATTGGGCCAGGTGGCGGACGGCTGTTCCATCGAAGCGGCCAACACCATCATGAACACCAGCGGAAACAGCGCCACAGCCGTGGTGGTGAAGTGATACCGCCATTCGACAAACAAAAAGAGCAGGGCTACCAAAAACGCGCCCACGCTGAGGGTTTCAAACAAGCTGTCGAGCGGCAAACGTCCATACGCCATGGACACTTCCACCAGGGCCACGCCGTGCAGCACCACCGCTACGCGAAATGTTCCGAGCGCAACGGGGTACAGCCTCGGACTTTTCCCGGCGATCGCGAGCATCGAGTGCAACAGCCCCACGCCGTAGAGACAAGCCGCAATCCGCAGCCATAAAATACTGGATTCCACCACATTAATGATCTTAGCCGATGGAAACAGACGGGCGGGATACATCACTCTACTCTGGAGGGTATGGAATCGCTGAAAAATCAGGTTGCAGTGGTCACCGGCGGGACGCGAGGCATCGGTCGCGCTATCGCCAAAATGCTGTTGCTTGAAGGAAGTGCGGTGGCAATTTGTGGACGCCGTCGGGAATCCGTCGATCGCGCTGTCGCCGAACTGACGGCAGAGACGGGTTTTAAAGTCAAGGGCAAAGCCGCCGATGTTAGAAATCATGAAGAGGTCCGCGAGCTGTTCGAGTTTGTCGACAGCGAGTTCGGCCGGCTCGACTTGCTGGTCAACAACGCGGGAGTTGGCGTGTTTCGTCCCATTTCGGAACTGTCAGTACAGGATTGGCAGTATACGATCGAGACAAATCTGACGGGCGTGTTCTATTGCTGTCGTGAAGCTTTGTTCAGATTGGGAACCGCGGGCGGCGGGTACATCGTCAATATAAGTAGCTTGGCAGGGGCGAATCCGTTTGCAGGCGGGGCAGCGTATAACGCATCGAAGTTTGGATTGAACGGGTTCAGCGAAGCCATGATGTTGGATGAGAGGAACCGGAACGTGCGGATCAGTTACATCATGCCGGGCAGCGTGGCGACGGAGTTCAACGGCCACGGGGCTGCGGATGGTTCGGAATGGAAAATTTGGCCCGAAGACGTTGCAGAAATAGTCCGGATGCTCCTTCAAATGCCAAAAAGAACCTTGATCAGCCGGGTAGAAGTCCGTCCGACTAGGCCGAAGAGATAAATGTTGCCACCGAATCGGGGCGCAACGAGGAGCATCTAAGAAAGTGGCACTTGGGTTGCCTGAGAGTTTGTGGAAGGGGACGGGCAATCAGCCGGGTCCCCGGGGTTCGAGAAAGGCGGTAGACAAAATGGTACGGCTAAACATTCCGTTGGATCCGGCAAAGACGGGCCGCGAGGCCCTGTCGCTCGAGACAAATTTGCGCAGGATGATCATTGGCCAGGATGAGGCGATCGAGCAGATCGTCAACATCTACCAGATGAACCTGACGGGGATGAGTGCTCCGGGCCGTCCTATAGGAAATTTCCTATTCCTGGGCCCGACCGGTTCAGGGAAGACGCGGATCGTAGAGGCTACCGCCGAAGCGCTTCTGAAGAACCCCCGCGCAGTCATCAAGATCGATTGCGCTGAGTTTCAGCACAGCCATGAGATCGCCAAGCTGATCGGCTCGCCTCCAGGCTATCTGGGACATCGCGAGACGCATCCGCTGCTGTCTCAGGAAGTGCTCAACCAGCATCACACCGAGACGATGAAGCTGAGCTTCGTGCTGTTCGACGAAATCGAGAAAGCATCGGACGCGCTGTGGAACCTGCTGCTGGGAATTCTGGACAAAGCCACGCTGACGTTGGGCGACAATCGCAAGGTGGATTTTTCGCGGGCCATGATCTTCATGACCAGCAACCTGGGGGCGACCGAGATGAGCAACATCATCTCCCCGAGGCTGGGATTCGGGGTCCAGGAAACGCGCGACAGAAATGCGAACGGCGTAATGGATGAAAAAACGAGCAGTAAGCTGGCCCGCAGCGGGCTGGATGCGGCGCGCAAGAAATTCACGCCGGAGTTCATCAACCGTCTGGACAAGATCGTCACGTTCCAGCCCCTCGGCACAGAGCAGTTGAAGAAGATTTTAGACATCGAGCTGAACCTGGTTCAGCAGAGAATCTTCAACACCTCGAACGACCGCGCTTTCGTTTTCACGCTGTCCGATTCGAGCAAAGGATTTCTGCTCGAAGAAGGCACCGACATGAAGTATGGCGCACGGCACCTGAAGCGCGCCATCGAGCGGCTGCTGGTTCAGCCGATGTCGAACCTGATCGCGACGGAGCAGGTTCGCGGCGGCGACTGGATCCGTGTGGACTTCGACAGCAACGCGAAAGCGCTGTGTTTCGCGAAGGAAGCCGAAGGCCTGCCGGTCAGCGATATGGCTCGCCTGGTGGATACTTCGGTGACGATTCCCGCGGCCGCAGCGGCTACCGCGACGGCGGAGCCGGTTCGAACCGTCTCGGCGCGCGTTTCAAAAAGAAGCTAAGTTACGCAGCGCACTCACCGCGTCCGAGTTGAAGCGAGTAGTCTACCTGGTCGCCCCAGTCCTGGTACATCTCCGGGTGGAGCTCGGCGGGCTTGACCAAGTCCGCGGTGAGGTGACGAAATGTCGCAACTTTGTGACGCAACACGTACTGGCGGAAGGATTCGCCCAGCTCGCGATGTTGTTTGAAATGCGCCAGCACGCGAGCCACGGCGGTAGGCGCCAGGCGCGCGGGCAGGCTTTGGATGGCGACCCCGAACTGCTCCTGCGTCCCACCGAGAAGCATCAGATAATAGGGGACTTCTCTGCCCTCAATCTTGCGCGCATTGCCGTAAAATCCGATGTCTCCGATCCAATGCTGGCCGCATGAGTTGGGGCAGCCGCTGACGTTGATCCTCAGCCGGCGAACCAGCGGATCGGTATCGTTGCGGACGACATCGGAGATCGCCGCGCCCAACCCCATCGCCTTGGTCAGCGCCAGGTTGCAGCTATAAGCGCCCGGGCAAGTGACGACGTCGCCGATCTCATCCGCACCCGAATCGCCGAGCCCGAGCTCTCTCAGCGCGCCATAGACCCGCTGCAAGGCGTCTGCTGGAACGTATGCCAGAACCAGGTTCTGCGTCATCGTGAAGCGGATGGAACCGTCCCCGGCTTGTTCGGTAAGATCCGCCAACCCACGCATCTGGTCGCCGGTAAGATTGCCTTGCTCGCACTTTACGGTGACGATCGAATAGCCGGCCTGCTTCTGCCGCTGGGTGTTGGTTTCGCGCCAGTGGCGAAATTCGGGAGAGGCGGGTGCAAAAATCGGAAGCTGCGCACCGGTTCCAAGCGGTGGTGCCTGTGGCTGAAATCCACCGAATCCTTCGGGAACTTCGGTGGGCATTGGAATCCCACCATGGGACAAAATGTCCCGAAATTCTTCCTCAATTGTGTCACGAAGCCACTCGAAGCCCCGCTCGCGGAGCACGAATTTCAGCCGGGCCTTGTTCTTGTTGTTGCGATTCCCATGGCGATTGAAGACTCGGATCACGGCTTCGACGTGGCTGACCACGTCCTCCGCCGGGATGAATTCGTGGAGCAGCCGAGCCTCGGTTGGCAGAGGACCGAGGCCGCCGGCGACCGTCATGCGAAAACCACGGACCCCGTCGCGGATCACCGCGCGCAGGCCGACGTCGTTGATCGCCGTGGCCATGCAGTCCTCCGGGCAACCGGAAAAAGCGACCTTGAATTTTCGGGGAAGATTGTCGGTCAAATCCTTATGCAGAAAGGCGAAAGCGAGCCGGCGCGCGTAGGGCTGAACGTCAAACGGTTCTTCAGGATGCAGGCCGGCCAACGGGCATGCGGTTACGTTACGAACGGTGTTGTAGCAAGCCTCCCGCGTGGTCATCCGAACGTCGGCGAGCGAATGCAGAAGATCCGGAACCTGGGTTAACGGAACAAAGTGGAACTGCATGTTCTGGCGCGTCGTGATGTGGCCTTTTGAGCCGGCAAAATCGTCCGCAATCTGGGCTAAACATCGCATTTGCCGCGCGGTGAGCAGGCCACCCGGGACCTTGGTCCGAATCATCTGAACACCGGGCTGGCGTTGACCGTAAATCCCGCGGCGAAGGCGATGCGCGCGGAACTGATCGTCGGTGATCTGGCCTGCCAGGAAGGAATAGGACTGGCTACGGAAGAGTTCGATATCGTCGCGAACGGTCCTATCGTATTCCTGTTCAATAGCTTGCAGGTCGGTGATGGTATCTGCTGCGGTCATGGTCTATTTGTCTATAGAGATTACCATATATGGCCGACAGATGCAAGAATCTGCTATTAAATGCAAGTTGGCTTATTTAGCGCAGTTTCGGCTATGCATTGACGTCGACAACGACGCGTCCGCGAATTCTGCCGGCCAGAATCTGCTCGCCCATCGCGAAGACTTTGTCGAGCGGAGCCACCACGATCATGCTATTGAGCAAATCCAGCGAAAGATCGCGCTTCAAGCGGGCCCAGATCTCGCGGCGGCGGGCATTGGGAACTCTCGACGAATCAATTCCGAGCAGGTTGACGCCGCGCAGGATGAACGGGAATACAGTGGTGTTGAGGGCAGGTCCGCCAGCCAACCCGCAGGCTGCGACGCTGCCGCCTATGGCGAGGGTGCGAATCACGCCGGCCAGAGTGTCGCCGCCCACGCTGTCGATGGCGGCAGCCCAGCGTTCGGGATCGAGCGGGCGTTTGGAGGCGGCGGACAGGACCTCGCGTCCAATGATTTCGGACGCGCCCAGCGAACGCAAGTAAAATTCGAGCTGTGGCCGGCCGCTGGATGCAACCACTTTGTATCCGAGCCTGGCCAGAATCGCGATGGCTACGCTGCCCACGCCTCCGGCGGCTCCGGTGACCACGACTTCGCGTCCCCCGGACTTGAGGCCGTGCTCCTCCAGGGCCATCACCGACTGCATGGCGGTGAAGCCGGCGGTGCCGATGCCCATGGATTGCTGAAGCGTCATTCCTTTCGGAACGGGCACGATGAAGTCGGCGTCAAGGCGGGCATATTGGGCGTAACCGCCCCAGAAAATTTCCGACGTCCCGCAGCCGGTGACCACGACTTCATCGCCGACGCGAATGGAGGCAGCCGTAGATTCTTCCACCGTGCCCGCGAAATCGACGCCAGGAACCATGGGGTATCGACGGATGACGCCGGGCTTTCCGGTGACGGCCAAGCCATCCTTGTAGTTCAGACTGGAGTAGGCGACGCGCACCAGCACTTCCCCGGGCGGCAGCATGGCGCGATCGATCTCCTGAATCGCGGCCGTGAACTGGCCATCCTGCTGGTTGGCGATCAGAGCTTTAAACGTGGACATTCGGGATCATGATAGCGATTACCGGCTGTCTTTGCCGAAGTGCCTGGTCAGGTAGGCGACCACCTGGTCGAGCTCCTGTTCGGTGCCCTGCGCGCCTTTCTCGATCATGTCGCTGATCACGGCTTCCCACTCGTCTTTGGTGCGCTTTTTCGAAGTGAAGTTTTCGGGACCGTGGCAATCGAGGCACAGCTTCTCAACCACCTTTTTGCCTTCGCCGTCGGGGAGCGGGGGCGGCGTCTGGGCGCTGGCGGTGAGCGCGACTGCGACTAGAACGAAAATCCTCATGAACGCGCTCCTCCGCTTACGATCAACACTTCGCCGCTCACGTAATCGGAAAGCGGGGAGCAGAAGAACAACACCGGTCCGGCAGCTTCCTCAGGGGTTCCCAGGCGGCCGAGCGGGCAGGCAGCTTTTATGGCCGCGCGCATGGCGGGCTGGACCCCGACTTTGATTTTGCGGCCCTTCATGTCGATGGTGGCGTCTTTCGAATCGAGGGCCTGCACCAGGCGTGTTTCGATGAATCCGAATCCGACCGAGTTGACATTGACGTTGTAGCGGCCCCACTCCTTCGCCATCACCTTGGTGATCCCGTTAATCCCGGCCTTGCCGGCTCCATAGGCGGCTTGGCCGGCGTTTCCGTCGACGCCCGAAACGGAGGTGATGTTGACCACTTTTCGCATCACCAGGTGTCCTGCGGCGATCTCGCGCTTGGCAGCTTCGCGAATAAATCCGGCAGCGGCGCGCAGAATCCGGAACGGAGCGACGAGGTGAATGTCGAGCATGGCCTGAAACTGCTCATCCGTCATTTTCTGGATCACGTTGTCCCAGGTGTAGCCGGCGTTGTTGACGATGATATCGATGGAACCGAACCCGTTGACCGTGAAATCGACCAGCTTTTGCGGGAACTCGGGCGCGGTGATGTCGCCCGGCAGCGCCTTGGCCGCGCCGCCGGCGGCATCGATCAGCGAACCGGTTTCCATGAGCGGATCGCGGTCGATATCGTTCAGCATCACGGCGGCGCCCACTCCGGCGAGCTGGACGGCAATCGCCCGTCCGATTCCGCGTCCGGCGCCGGTGACCAGGGCGGTCTTACCCCTCAGTGAAAATGCCATAAACGCGAATTCTAGCACGGCGGCCCGACAGGGCTCCCTCTAAGGGGAATTCCTACGTGGATCTAAGAGAGGAATAGTACTGACGTGGCATGCGTGCGGACACAGGTCTGGCCGATGAATGTTCAGAAGGAAATGTCTTGTTTCTCTGGCACATATTCCTGGTGAAGCCGTTCGCGGCCTTGTCGATCGTGGTCTGCCTAGCCACGATCTTTTCCTGCTTTTCCATCGAACGGAGGCGCCCGCACCAGGCTTCCGATCGATTCCTGATCGGAGTATTGGGTCTGCTGGCGGTGTGGCAGGGAATGCGGATCCTACAGGTGGTGGGAATCCTGCCGGTCTCGCTCGGCTCAACGACGGATGACGTGATCGAGCTGGTGATAACCTCGTTTTACCTGATGGCCTCGCTGATGCTGCGGTTTTCGACTGTGAATCACCTGGACGTGGAATCGGCGATGAGGCTGGCGCGCGCGGCGCCGCCGCGATCGTCGCCCCAGCCCGAGGCCGTGTCCAAAGAAGCGGCTGCGATGGACACACTGAACTGGGCGATCCCGCGGCTCTCCGATGGCGCGTTCAAGCTGTACGCTCTGTTGTGCCTGCAGGCCGACGTTTCGACCGGCCGCGTTCCGATGAGCGCTCAAGACGTGCGGACGCAACTGGGAAAATCGAAGGACGACCTGGACGCCCATCTGTACGAACTGGAACGCGCGGGCGCGGTGCTGGTGCGGCGGGACGGCGGGAGGGTGAATATCGAACTGGTGGCCCACACGCGCAAGAACTACGCCACCGGAGTTGAAGAGGTGGCCCGAGCCTCGACCACGCTGGCTAGCTGAGGAATTCGTCCAGCAAAAGATGAAAATGGTGGACGCCGTTTTCCCGTTTGACCGAGAAACGGCCCGTGTCATACGTGCGTGAGCGCAGACCTTTCTGCACCGACTCGCAGATCCGTATGTCTTCCTGCTGAATCTCGTCGCTGAAGGCGATGGTCTCCGGCTGAACGACGGAGCCGGGATAGGAGAACCACTCGAAAATCGTCAGCGTACGGTTGACATCCAGCGGAACGATAATGTTGGCGCTCAAATTATCCGGATAAATGTTGAGCATGAAGTTGGGAAAGATCCAGTAGTACAGGGCGCTCAGGCCGCCGGAGTCATAACGGCGATTTTCACCCTCGCCGCGCGGCGGGCGGATGGGCGCGAACTGCGAAGAATAATAGCGGTGCGTGTCGACGCGGTAGCGCGCGTAGTCGAGCTCGCGGAACAAGCCGGGGTGCGCGGCGGGAAGATGGTAGCCTTCAAGGTAATTGTCGACGTAGACCTTCCAGTTGCACTCAATCACATAGTCGCGGCGCTGGTGAAATTCGAGTTTATCGACGGGGCAGCCGAGCTTCGCGGCTCCTTCCGGAATCGCTCCGAAGACCTCGGCCAGCGGCGGCGCGGACGGATCCTGGTTGACGAAAACGTAGGCGCCCCAGGCTTCGACTTGAAATTGAGGAAGGCAGACGGCGGACTTATCCCAGTCGAGCACGCCTTCAAATTCAGGAGAGGCGAGCAGGCGGCCATCGAGAGCGTAGGTCCAGCCGTGATACGGGCAGCGTAGGGACGCGGCGCTGCCGTGGCCGTCCGCGATGACTGAGGCTCGATGGCGGCAGACGTTCGAAAAGGCGCGCAGTACGCCGTCCCTGGCTCGGGTAACGACGATGGGTTCGCCGGCAATTTCGGCGGCGAGGAAGGAACCTGGCTCGGCGACGTGCTGTGCGAATCCCACGGGCTGCCAGGTTCGCCCGAAGATTTTCTCGCGCTCCAGCTCGAGCATTCGCGGATCGAGGTACCAACGCGAGGGAATGGTGGCGGCGCGGGCGAGGTCGGCGGGCGAATAGTCGTCAGGCACTTAGGCGTGAACGTGTTCGGGTGAACGGCGATGGGCGAGAAGTTCCGCGATCGCGCGGCAATCGCGAACCACTTCGGTGAACTGCGCCGGATGAAGCGACTGATGACCGTCCGACAGAGCCTTATCGGGCGACGGGTGGACTTCCACCAGCAAACCCGCGGCGCCGGCCGCAATCGACGCCATGGCCATGGGATGGACGCGGTCCCGCTTGCCGGTGCCATGGCTGGGGTCGACGATGATGGGAAGATGGCTCAGTTTCTGGACGGCGGGAACCACGCTCAGGTCGAGCGTGTTGCGGCTGTGATCGTTGAAGGTGCGCACACCGCGCTCGCACAGGACCACGTTGTAATTTCCTTCGGAGAGAATATATTCGGCGGCCATGAGGAATTCTTCGAGCGTGGAAGACATGCCGCGCTTCAGTAAAATGGGGAGACGCGAGCGGCCGGCGCGGCGCAGGAGCGAAAAATTCTGCATGTTGCGCGCGCCGATCTGCACGCAGTCGGCATAGTGCTCGACCAGGTCGAAAGTTTCGACGTCAATGGCTTCGGTGACGATGCCGAGACCGGTGGCATGGCGGGCTTCTGCCAGGAGTTTGAGACCTTGCTCGCCCAGGCCCTGGAAGGCGTAGGGAGAAGTGCGCGGCTTATAGGCGCCGCCGCGAAGAAGCTGCGCGCCGGCGGCTTTCACGGCGTGGGCCGATTCGAGAATCTGTTCACGGGTTTCGACCGAGCAGGGGCCCCCGCAGAACACGAGCTCCGCGCCACCGACGGGCACTCCTTTGATGTAGACGACGGAATCCTCCGACTTGACCTCGCGGCTGACCAGCTTGTAAGGCTTCGAAACGCGAATCGCTTCGGCGACGCCGGGGAGATCCTCGAACTCAGCGGGATTGACCGGTCCCGGATTGCCGGTGATGCCGATGGCCGTCTTCTGCGCGCCCGGCATGGGATGCGGGCGGAAACCGAGGGCTTCGATTTTCTGGCAAACGCGCTCGACGTCGGCCGGCGTGGCCTGCGCGTTCATGACGATTAACATTTACTGTTCCAGTGTACCTGTTACAATGCCCCGGCACTCGCCGAGACCGATGCGGCGGGCGCCGGCGCGTTCGGCATAGCCGCGGAGGATTACTTCGTCGCCATCTTCGAGAAATTTTCGCGATTCGCCGGTGGGGAGCGTCAAGGGCTCAGTTCCGCGCCAGGTTACTTCGAGCATGGAACCGCGTTCGTCTCTTCCGGGTCCAGAGATGGTACCGCTGCCGAGCAGATCGCCGGGGCGCAGGTTGCATCCGTTGCTGGTGTGATGCGCGGTCATTTGGGCAAACGTCCAGTACATCTGGTCGAACTGGGCGCGACTCAGGCGGACCGGTGCGATTCCCTGCGCGCGCATGGCGGCGGTCGAGAACCAGACCTCGATGGCGAGCGCGATACCGCCGCGCTCGCGGTCGCGCTCGCAATCGAGATGCGGAAGTGGCTGGGGATCACCTGGCGGCCTGGCGAAACGCGGCGCGCGAAATGGATCCAGGGCATCCAAGGTGACGACCCATGGGGAGATCGTGGTGGCGAAGCTTTTCGCTAAGAACGGCCCGAGCGGCTGATACTCCCAGCGCTGAATATCGCGGGCGGACCAGTCGTTCAGAAGGCAGACGCCGAACAGATGATCCTCGGCTTCATCGATCGGCAGGGGATGGCCGAGTTGGTTGCCGCGCCCGACGAAGCAGCCGAGCTCGCATTCGTAATCCAACTGGCGCGACGGGGTGAAGAGCGGAGGAGCGGAGCCTTCCTGCAACTGTCCCGCGGGGCGCCGCACGGGCGTGCCGCTGACTACGATCGACGAGGCGCGGCCGTGGTAACCGATGGGGACATATTTGTAATTCGGCAGCAAAGGATTATCGGGGCGGAACATGCTGCCGACATTGGTGGCGTGGAAGATCGAAGCGTAAAAATCGGTGTAATCGCCGATTTCGACCGGCAGAAGAAGGGTGCATTCCGACATCGGGAAAAGGAGGGCGCGCGGAGGGTACGGATTATCGGCGCGCAGGACCCGGCTCAGCTTCAAACGCAGTTCGGAGGCGGCGGCGCGGCCTTCCGACATGAGGGCGTTGAGAGATTGATAGTCGGGAATATCCAGAATCGCATCGCCGATGCCGACGCCGACACGCGGGGCCGCGCGGCCGTGGCGGAAGACGCAGAAGGGGAGATTCTGAACTGGAAAATCGGTATCGGGCGCGTTGGCGGATTCGACCCAACTCTGCAGATTGGGGTCGTGCGTTTCGTTGAGGCTCATATTTACAGGAGACCGAGGGCTTTCAGATCGGCGACCGGCTCCTCGAAGGAGCAGGAGCCGAATGAGATGGCGAGATTGCGGCGGGTGTCGGCGATTTCCGGGGTCGTCAGGACGTGGCCGGCCCACGCGATTCGATGGTCACTGAAGTCGAAGCGACTGGGGAGATTCTTCGAGCAGAAGGCGCTCCAGAATCTCCGGCTCGACTGCGCGGCGCGCCAGTACCGCGGCGAGGAACACGTTCAGGAATCCGAACATCCATCCCGATGGGCCGCCGGCGGAATAGGTCAGAGGACGATAACAGCGCAGCGGGTGATGCAAGCCGGCGGTCGCTTTGAAGGGCGTATGTACCAGGGCGCAGGCGTGCGATGAATTGCGCGATGGACGGCCGCGGAGGGGAAGGCTTCGGGCGTGATTCCTCCGGTGCGGATTTTCGCGCGTGCGCCGGCGGGAATCAAGGTTGGGTCGGCAACCTCGAAATACGGCGTGATGTGCGCGGGGATGCGGCGCATCGCGGTCTCCGTCTCGGCCGTTTTCAGCTCGATGGTGTCGACGTTCGAGGGCAGACGGTCGAGCTCCCCGAGATCGGGACCGATGAGTACGCTAACCGGCATCGACGCGGGACATTCATTCAGCCGCGCGGCGGGCGCCACGAATCGTCCGAGCATCCAGTTTTCCGGGGAATTGCGGTAATGCGCGTAGTTCGCGACCGCTTCCGCTCATCGGCAGCGCGGCCGGGGGAAACAGGCCCGCATAGTCGATGAGATTTTCAAGCAGCGATCGGAGGGCAGTCACGCTTTCCTATAATAAAGCGATGGGGCCGCGCATCGTGGTTGTCGGAGGAGGGATCATCGGACTCGCCACGGCGTATCGCCTGGGCGCAGCGGTTTCCCGATGCGAAGCTGACGGTGCTCGAAAAGGAAGCGGGGGTGGGCCGGCATCAGAGCGGGCACAACAGCGGCGTGCTGCATTCCGGGCTGTACTATAAACCCGGATCGCTCAAAGCTCGACTGACCGTGCGGGGGATCCGGCAGATGGTGGAATTCTGCGAGACCCATTCGATCGCGCACGAAATCTGTGGAAAGGTGGTGGTGGCCACCAGCGGGGAGGAAATTCCGCGGCTGCATGCACTGTTCGAACGCGGACAGCAGAACGGGTTGCGCGACTTGCGGCTGCTGAAGCGCGAAGAGTTGATCGAGATTGAGCCGCACGCAGCGGGTCTGGAGGCGGTTCGGGTTCCGGAAGAAGGGATCGCCGACTATCCGCAGGTGTGCGCCGCGCTGGTGAAGGAAATTCGCGGCGAGGTGATCACCAACGCGAAGGTCACGGCGATCCGGCGCGAGGGCGCGGGTTGGCAGGTGATCAGCACGGCCGGCGATTATGGCTGCGACAAGATCGTGACTTGCGCGGGGCTGCACTCGGATCGGGTGGCGGCGCTGACGGGGCGGGCTCGCGAAGTGAGAATCATTCCTTTTCGCGGCGAATATTACAAGATCCGGCCGGAGCGGCAACATCTGGTCCGGCACCTGATTTATCCGGTGCCGGATCCGAGATTTCCTTTCCTGGGGGTCCATTTCACGCGCTTCATTCACGGCGGAATTGAGGCGGGGCCAAACGCAGTGCTCGCGCTGGCGCGGGAGGGATATACGAAAACCAATGTGCGGCTGGGCGACGTTGCCGACGAGCTTTTCTTTCCGGGATTGTGGCGGTTCCTGAAGAAGTATCCAAAGATGTGCTGGGACGAAACGCGGCGATCCTTCAGCCGCGCTCTGTTCTGCGCGTCGCTACAGAGACTGGTTCCCGAAATTCAGCCGGAGGACCTGATGGAGGGCGGCGCGGGTGTGCGGGCACAGGCCATGTCGCCGGACGGGTCGCTGGTGGAGGATTTTCATTTCGTCGAGGGACCGGGCGAATTGCACGTGGTGAATGCGCCCAGCCCGGGCGCGACGGCATCGCTGGCGATCGGGGAAGAAATCGCGGAAAGACTTGGTTAGCCGCGGATGAAAGCAGAAATGCACGCAGATTTTAAAGCAGGGCTGCGTCCATGGTGTCGCTTGGGAGCCGGTTCTCGGGCTGCGGCGGCTTGGACAGGAATTCCATGAGCGCGGCTTCGGATCCGCCGAAGAAGCTGTCCAGCAGCTCCTTCACCGCGAATCGGCGCAAGGTTTCCTGGCTGACTCTGGGGACGTAGATGAAGGAACGGCCGTGCTTGCGGCGCGAAACGCCGCCGCGTTTTTCCAGCCGTTCGAGCACGGTCATCACGGTGGTGTAAGCAAGATTGCGATTTCCGACCATGACCTGGCGCACGTCCCGGACACGGCCTTCGCCCAGGGACCACAGCGCCTTCAGACACTCCAGCTCGAGCGGCGGAGGGATGTCGCGCGGCGTAGCGGGACGTCTCATGCGGTTACTGCTCGCGGCCCAGGGCGTCCTGAAGTTTCGCCGCGAAAGGCGATGACGGATCGGGGGCCGGTTTGGCGCAGGCGCAGCTTGGGGCGGCTGCGGCGGTGGAGATTCCGGCGTTTGCGGTTCCAGAAAACGCTTTTTCTTGAGCATGGTCCGGTCGAGCGCCGAACTGTAGCTGGTCCACACGCCGTCCACCAGACGATCCTTCTCAATCAGACCGCGGATGCACTCCATCTTCGAATCGAGATTGTCCAGGTGATGCAGCAGCATGGCTTCGGGGAACATCGGCACCTTGGGCGAACCGAATTCGAGCTCGCCGTGATGGCTGAGAATCAGGTGCAGCAGCAGATCGCGCAACGGGGCGGGAAAATCGGGAAGCAGGCGCAGCTTTTCGTCCACCATGCGCATCCCAATCACGATGTGGCCGAGCAACTGGCCTTCGGTGGAGTAGCTGAAGCCGCGCGCGTAATTCAATTCGTGGATCTTGCCGAGGTCGTGGAGGATCACGCCGGTGAGCAGCAGGTCGAGGTCGATGTCGTGGTAATGGGCGGCGGTGAACTTCGCCAGGCGGCACAGCGACAGGACATGCTCGATCAGCCCTCCGAGCCAGGCGTGATGCACGGACTTGGCGGCCGGCGCGGTGCGGTACGCCAGGGCGACGGCCTCATCGGCAAAGATCGCTTCGAGCAGACCTTTCAAGTGCGGGTTGCCGAGGGAGCGGATCCAGGAGCGCAGCTCCTGAAACATTTCGTCCCGATTGCGTGTGGAGGCGGGAAAGTAATCGGCGAAGTCGACTTCGGCTTCCGCGACCGCGGCAATCTTGTGGACGGTGAGCTGGGGGCGGTTCTGATAAATCTGGTACAGGCCTTTGACGCGGACGAAATCGTCGCGCTCGAAGGCGTGGATCACTTCGGCCGCGTTGTCCCACATCTTCGCGTCCAGCTCGCCGGTGCGGTCGGCCAGCGTGAGGGAAAGATACGGGTCGCCCGATTTCTTCTGGCGAACGTCTTTGTGAGAAACGAGGAAAAGTCCGGTGACGGCCTGGTTCGGTTCGAGCTCGTTGACGTAGGGCGATTTCACGCTAATGCGAGGACGACGTGCCGGTCGATTTCGTGCTGGTGCCTGGAATCGGAACGACCCACAACAGCTTCCTCTTGCGCGTCCGCGCGGCGACTTCTTCCTTGGTCACGGTTTCCGGCTTGAGCTGCGCGGGATCCACCCAGGCGGTATTCTTGCCCGGAGCGGCGCCCGAGTCCTCGTACCCGGGTTTGATTTCGAGGAACGCTTCCGCGCGCAGCTTGGTCAAATATTCGCGCAGCGCCGGATCCATCTTAGGGCGGAACAGCCGGTCCTCCACTTCGTTCTGCACCTGTTCGAAGTCGGCTAGACCGGCTTGCTGATGCTCGACGACCTTGTAAATGTAAAATCCCGTTACGACTTTGATGGGATCGGTGACATAGCCGCGCGGCTGGTTCCATACGGCGTCTTCAATCGGCTTTGAGCAGCTCGCCCTTCTGCATGACGGGCATCTCGCCGCCGCTAGCGGCGTTGGCGTCGTCGGAATTGGCTGGCGCCAGATCCGAGAATTTTTCGCGATTTGCGCGCGCGCGCCACCAGGTCCTTGGCTTTCCGCTCGGCCGCCAGAACGCCGCCGCCGTCCTTGCCTTCGGTCGAAATAAAGATCTCCTGGAGGAAAATCCGCTCCTGACGCTGGAACTCGTCTCTTATGCTCGTCGTAATACTTCTGCATGTCTTCGCGCTTGATCTTGATGGTGCTCGAAACTTCCTGGCGGATGACGTGATCCATCAGAGCTTTGTTCTTGATCTCGTTCCTGTAGTCTTCATAGGGCATGCCGGATTGCTCGTGAACATACTGCTGGAACTTTTCGGGATCGGCGATGGCGGAACGCCGCTGAATGTCGGCGATCTGCTTGGCCACTTCGCCATCGACTTTCAGATCGAGTTCCTTGCCTTTCTGGATCAGCAGCAGCCGGTCAATACGCTCGCGCAGAACGTTGCGCGAAGCCATGGCGACGGCGTCTGAAAGGGCGCGGGCGGTAAGCCCTTCGCGGCGGAAGTCGGCTTCGGCATCGCGACGGTCCTTCTCGAGTTCAGCTGCGCGTGATGATGTCGCCATTGACCTTGCACACGATCTCTTCGACGATCGCCACATCGGCGGCGTAGGCGGTAAATCCGGTCACACCTAAGCAGAAAAGCCATTTGCGCATAATCCGATTATAGTGCACGCGAGCGGCCAGACCCGCAACATGCGCGGCGGTGGGCCTGGAAGCGCCTGGGCGGCCCATTTTCGCCACGGGTGTGAAAAAACAACTACGCCAGAGCTTCGATCGAGGCCTTCACAAAATCGAGGACCGCGGCGGGGTTTTCGGAGGCTGGCAAGGGGAGGCGCAGGACTCCGGCGGGGGTGAACTGGGCGCCGTCGCGCGACGAGACCAGTGCCATAAGCCGGGCCGGGTCGATCTTCGAGCCGGGATGAAACTTGATCTGCAAAGCGCCGCCGCGGCGGTCGATGGCTTCGATGCCGGCGTGCTCGGCCGCGGTCTTGAGCAGGGCGAAACGCACCAGCGTTTCCACCGCATCGGGCGGCGGACCGTAGCGATCGGCCAGCTCGGCGCGGACCTTATCCGCCTGCTCCGCATCGCGGGCGTCGGCGATGCGCTTGTAGGCGCGCAGACGTTGATTCTCGTCGGCGATGTATTCGGGCGGAATGCGGATGTCGAGCTGCAGATTCAGCGCCGAATGAATTTCCAGCGGCGTCTCTTCGCCCTTCAGCTCCTGCACGGTCTGTTCGAGCATCTTCAGGTACATGTCGAAGCCGACCGCGGCGATGTGGCCGTGCTGCTCGCCACCGAGCAGGTTTCCGGCGCCGCGCAACTCCAGATCGAGGGCGGCGATTTTGAAGCCCGCACCCAGGTCAGAAAATTCGCGTAACGCAGCCAAGCGCTTGCGCGCCACTTCGGTTAGTTCAGTATCCTGGGGCACCAGCAAATACGCATAAGCGCGGCGATTCGACCGGCCCACGCGGCCGCGAAGCTGGTAGAGCTCCGAAAGGCCGTGGCGCTCGGCATTTTCGATGATGATGGTGTTGGCCAGCGGAATATCCAGCCCGTTTTCGACAATCGTGGTGGAAACGAACACGTCGTACTCGTGGCGCATGAAACCGAGCAGGACGCGCTCCAGCTCTTGTTCCCCCATCTGCCCGTGGCCCACGCCGATGCGCGCATTGGGGACCAGTTGCTGAATCGCGGCGGCGCGCGAAAAAATCGAGTCGACGCGATTGTGCAGAAAATACACCTGCCCGCCGCGGGAAATTTCCTGGTCGATGGCGGCGCGGATCAGCTCGGGGTCGAAGTGCGCGACTACGGTGTGGATGGCCAGCCGATCCTTGGGCGGCGTCTCAATCACGCTCATGTCGCGGATGCCGAGCAGGGACATGTGCAGCGTTCGCGGAATGGGCGTGGCGCTCATGGTGAGAACGTCGACGGTCTTGCTGATCTGCTTCAGCCGCTCCTTGTGGTGGACGCCGAAGCGCTGCTCTTCGTCGATGACCACCAGGCCCAGGTCGCGAAACTGGACGTCCTTCGAAAGCAGACGATGCGTTCCGATGGCGACGTCCACTTTTCCGGCGGCCAGCTCTTCGAGAGCCAGCTTGATTTCCTTGGCCGAACGGAATCGTGAAAACATTTCGATACGCACCGGGAAGGCCGCGAATCGCGAACGGAAGGTCTCGTAATGCTGAAACGCGAGCACCGTCGTGGGAGCCAGCAAGGCTACCTGTTTTCCGTCGCCCAAGGCCTTGAACGCGGCGCGCATGGCCACTTCGGTTTTTCCGTAGCCAACGTCGCCGGCCAGCAGGCGATCCATAGGATGCGGCGATTCCATGTCGCGCTTGATTTCCTTGGCGGCGGAAAGCTGGTCCTTGGTTTCAGTGAACTCGAAGGCGTCTTCGAATTCGCGCTGCCAGTTGGAATCGGGCGAGAAGGCGAAGCCGTCGGCCATGCGGCGTTGCGCGTAGAGCTTCAACAGCTCGTCCGCCATGTCGCGCATTTTGGCCTTGACGCGCGACTTGCGGGCAGTCCAGGTTGCTCCGCCGAGCTTATCGAGCGCGGGGCCGCCTTCGCCCGCGCCTCGGTACTTCTCCACCAGGTCCATGCGGGTGAGCGGGACGTACAGTTTCGCGTCGCCCGCGTATTCGAGCAGCATGAAATCGCCCTTCTGCTCTCCCTGGACGATTTCGCGAACGCCGACGAACCTGCCGACGCCGTGCGTGACGTGGACCACGAAATCGCCGGGCTTGAGATCGGCGAGATCGGCCGCGAAGGCGGTCAACTGGCTCTTGGTGATGCCGGGTCGGGCGATCAGATCGGAGGAATCGAACAGATCCTCGGAGCCGATGAAGGCGATGGACGATTCGGGGAAAATCGATCCGCGGCGGACTTTTCCTTTAATGAGGTAGGTGCTGGCTACGGGGCCGGCGAGATAGGCGCGCTCGGCCAGATAGGGCGATGCGGCTTCGTTGGGCGCCAGGCCGAGCTGGAACGGCACGGAATACTCGCGCAGAATGTCGGCCAGGCGTTCCAGCTCGCCGTTGGAGGGCGCGAAGAAGGCGACGCGATAACCCTGCTCGACCATGTTTCGCGCTTCAGCCACGGCGACCTGCATGCTGCCATGAAAGGCCATGGACGGGCGGGTGCCGATGTGCGGGGTCTGTGGGTCGAGATCCAGCTCACGCAGATTGACTTGCGGGAGAGCGGCGAAGCGAGTTTCAAATTCTTCCCAATGGAAGAAATTTGCGCCGGCGAGCTCCGGGGCGTCCTGCTGGTCGAGGCGCTTCCAGAGGCGTTCGGATGCGGCGACGATCTGCTCGGGTTCATCCAGTACGATCACGGAGTCGCTCGCCAGGTCGATCACAGACCGCTCGCGCGGGTCTTCGAGAGCGGAGACGAACTCCCATCCAGGGAACGGGGCGCCTTCGCGCGGCTGTTCGGTTAAGGGCAGGATGCGGCCCTCCGAGACTTTCATCACGGAACGTTGCGAGTCGACATCGAAGCGGCGGATGGATTCGATCTCGTCGCCGAAGAATTCGACGCGTAACGGGCGCGCGTTGTCGGCGGGAAACACGTCGAGGATGCCGCCGCGGATGGAATATTCGCCGACCATCTCCACGGGATCCCGGTTCTCATAACCAATCGAATGAAGGTGCGTTTCGAGAGCATCCAGCGGAAGCTCCTCGCCGACGCGCAATTCGAGGGCGAGGCGCCGGTAATGCTCGGGTGCGTGGGTCCGCAACAATGCGGAACCGGCTGGAGCGATGGTGATCGGGACGTGGGCGCTCGCCAATCGCCAGAGTCCGATGGCGCGGGCTCCGGTGATTTCGGTATGCGGAGACAGTTTTTGCCCGGGCAGAACGTCGAGGGCAGGCAGAAGTTGCGGGCGCGCACCGGAGTGAGAGACCAGCAGGTCGAAAAAAGTCTCCACCAACTCCGTGAGGAGCTCGGCCCGCTGGTTGCCGTCGGCGATCACCAGCAAGGGTCGCTCAGTGGCCTGCCACAAGAGGACCAGATAGAGCGCTTTCGCCGTCGGAGTGAGGCCGGCGAGCGAGGATTTCCCCAGCTCCCGCCGGGAGAGCCGGCTGACCAGCTCCTGATAGGCGGGCTGGCGGCTGAGGGTCTGAAACAGATCGCGAACCGCGGGATGGGTCACGATCGGGCGGCTCTTCTCATGC
Organism: Terriglobia bacterium; assembly: GCA_963842485.1. GTDB lineage: Bacteria > Acidobacteriota > Terriglobia > Bryobacterales > Bryobacteraceae > Palsa-187. The sequence continues at coordinate 45,620 of CAWJHI010000126.1, read as the reverse complement.
GGGATACTTCCATTGTAAATCTGGTTGTAAAATGTAGTTGGCGAATGTTCGATAAGACCGGTATGTTCGCGCCGCACCAGAATCTGAGCGATCAGATCAACGGCAATATCATTCGCAGCGAGATCGAGGGCGGCGTGTATCTTCGCGACCTGCCCGACGAGAGCACGCTCGAAGTGGCGACTCGAAATCGATGGTACACGCTGGTGGTCCGGCGCGATGGGCAAGCGCTGATCTCCGGTCATCCTGAGTATTGCCCGGAGCCGGTGGAGGTGCGCATCAGCGGATCGAACTGGGGCGGGTCCATGCTCAAAGCCGCGTTCTTGGGCCGCGGAATGCACCTCGAATATAGGCATCCCAAGTATCGCGGGCCCATTGTGACCTCGCCGATCGTGGATATTCGCCTCCGCGTAGCTTAACGCACCGGCAAGAGATCAAAACCCTCCAGCCGGAAATGCCATTCTTGTGGGGCGCGTTCGCGGCTGAATTCCAGGCCACGGCGCAGCAGATCGAGTTCGGACTTCCACCATTCGCCGGCCCCGCCGGTGGAGTAGAACCCTTCGCAGATCTTCAGATGACGTTCGAAGGCGGCTCCCAAGCGGGATTCGTAGTGATGTAGCAAATCCGAGGGAGACGACCCTTTGGCGATGGCTCGCAGCACCGCGGCGGCCAGGATGGCTTCGCGGATCGCGTGACCCGATCCATCGCCGCAGAGTGGGTCGAGAGCCATCGCGGCGGATCCGCAAGCGAGCCAATCCGGCCCACCCATGGGAGAGGTGAGGCGCGGATATGCCGGGACTTCGCCTTCCATCGGACGAACGGCGGGACCAACGGCGGGACCAACAGCGGCAACTTCTTTCGCGATGGATCGGCTTGACGTAAGAAATATCTCCGGACGCGCGCCGACCGAGATCAAGTAGCCGGTAGGACTATCGCCCGCGATCAGGAACATCCATCCCTGTTCGAAGGATTCGATCCAGCAGGCTTCGCGCCGGCCGGCGAGGTCCACTTCGGCGACGTTCGCGGTGCGCGAGCCGAAGCGATGCTCTTCCCCGGGCGCCGGGGACGCGCCGAAAATGGTCCACTCAGCCGGTTCGTCGGAAGGTTCGTAAGAAGTACGGGCCCAGAGACGGTCGAGCAGGGACTGTTCGTCGACAATCGCCGCGGAGTGCTCGAATTCCTGTGTTGCAGCGTTTGGCCCCCAAGCCACCAGACGTTTTCGAATTCGCGCTGCGTTTGCGAATGGCGATGGATCGCCAGCCAACTCGGCAAGCAAGGCTTGAGTGGGATCACCGACCAGGATCAAGCGCGGGTTGCGGCGGCCGGGCCGTTCGACGGTGACGCGAAAACCGCTGCGGGAGAGCAACCGGGCGGTGCACCAGGCGGCCAGGCCGTCGCCGCGGATATGAACGTGCATTCGCGACTATTGTCTCCTGAGCGCGATATCCCCAGCAGGAGGTTGAAGAGGGGCCAGAGCGGTCTGCCCCATTTCAAAAAGCTCCTAGAGCGCGCGGAGCAGCCGGCCGATCCGGACCCATACCGTCGCGCGGAGCCGGGCGAGCTGGTGTTGCACTTCTTCGAGCTGCTTCCAGAGGGCGGCTTCGGAGGCCTCCACGCGGCGGAATTGGGCGACGGCTTCTTTCCGGGCGCGTTCAACGTCGAGCGCCCAGTTGGTTCGTTCCTCCCAGTCCTTCTCCACTTTTTTGGTCCACTCCTGGCTCCGGGCGGCATCGAGCATCCACTCCTGGTGAGCCAGCGCGTGAAAAGAAGTGTGCCGCCGGTACTCGGCTTCGATTTGCTCGAGATCGTGGCGGGTGCGCTCCGCGAGCCGGCAGGCTTCGCGGTATTGCAGCGCCAGCTCGGCCGCGGGTGGTTGGAAATGGCCCTTGCGGGCAGCCACCGGCAGCGACCAATCGCCCGCATGCTCGATTCCGTGCTCGGGCCAGGATTCGGTGGCGAAGCGGAGTTCGCGGAACCCGGCGCCGCAAACAACCTCGCGCAGGGATTCCTCGGTGAAGGTGCGCATTTCCAGAGTGGACCCCAGACCGCCGTGGAAAACAAGATTCTCAAACACCTCCAGCGACCCGTCGCGCCGCCGGTTCAACAGCACGGCGCGGCCGCCGGGTGAGGCGAGCGTGTACTGGTGCAGCTCCGGAAAATTCTCGATGGTTTTGCCGCCCAGATTGTAAGGAGTGGTCAGCAGCAGCAGGCCGTCCGGCTTGAGCATGGAGTAGAGGCTCGCGAACGCGCGCTCCACCGGCGGCGGGACGTGCTCCATCACTTCGCTGGACAAAATGAAATCGTACCGGCCCAGATCGCGTTCCTCGGGATGGGTCACGTCCAGCCGCGGCGCCTGGTGATAAAACGTGTTGGTGTAATCGAACTTCCCGGCGAGCCGTTCGGCCAGATCCGGAGCGTCGCTCATGCCGATGCCCCGGATTCCTTTGAGCACGGGAAATTCCGGCAAGGTGAGCAGCACGCCGAAGATTTCCTCGGAAAGTAAAGCGATCAGCGCGCGCAGCCGCACGGAAGATCCGCATGCGGCGCAGCTCTCCGTTTCCCGGCCCAGGCCCTCCGGCGGCTGCACGCACTCCGCGCCGCAGACGTTACAGGTGAACGGCATCTCTCGATATCCTAGCAACTGGGCGTAAGCAGCTTGTTGAAAAAGGGGGACGGAGTCGTCAGTCCCTTTTATTAACAACTCTCAGATCACGGCCGATTCGCGGATGCGCATGAGGGATTCGGCTTTCGCCTTCACGCCGCGAAGATCGATCTTGCCCGTGCCGAGCGACGGCAAACTGTCCACCTGATAAATGTTTTCATGCTTCGGCAGCCAAAGGCGCGGCAGATCCGTGTCTGCCAGACGCCGCCATAGGTCGGACGGAGCGATTTCCGCATGGGTGTACAGCATCACCAGCCGCTCGCCTTTGCGCTCATCGGGCACGCCCGTCACTACGCAGCCGGAATCGCCGAGGATGCCGTAAGCGGCTTCTTCGATTTTCAAGTGCGGGACCATTTCACCGCCGATTTTGCTGAAACGCGAAAGACGGTCGGTGATGCGAAGGAACCCTTCTTCGTCGATCACGGCCAAGTCGCCGGTACGATACCAGCCGTCCTCGATCACAGCCGCGGTGCGTTCGGGATCGCCCAGGTAGCCGAGCATCCGGTTGGCGCCGCGGACCATCAGCAGACCTTCCTGCTGCGGCCCCATCATTTTTCCAGTCTCGGGGTCCACCACCTTGATCGCGACGCCGGGCAGCGGATGTCCCACGGTGCCGGGCTTGTTTCCGATCTGCGAATCAGCGCCCGCGTCGAAGTTGGGGGCATTGACGGCGACCACCGGCGACATTTCAGTGCAGCCATAGCCTTCGAGCAGATCCAGGCCAAACGCCTGTTCGAACGCTTTCGCCACCGGTTCGCGCAATTTTTCGGCGCCCACCAGAACGTAGCGCAGGGAGCGAAACTGTTCCCGCGTGCATTTGCGCGCGTAGCCGCCGCAGAACGTCGGAGTCGAGAGCAGCAGGGTGCCTTGGTACCTGGCAACCAGCTCGCCGATGGTTTTCGAATCGGTCGGAATCGGATGAAAAGCGACGCCGCAGCCGATGATCAACGGCAGCCAGAGGGTCACCGTGAAACCGAACGAATGAAACAACGGCAATACGCCGACGATGCGATCGTTCGAGTCGATCCAGAACACCTGCACCATGGCTTCGATATTCGAAATGATGTTGTAATGCGATAGCATTACGCCCTTGGGAGCGCCGGTGCTGCCGCTCGAAAAGACGACGGTCGCGAGCGAATCGGGCGAGCTTCGTTTAACCAGCATCCGGGCCGGCGCAAGGCGCGCAGAAATCAGCGCGCGGGCTTTATCGATGGGACCGAAGGATGCCATCACGTCTTCGAGGAAGACCATGTTGGCCGCGCGTTCCAGGCCGGCTTTCGCCAGAAAAACTTTGGAAGTGAGTACGGTCTGGATGCGGCACTGCTCCATTGCCGCGTCCATCGCTTCTTGGCCCGCCGTGAAATTCAGATTCACCGGAGTTTTTCCCGCGATGGATAGGCCGGCGTTGGCCAGCGCGCCGCCCACCGACGGCGGCAGCAGCACACCGACCATCGCTTCCTGATTCCGAGCCCAACGTGCGATTAAAAGACTCCCCGTGAGCGCCCGGCCGAAGGTCAGCTCGCGGCCGCTCGAATCCGCCATGGAGAATCTCGACCAGTTCTTGCGCGCGGCGCGAATGAATCGCCGGCCGAGCACGTCAGCGTTCGTTTTCCGGTCGACGACGGCGTCACTCGCCAACGCGGCGATCGCGTGGCGGACGTCGGCGACGCTGGAGGTCGATGGCATCGGAGCGCCGAAGGAAACGGTCACCGGGTACGGAAACCGCTTGGGCCATTTCCAGAAGAAGCGGCCCTTCTCGAAACTGAAGATGCTGCCCCACAGGCGGTCGAGATGCACCGGAATGATGGGCACATCCAGGCCGTCGATAATCCGCTCCATGCCGCGCTTGAAGGGCAGCAGGTTGCCGGTGCGCGTGATGGCTCCTTCGGCGAAGATCCCGACCACGTGTCCGCCCATGAGCTCGGTGCGCGCCGCGCGAATCGAAGCGACCACGTCGCGCGGGCCGGTGGTGCCTACCGGAATGGTTTTGGCGAAACGGAAAAACCAGTTCAGCGCCTTCAATTCGTAGTACGGTTTCCATACCATGAAGCGGACGAAACGCTGGATGCAGGCGCCGATCAAAAACCCATCGAGATGCGTTACGTGATTGGAAACCAGCAGCGCCGGGCCTCGAAACGGCACGTTTCCCTGGCCACGAATGCGGATTTTGTAGACGGTGTGGGTGGCCAGCCAGACCAGGAATCGCACCAGGAACTCGGGGACCAGGCGGACGATGTAGATGGTCGCGATCAGCGTCGCCACGCCGAAAATCAGGATCAGTTTGTCGGCGGAAATATGCAAGCGATCGTGCAGACCGCTCAGGGTCGCGGTGGCGAGCAGGAGTCCGATCGTGTTGAAAAAATTGTTGGTCGCGATCAGGCGGCCTTTCTCAGTGCTGCCCCCGCGCTGCTGAAGATAGGCGTTCAGCGGCACGATGAACAGTCCGCTCGACACGCCGAGCAGCGCCAGCGCCACCATCGAACCGGCGTAGGAGAACTTCGCGGCATACACGCCGAGACAGCTCAGGCCCATGAAGATCGACCCAAGCGGCACCAGGCCGAGCTCCACTTTGTCACCCGAAAGCCGGCCGGCGAGCATGCTGCCCACGCCGATTCCGATCGCCAGACACGTCACCATCAGGCCGACGTGCACGTCGTCGAGCTTCATCACTTCGCCGCCGAGCAGCAGCAGGTCCATTTGAAACAGCAGTCCCAGAAACCAGAAATAGGAAATCCCGACCACGGTGAGCCACAGGCGCCGGTCTGCCAGCAGGCGCCTGGTGCCGACGATCACTTCGCCGAACGGGTTGAAGTTGAAGGGCGTCGAGACACCGCTCGGCCGGACCCGGGTGATTTTGAAGCTGGTGGCGAATCCCGTGATGGCGATCGCAACCATCACCATCCCCATGTTCCAAGGGCGGTCCTTCCAGGCGCTGAACAGAAACGCACCCACGGAAGTGCCGAGCACGATGGCGACGAAGGTGCTCATTTCGAGCATGGCATTCGCCCTCGACAGATCCTTGTCGGGAATCATTTCGGGGACAATTCCGTATTTCGCGGGGCTGAAAACGGTGGAGTGGAGGGCCATCAGGAACAGCACCACCAGCATGAATTCGATGCGTGTCGTGAAGAACGCCGCCAACCCGAGCGCCATCGCGACGATTTCGAAGGCCTTGACTGAAATCAACACGGTGCGCTTGCTGATTTTGTCGGCGAGATGGCCGGAATACCCCGAAAATAGGAGAAACGGGATGACGAACACTGCTCCGGCGATCGAAAGATACCTGCCGCTGGCCTCGGTGTTCGCCGCGACGTGCACCGCTCGCATCGACACGATCATTTTGTATAAGTTATCGTTCAGCGCGCCAAGGAACTGCGTCCCCAGAAACGCTTGAAATCCCGAATTCTTGAGAAGGTCCTTAAAACCGCCCGATTCGCTTTTCATGATGCTTCTTACTGTGCACGACTATCTCCGCCTCAGCCTGCAATATTTTTCAATCAGTTGTGATGATGCGTCACGGACGACTCGCGCATCCCATGCATATTGCTATACAATAGATGTACATGACTTCTCTCACGGGCGCGGAGCGCCGGTTTCTTCGGTTGATTTCCGAGTTCGCCTATTGTAACCCGTTCCTTCCAGAACATAATCGGCTGGAACGCGAACTTCTGGGAGCCGATTTCGTCGAAGGCGACTCGGTCTGGAGCCAGCCGGTGGCGGATCCGGAGCGGCCCCGGGTGAACGTATGGAGGATTTTCGAGAGGCTCGGACCGCTGGTGGAGCAGATCCGCGACAAACCGAAAAGCGGAGACGATCTGGCGCTCTATGAGGACGCCGTGGTCCAATATCTGTATCAGCGTTACTATCCCCGGTTTTACGAAGCGAGCTTCACGACGCCCGCAAATGCCCTGCGCTGGCGATTCTACCAGGATTTTCTAGCCGACTGGCATCACTTTTTCGAAGGCCTGATTCTTCCCGACGGGCAGGAGCCGCCGCACACGTTCGCGTGTTTCCGCCAGATCCAGCTTGCATTCGAGCAGATTTTTCGGGACATCATCGGTGGATCGATGCCCGCGGCAAGGCTGCGGGCCAGCGTGTGGCAGTCGATCTTCACGCACGATATGCGGCGCTACCGCCGGACGCTTTACGGGCGCATGCATGAGTTCGCGACTCTGATCACGGGGCCGTCGGGCACTGGCAAGGAGCTGGCGGCACGGGCCATCGCGCAATCGCGCTATGTTCCTTTCGACGCCAAGAGCATGACCTTCCATGGAGACGATGCGGCGGCGTTCTTTCCGATCAATATCTCGGCGCTCTCCCCGGCACTGGTTGAATCCGAGCTGTTCGGGCACCGTCGAGGGTCCTTCACCGGCGCGATCGGGGACCGCAAGGGCTGGCTCGAAACCTGCCCGGCGCTGGGATCGGTGTTTCTCGACGAACTGGGCGACCTGGACCCGTCGATCCAAGTGAAGCTGCTGCGGGTGATCGAGACACGCACGTTCCATCCGGTGGGTGAGACGGCGGGGCGGCGGTTTCAGGGGAAGCTGATCGCGGCCACCAATAGGGATTTGGCGGCTCGGATCCGCAAAGGGGAATTTCGCGAGGATCTGTATTACCGCTTGTGTTCGGATCAGATCGCGACGCCGTCCCTGGCCGATCAGCTCGCCGATTCGCCGGGAGTGTTGGACGACTTGATCCTATATATGGCTCGCCGCGTGGCCGGCGCAGAGGCCGAGGAGCTGGCGCGCGATGCGACGGCGTGGGTCGACCAAAATCTCGGTCGCGATTACGCGTGGCCGGGAAATTACCGGGAGCTGGATCAGTGTGTCAGGAACGTGTTGATTCGGCGGGATTATCGGCCCTCGAAGCCGGCCAGGACGGAACCGCTTGACCAGGCGGTCGACGATTTTCGGAAGGGCCATTTTACCGCGGAGGATCTGCTATCGCGCTATGCAACCATCGTTTACAGCCGCACCGGTAGTTATGAAGAGACCGCGCGGAGGCTGCGGATAGACCGCAGGACAGTGAAAAGCAAGGTGGATCCGGCGTTGCTGGCGCGGCTGCGGGAGCCGGCGTGAAAGCGCCGGATGTGCCATTATACAGTCGCTTGGCCAACAACTTGCATGATAAGCTGAGGCAAGTCATCTTGCGTTCATGAGCATTTCGACACCATTTATCCACCGGCCCGTGGCTACCACGCTGCTCACGGTTGCGTTGGGGATTTCGGGTGCGGTCGCGTACAATTTCCTGCCGGTCGCACCGCTGCCGCAGATCGATTTCCCGTCGATTTCCATCAACACCGGCCTGCCCGGCGCCAGCCCGGAAACCATGGCGTCCTCGGTGGCGACGCCGCTCGAGCGGCAATTTGGGCGCATCGCGGGTGTGAATGAGATGACGTCGTCGAGCACGCTCGGCTCGACCAGTATTACGCTCCAGTTCGATCTGAATCGCAATATCGACGCTGCGGCGCGCGATGTGCAGGCGGCTATCAATGCGGCGCGCGGCCAACTGCCCGCGAATCTGCCGAGGAACCCGTACTGGCGCAAGGTGAATCCGGCCGACGCTCCGATTCTGATGCTGGGGCTGACCTCCGATACCAAGACGTCAGGTCAGATGTATGACGCGGCGTCGACCATTCTGCAGCAGAAGATCGCGCAGGTGAAGGGTGTGGGGCAGGTATTTGTCGGGGGCAGTTCTCTTCCCGGCGTGCGCGTTGAAGTCAACCCGTCGATTTTGAACAATTTCGGTCTGGGCCTGGAAGATGTGCGCGCGGTGCTCTTGGCGGCCAACGTCAACAGTCCCAAGGGCAACCTTTCGAATGACACCACTTCCTGGACCCTGACTACCACGGACCAGTTACTAAAGGCGCGCGATTACGGCAATCTGCTGGTGGCTTACCGGAACGGCGCGCCGGTGGTTCTGTCCGATATTGCCAAGGTAGAAGATTCCGTCGAGGATCTTCGCAACGTCGGGTATGTCGACACCAAGCCTGCGGTGGTAATGTACATCAATCGCCAGCCCGGCGCCAATATCGTGGAAACGGTGGACAGCGTGCGGGCGATCCTGCCGCTGCTCAAAGCCTCCATTCCGGCGTCGATCGAAATGCATGTGCTGGCCGACCGGACCACCACCATTCGCGCTTCGGTAAGAGACGTACAGCGAACCATGTCCATCTCGATCTCGCTGGTGATCATGGTGGTGTTTATCTTCCTGCGCAGCGTGCGCGCCACATTGATTCCCAGCATCTGCGTGCCGACGTCGCTGATCGGCACCTTCGGCGTCCTGTACCTGTTTGGATACAGCGTCGACAATTTATCGCTCATGGCGCTGACCATTGCGACCGGGTTCGTGGTGGACGATGCGATCGTGGTGATCGAGAATATTGCGCGGCACACCGAGCACGGCATGTCGCCGATGCAGGCCGCGCTCAAGGGCTCGGCTGAAATCGGATTCACGGTGGTGTCGATCAGCATTTCGCTGATCGCGGTATTCATTCCGATCCTGCTGATGCCCGGCATCGTGGGCCGTCTGTTCCGCGAATTCGCGATCACGTTGTCGGTGGCGATTGCCCTGTCGCTTTGTATTTCCCTGACCATGACGCCGATGATGTGCGCGCGGCTGGCGGGGCGGGATGAAAAAGAGAAGCACAACTTCCTGTACCGTTGGAGCGGGGATTCGGTGGAATGGCTGCGCCGGGGCTACGCGAAGTCGCTTGCCTGGGTATTGGACCATCAGCCGCTGACGCTGGCGGTTACGCTCGCGACCATCGCGCTGAGCGTGTATCTGTACATCATCATCCCGAAAGGATTTTTCCCGCAGCAGGACGCGGGCCGGCTGTCGGGAACCATCGTCGCCGACCAGGCCACTTCGTTCCAGGCGATGCGAATTCGAGTGGAACAACTCTTGAGGATCTGCATGGAAGATCCGGCGGTGGATACGCTGAACGCTTACGTGGGCGGAGGAGGCGGCGGAGGCGGATCGGCGCTGAATCAGGGCCGCTTGAATATCACGCTTAAGCCGCTGGCCGAGCGCAAGATCAGCTCCGATGAAGTGATCGCCAGACTGCGGCCGAAGCTGGCCCACGTTCCCGGCGTCAGCCTGTATCTGCAAGCCGTGCAGGATCTGCGCATCGGCGGACGATCGAGCGGCGCGCAGTATCAGTACACGCTGCAATCGGATTCGGTGACGGAACTCAACGACTGGGCTCCGCGGGTGTTCCAGAAACTGCGGACGTTGCCGGAGCTCGCCGACGTCAACAGCGATCAGCAGGACCGGGGATTGCAGGCCGGCGTGGACATCGACCGGGTGACCGCGGGGCGAATGGGAATTTCCGCGCAATCCATCGACAACACGTTGTACGACGCTTTCGGACAACGGCAGGTGTCGGTGATGTACACGCAATTGAATCAATATCACGTAGTCATGGAAGTGGACCCGCAGTTCTGGCAGAATCCGGACGGGCTGAAATTCCTGTACGTAAAAGGCAACGGTGGACAGCAGGTCCCCCTGAGCGCCATTGCGAAGTACGTGCCGAGCAACACGGCGCTGGGAGTGAACCATCAAGGCCAGTTCCCTTCCGTGACCATTTCCTTCAACCTGCCGTTAGGAACCTCGCTGAGCCAGGCGGTCCCGGTGATCGAACAGGCGGAGAGGGACATGGGATTGCCGTCGTCGATGCACGGAAGCTTTCAGGGAACCGCGCAAGCGTATCAGGACGCGCTTTCAAGTGAACCGATCCTGATCGCGGCTGCGCTGGTGACCGTTTACATCGTGCTCGGCGTGCTGTACGAGAGCCTGATTCATCCACTGACGATTCTCTCCACGCTTCCATCGGCCGGCGTGGGCGCCCTGCTGGCGCTGATGGTGACCGGCAATGAGCTGAACGTGGTTTCGCTGATCGGCATCATTTTGCTGATCGGAATCGTGAAGAAAAACGCGATCATGATGATCGATTTCGCGATTCAGGCCGAGCGCACGGAGGGCCTGATTCCAATCAAGGCGATCTATAAGGCGGCGGTGCTGCGCTTCCGTCCCATCACGATGACCACGATGGCCGCGCTGCTAGGCGGGCTGCCGCTGGCGTTAGGGCACGGAGAGGGATCGGAAATGCGACGGCCGCTGGGAATGGCAATCGTCGGAGGACTGGTGTTCAGCCAGGCGCTGACCCTGTACACGACCCCGGTGGTGTATTTGTACCTCGACCGGATGCGGCTGCGGTGGGAGGCGATGCGCGCACGGACTCGCCGCGCCGTGGCCCCGCAGCCTTCCCAGGCCTGAGTTCTGTCTTAGCGGGAGCTGACCTTGTGGCGCGAAACGGCGGTCCCGCCCGGCGGCCTCTGGTGGAACATCAGCACGCGAGGCATCTGAAAATCCGCAAAGTGCCCATAGCGGTTCAACACCCAGGTGCCCAGTTGCAGCAGCGCTCCGATCGCCATCCAGATTTGCCAGTGGGAAAACAGGCCGGTGATGCCGAAGGCTCCGGCCATCCCCATATCCGAGGCGAGCCGCCACAAGCCGAGCACGTAAGCCATCAACGCCAACGGCGTCAGCAGGGAGCCAAAAGCCAGGGCCACATGGCGATTCTTCCCGTGTTTCCGCTGAATCGGCCGGCCCCTCGCGAGCTTGATCCTAAGGATCATGTGAACAACCTAGTACGAGCTTAGCAGGAAACACTACACCCGGCCGGCGGGTGTATTTCATCAAGCCATCCGGCCGGAAGTCGGCGCGCAGGTCTTACCTGGCGCACTCCAGCGCCTTTTGGAGCTGATTCAGGGCGACCTGGGTATCGCGTAATGCGTCGGCCCGGTGTCCGCAGAAGTCGTGGGCGGCGTGTTCCAGTTCGTTGCGGGCTTCGCGCAGCTCATTCACGGCGGCGCGGATGTGCGGATGCTCAGCGGGCGGCGGAGCAGTGTTCGCATAACGGGGCGTCGCGATGGTGCCGAGGGCCAGCAGGGCCACCCAGGGTCCGAATCTCACTACTTGTTTTTTCAGGATCTGTTTTGGGGTCGTTGCTAACATGGCCGAACGTTCTCCTTGTTTGTTTTGAGCTGAAATTAGTTACGGCTCTCCGAGATTATAGCGGGTAGGACAGGTATAGTATATGGACCCGGATTGGCGGAACGATTGGGAGCTGGACTTCGTGGTGGAAGGTGCGAGGCGCCGTCAACGTGATACAGTATAAAGCCGAGTGGAGGAGTCAAGTGGTGAAGCGACTCTTTGGGGCGTTATGCACTTTGTGCGTAACAGTGTTGGGTCCGGCGTTGTGTCCAGTAAGGGGGATTGCCGCGCAGGATCTCAGCGGTGAAGCGTGGCAGCTCGAGAGCAAGGGTGAGGCGGTCGAGGCACAGGCTCGACTTCAGAAAGCGGTGGAAGCGGAGCCGGGCAATGCCGCGGCACTGCGGGCTTACGCCGAGTTTCTGGACCGTCATCGCGATCCGGCTGCCCGTGAGGTTTATTCCAAACTGGCGCAGGTCCTGGAGCGCTCCAACGCACCGCGTGAACAGCGCGCGGCGGTCGCGCGCCGCCAAGCGATTCTGGACCTGATCGCGGGAGACACGGTCTCCGCCACGAAACACATTGAAGGGTATCGAGCCGCCGGCGGGTCCGGCCTGGCGATGCCAGACGCGCCTGGCAACGCGCCGGCCGCGCAGAATTTTATCGAAATTCCGGGACCGCTCCGAAGCTTCGCGCGGATGGCCGCGCTGTCGCCGGATCTGAAACCCGAGGATTTGCTGGTCGCACTGGCGCGCAACGTGGTCACCAACGGGTATCAGGCGGCGAGCTCCAACGAAGCGCTGGAACAGACCGAATACCTGAAGCTGGTGGTCCGCTATCTTTCGCAGGCGCGGGAGCTGGAGCGGTTGAGCGGCGACCAGAAAATCATCAAGGTTCAAACCTGCGATTCAACCGAGACGGGGGATCTGCTGCGGGTGCTCGGATATAGGATGCGCGGGGGCTGCGGATCGGATGTCGTGCTGGAAACGGTGAACGCGTCGCGGGCGTTCCTTACCATCGATTCGGGGTTCCCGCTGGCGGAGTTCGAACAGGCCCTCCGAACCAACCGGCCTTTTACTCTCGATTATCATCCGTCGCGGATTCCGGTTCTTTATAAGGTGGAATATTGGCAATCGGCGAAAGACAAATCCGTCGGGGAATTCATCGATTATTTTCTATCGGATCCAGCTTTGTGCCGGCTGTACCTGGGGTTGGGAAAACTGGATCCGGATACAGCCGAGGTGCTGCGCGCGGAGATTCCGGCTACGCGACTGAAGATTTATGCGCATGTCCTGGACTTTTTCGGAGCCATGTTCCAGATCCGCGACGGCAAAGCGGTGGTGCCGGGCGGCGCACGCACGGACAAGGCCTGGGGCGAGCTGGCGGGAGCCGGAACCGAGAAAGGCGCGACCTTCTTCGACCGGCTGCTGGCCCGAGACGACGGCTGGCTGGCCAGCTATTATGACGCGCTGGCGCGCATCAACGGTCCGGTGAAAGAGTATCTCACCGATCCGGAGCGGCTGAAGCGATTTTATGCCGCGATTCGCGGCCGGGTGACCAGTCCCGGTCCCGCGCGGCCCGTGTTCCGGTCCAACACCGACATGCTGCTTCTGACCACGCGGCTGCGGCTGGACTCAAACGGAAAGCCTCACTTGCCGGGCAGCCTGGATGTGTGGAAGAACCTGTTCGTCAATCATCCGACGGGTAAGTATGACGCCAAGCTCACGCATGCCGCGCCCGCCTGGAAGGATGCCGACGACGTGCTGGAAGCGCTGTTCGGGCTGTCGCGCAAGTCGGTCGAAAATGAGCCGCTGAAAATCTTCATGGCGCTGAGCGACGTGGAGCGTAACCGCGCCAAGCCGCTGGAAGTGGCGACGGTGGATCGGCTGGCGCGCGAATACCGGACTTTGAACGCACAGTATCCGCTGTTCTCGGAAGCGCCTGCGCTTTCCGACCAGACCATCATCCAGTTTTTGGATACCATCCATGCGATCAACAACATCCACGATCTGACCCTGAAGGCCGACGCGGCGGGGACCATGCAGGCGCTGACGGGACTGTGGCAGATTTTCGTGCGGCAAGGCTCGATTCCGGAATCCGCATCCGACGCGGCGCTCGCGGAGCTGCTGGCGCCGTTCGCCAAGATTCAGGGCGATCGCGACATCTTCGACGGCGGGCGCGCGGGAGTGAAACTGCTGCTGAAGGCCACGCATTCTCCCGAAAACGTTGTGGCGCAGGATCGCATGATGGACCTGCTGGCCGGAACCGCTGCGGATGACAGCTCCGACACCCACCAACAAGTCGTCGAAGACATGATCCGCATCTTCGAGGCGCAGAAGCTGGTGTCGCTGTCGACGCTGTTCGATCTGGCCGACAACCTGGAGAGGGTGGGTCGCGGTGAGAAGCTGAATACGGCATTGGCCGGAAAACTGGCTGCGCGCATCTCCGAGATTCAGCTGCCGAGAAATACTCTGACCACTACCGAGAAGAATTCCATGTCTTTCGGCTACTACACCGACAAGCACGTCGAGAGTCAACGGAAGCTGAACCTGCGCGCGGCCATCGAAAAATCGGCCAATGACGCCAATAAGCTGAAAGAACTGCGCGGCAACCTGGCTCCGTTCCTGCGCGACACGCTGGTGGGATTCAACTATATTCACTACGCGCCGCCGGGAGCGCAGGTGCTGCACGCCAACCCGCTGTTCATACGCAGCCACGATTTCATCGGCATTCAAACGGCGAACCAAACCTGGAAGCAGACCGAAGTGTTCGGCACCGGCTGGCCGGCCAATGCCGGAGGACGCCTGGTGGGATCGCTCGCGTCGCTGCCGTACGCGCTGGCCGAAGGCGAACAGAATTTCCTGATTCCGTCGCGCGAGCAGGCGCTGATCTGGAGCGATCTGGTTCCGCAGATGATCCTGAGCGCCGTGATTCCGAGATGGTGGAACGTGACGCCGGTCCAGCTTCATTGGGTAGGGGTGCACATGGCTTACGCCGAGACGCTGCTGGCGGAGAGCGTGCTCGATGGGACCCGGCGCGGAGAGGTGTTGGCGTCGCTCGATCGATACGCGCCGCCGGTCCGGCTGAAAAAGCTGCAACAATATCTGGCCGCTGGGGATCTCCGCTCCGCCGATGAGAACGTGGTGCCGTCGGAGATGTATCTGCTGGCGATCGACATGTCGGCGAAGGATCACGAATCGCCGCTGGCGAACGATATCCGGAAGCTGGCCGGGGAGGCCGGTCCGGCGTTGAGCGAACAGGCGATCTCGCGCACCTTCGGCACACCGAAGCCGACGCTTGCCAATTCCTATCAACCAGAGCTGCTGAATCTGCGCACGTTCCCGACCTTGATGGGATATTCGAGCCGGATCCTGGCGGAGAGCTGGGAATCGAACCTGCTGTATTATGCCGCTCTGGCCGATGAAACCCACGTGCGGCCCGCTCAATTGAATGTTCTGATTCCGGAGTGGACCGAGGAGACGGTGGAACGGATTTTCGCGACGCACCTGGAGGATTGGCCGGCGCTGTTACGCTCGCTGCGCCTGGTGGGGGACGAGGTACGGCAGAAGGCTCGCAAGCAGATGATGGCAGCAGATAATTAATTTCCCGGGGGAACCACTTTGATCCGCAAATTGGCTCTGATAACCGCTTTAGCGGCGCTCGCTTTCGTTCAGGTAGGCGCGCAGGACCGGCCGACCTTTCGCGTTAAGGTCGACATGGTGGTGTTGAGCTTTCAGGTGACCGATAACAAGGGTAAATATGTGAACGGCCTGAAGCCCAAGGATTTCCGGATTCTCGAAGACGGAATTCCGGAGAAGCTTTCGACCTTCGGCGAAGGCAGCCAGCCACCTTTACAGATCGCCGAGGACGGCACCATGAAGGCGCTTGCGCCGGCGATTGAAGCCCCGAGGGGTGAAGAAGTGCGTGTCGCCGACGCGTTCGTCGGCACCAACGTATTCGTCCTGTTCGACACCAGCAATTTCATGTATCGCGGGTTCGTCTATGCTTCGGACGCGATCGCCGACTTCATTCGCGGGCTGGATCGCGCGGATTCGGTGGCGGTGTACACGTATAGCCGTAACCTGAAACGCGACGCTCCGCTCAGCCATGAGCGCAACGATGCGATTTTCGGCTTGCGCAAAGCGGTGGCGGGCGATGAATCGGCTCTGTATAACTGCCTGCTGTTGACGCTGCGCGATGCGGCGAAAGTCCCCGGGCGAAAAGTGGTGATCGTGTTCTCGAACGGTCCCGATAACGCGAGTATGGTTGCGCCGTCCGACGTTCAAGCCGTTGCGGAAGACGAAGGGATCCCGATTTACGTCATTTCCACCAACGAGGTGAACAAGGACCCCATTTCCTCGAGCGTGTTCCGGCGAATCTCGACGCGCACCGGAGGGAAATCCTACTTCGCCAAGACGTGGCAGAAGCAAGTGGAAGCATTCGAGAACATCCGCGAGGATCTGGGCAACTCCTACACGGTGACTTACTATCCGCAGCCCAACCCGAATGAAGGATTCCGGAAGATCACGGTGGAAGTGCTATCGGACGCGGCCAGGAAGTATCGAGTGCAATGCAGGCCCGGATATCGCCCGCAGGGCGGATTCGATCGGGGGCGGGCCCAGTAGCCGGCACTTATACGTCAGGCAACGCTTGGGCAGAATCGTCGAGCGTAGCGTTCAGAATAGGCCGGGAACCGCACCCCACGTTGCGCGCCGGTAATCGTCATACCTCCGCCCGAACGCTTCGCGCAATTTCGACTCCTCCATCCGGACCTTGCGCCAGTACGCGAACAGCACCATGGCGACCCCTACCAGCGAATGCATCTGACCCACCACCAGCGCGGTCCCAATGTACATGCCCACCATCGCGGTGTAGATCGGATGCCGCAAGATTCGATAGGGACCCGAGCGCACCAGCTCATGATCCATCTTGATCTCGATCCGTCCGCTCCAGTTGCTGCCCAGATGCCGCCGCGCCCAAACCGCCAGCGCCAAAAACGAGGCCTGCATTGCCAATCCGACCGGGACCCATGCAGCAGAAACCGGTAAAAAGCTCTGCCGCAATCCGGGGACTGGAAGATACAACAGGAACAGCCCGATGTTCACCAGCACCTCATGGACGCGCCGCGATTCCGTCGCTTCCGAGCTCTTCGCCACGGCTGAGTTTCTCGCCGCCGCGCCCCAGTATATGGAAAACGCAACCCATCCAGCCGCCGAAATCCACTTGGGCCAATTCTTAAGCGGTGGACTGAGGTACGCGATTCCAACCACGATGCCGATCAAAACCAACCGAAGCAGATACGCCACCGGCCGGCTCACCCGGAACGTTCCGGCCCGCAGCCTGGCCTGAGGTTGAGATGCCATGCGATCTTATTCTTCGCGTAACGCCTTCAGCGGATCGATCTGCGTAGACTTGCGCGCCGGCAGATAACAGGCGAGCATCGCCAGCCCGGCCAACAGCAGGGGCGCGCCGAAGATCAGACGTGGATCGTTCACGCTGGCGCCAAACGCCTGCCCTAAGACATTGGTCAACGCGCTCAACCCACGCGAAATCGCGAACGCCGCCGCGAGCCCCAGTACCGATCCGATGGCTACCAATGCGCCGCCTTCGCGCAGCACCAGCCGCAGCACCTGTCCTTTACGCGCGCCCAGCGCCATCCGGATGCCGATCTCTTTGCGTCGCCGCGCCACGGAATAGGCCGTGACTCCGGCGAGGCCGGTGGCTGCCAGAATCAGTCCGAAGGTCCCGATGCCGCCGTAGATCACCGACGACATGCGCAGATACGACGTGGTCTGATCCACGTCTTCGGCCAGGGTACGGAGATTGAAGATCGCCAGATTCGGATCGATGGCTCCCACCTCGCGCCGCACGCCCTGCATCACGTCGGTCAGTCCGCCCGCCTGCGCGTTGGTTCGCAAGATCACCGTCATCCCGCCCAACGGCGGAGACGCGAAGTCGCTGCGCGTGAGCGGCCGATAAAGAACCGGGATTGCCGATACTTGTTCTCCCGTCGAAGCCTGGCTCATCGGCGCCGAAAGATCCTTCACCACTCCGATGACTTCATACGACTTTCCGGTCTCCGAGATGCGGCGTCCGAGCGGGTCGCGGCTTCCGAAAAACGCGCGCGCGGCGGTTTCGTTGAGGATTGCGGGCAGCGCGATGCTCTTGCCGGGCGTCTTGGCGGGATCCAGGCGCTGCTCGCGAACGTCGAATTCGCGGCCCTCGAGCATGCTCACGTCGATCGCGGCAAAGTAAGTTCGCTCCGATTACGTTCTTGGCCACGCCGCGGACCACTTGGTCGGACATCCCCGCTTCGCCCGGCGTGCTCAGCACCGAACCTCCAATCTGCGTCGAAAAAGGCGTCGCCTCCGACACCACGATGTCCCGCACGCCGGAAACCGTCTTCAGCCGGTCTTGCAGATTGTCGAACAGGTTCGCCACCCGGTCGCTCGAATAGCCGTCCCGCACCGGATCGACCGCGAACAGGACCATGTTCCGTCCGTCGAACGAGATGTCGACCTTGTTGGTTTTCTGGAATCCGATCACCATGAAGCCGGCGATCAGCAGAAGCGTCAGCGATCCCGCCACCTGGCACACCATCAGCACGTTCCGCATGCCGAAGCGGCGGTATCCGCGCATCTGGGCCACATTGCCCTCCTTGAGCGTCGAGGCCAGATCGGTGCGGGTGGCCGCCAGCGCGGGCGCCAACCCGAACCCGAGGCCGGCCACCATCGACAGCAGCAAGGTGGTCGCCAGAACGTGCCAGTCCGGGTGCATTTCGAAGTGTATGGGAATCGCCGCGGGCAGGCGCATTTTACTGAGCTGGTTAGTCGCCCAATACGCGAACGCCAGGCCGGCGGCGCCCCCGGCCAGCGCCAGCAGTACGCTTTCGGTGAGGAACTGGCGGATGAGGCGGAAGCGGCTGGCGCCCATCGACAGCCGGATGGCCACTTCGCGTCGGCGCACCGTCGCGCGGGCCAGTTGCATGTTCGCCAGGTTCATGCAGGCGATGGCGATGATCAATCCGTTCAGCAGCGCGGTGAATCCATACATCACCGGAATCATCTCGCGCGGGATCGGCAGGATCTTACCCGCCGGAATCAGTTGCACGCGCCGGCCCTTGACATTTCGCGCTGGATCGACGGTCTCCTCGTCCCATTGCCGCGTCAGGGCATCCGCTCCCGCCTCCGCGGACGAGATCGAAACGCCGGGCGCCAGCCGCACCAGAGCGCCGAACGCTTTCTCATTCTTGTGAACGAATATCGCCCGACAACTCCGGAACCATGCTGGCCGGAGCCGTGGTCGGCACGAAGATCTCGGCCGACATGATCGGCACGACGCCGAGAAAATCCTTGGGACCGATGCCGACGATGGTCGCGGTCTGGCCATTCACGCGAATCGTACGGCCGACCGCCTCCGGGTCCGCATTCATCCGGCTGCGCCAGAAACGGTCGGTGATGAACACCACCGGCGCTTCACCCGGCTTGTCGATTTCCGCGTCGAACAGGCGTCCGCGCTGCGGAGTAACGCCAATCACCGAAAGATATTCCGGCGAGACCACTTGGCCGAATATGCGCTCGGCCTTCGCGTTCGCGCCCTGCAGCGAAACGTTGAATGGAACCGCGCTCTTGAACGCGGCTGCGCCGGCGAACAGATCGTGCTGGTCGCGATAGTGCTCAAAATAGGGATACGAAGCGGCGCCGATCATCGCCAGGCGGTCCGGGTCGCGCGCGCCGGGGATATCCTTGAGAATCATCGTGAAGAACTGAGTCGCCGAGGTGGCCGTGACGCCGATGCCGAGCCCCAAAGAAATAATTCCGACCGCCGCGAATCCGCGCGATTTCCAGAGCGTTCGCAGCGCGTAGGCCAGATCGCGCCGCATCTCGCTCAAATATTCCACCGGAACACGCACGGCGATGTCGACAATCAGGCGCAGCAAGCCGAAGACGCCGTGCTGGCGGTAAACATCATCGACCACGTCTTCTCCAAGCTGGATCACGTCGGTTCCGTAGACGATCTGGAATTCGTGCGGGAAGGCCCGCGCCAGCCGGCGGTAAAGCCGCATTGCAATCGTAGGCATTTATATGGTCTCCATTCCACGCTTGGTTTGAAGGATGTGAACCAGCTCCTGAAGGCGCTGGCTTTCCGCATCGAGCACCCGGCGCCCCATGCGCGACAGACGATAGTAGCGGCGGCGCGCATCGTCGAATTCCGCCGCGGGACGGTCGCTCGATTCCTCGATCAGACCCGCCTCCATCAGCCGCTTGATCGACCCATAGAGGGTCGCGGGCCAGAGCCGGACCTTGCCGCCGGTCCGCTCCAGGACTTCCTGCATGATCCCGTAGCCGTGTTGCTCCCCGCCGGCGAGCGAGAGGAGAATGTGGAACCAGTTGGTCTTGAGCGGCAGAAACGTTTCGGGCTTAGGCATTGTTGAATATATATATCACACTATATATAGATCATTCAAGTGCGGGGTTAACGTGGTATGCCTGTGAAACTCTTATCCGGGATCGTGTAGAATTGCGTGAGGAGGTTTCCGATGCTCACTCGCAGAGGATTCGCCGGGGTCGTTGCCGCCGGCTTCACCGAAATAGCGTTCGCCCAGCGCGCCGCCGTCGATGCCATGAACGTTCAGGCGCCCAAAGGGACCGTCTGGTTGAACGGCAATGAATTTCCCGAGGGTCCGCCGGCAGCGGCCGTACAGGCGATGACGCGCGTGGCGGGGGAAGTGAACCGATACCACTTCGCCGAATTCCCGTCGTTTTACCAGAGTATCGCCAATCTTGAAAAGCTGAAGGCCGAGCAGGTTCTGATCGGCGAGGGCTCCACTGAAACTCTGCACTGCGCGGTGGAGGCGTTCACGTCGCCCAAGCGTCCCTTTATCTGTGGATGGCCCACGTTTGAAGCGGGGCCGGAGCTGGCCGCGGCGCAAGGGCACGCGTTGGTGAAGATTCCATTGACCTCGAATCACACCGCCGATGTGAAACGCATGGTGGCCGAAGCCGCCAAGGCCGGCGGCGGGATGATCTACATCTGCAACCCCAACAATCCGACCGGCAACGTCACGCCCAAACAGGACATCGCTTGGGTGGTGGCGAACCTGCCTGCCGGACACGGTGCTGATGATGGATGAAGCCTACTACCACTTCAACACGTCGCCTGAGACCGAAAGCGCGATGAAGTACGTCCACGACGGCAAGAACGTCGTTACTATGCGGACGTTTTCGAAGATCTATGGCATGGCGGGATTGCGCGTCGGTTACGTCGCCGCGCGTCCGGATCTGATTCAGAAGATGACGCCGTTCCGCAATGCGGTGATCAGCGTAGTCAGCGTGCGTGGAGTATTGGCCGCGATCGATCTGGGACCGAAGTTCCTCGATGAACGCCGGGAGAAGATGACTCGCACGCGCAATGAGCTGTGCGCCTGGCTCAAAGGTAAGAACCTGAGCTATATTCCCTCGGAGGGGAATTTCGTGATGTTCGACGCCAAGCGCGACATCAAGGACCTTGGTCCGGCGATGCTGGCCAAGGGTGTGGCCATCGGGCGACTCTTCCCCGCGTACCCGCAAATGATGCGAATCACCGTCGGAACCGATGCCGAGATGGCGAAGTTCCGCGGCGCTCTCAGCGAAGTTCTGGGCGTTTAGCCCAAGCCGGGGACAGTTGGATTTCTCCGGCCGGGCCAGCGTCCGGCACAATCGGACCGGCTCTGGTATCCTGGCGGTAGAGGCCTTTTCCGGCTATGAACCGTCGTTTCCAATTTGCCGTGGTCGCATCGTCGACCTGCGTTGTTCTTCTTCTTTTATTCGGCGCCGTTCGCGGGCGCAGCGCTTCCGCTGACAGTCCTTATAATCACCTCGGCGTGTACAGCGACCCGCGCTCGCCGATCCGACCGGCTCTGGTATCCTGACCATAGAGGCCTATCCGGCTATGAATCGTCGTTTCCAATTTGCCGTGGTCGCATCGTCGACCTGCGTTGTTCTTTTGCTCTTATTCGGCGCCGTTCGCGGGCGCAGCGCTTCCGCTGACAGTCCTTATAATCATCTCGGCGCCGAAGTGCTGTCGCGCATCAAGGCGGACTACGTCGAGGAGCCGGACATGAAGGCCGTGACGGCGGGCGCCATCAATGGGATGCTCGAGTCGCTGGACCCCTACGCCAGCTATCTGAACGCCGACCAGTACAAGCAGTATCTGAAGTCCAAGGAAACCGTCAAGGCCAACGTGGGCCTGGTGCTTTCGCGGCGCTTCGGGTACCTCAGCGTGGTGGATGCCCTTCCCGGCTCGCCCGCGGCCAAGGGCGGACTGGGGACCGGAGACGTGATCGAATCTCTGAATAATGTTTCCACGCGGGACATGCCGCTGGCGTTCGCCGAAATGCTGCTGGCCGGCGACAATGGCACGACGCTTGAAATGAGCGTGCTGCGCGTGCGCAAGTCGGAGCCGCAGAAGATCACGTTGACGCGCACGAATCTGGTATACCCGCCGGTGACCAGCAAACTGCTGACGGACCAGGGGCCCGACCCGATTGGCATGGTCCAGACGTACTCGCTGGCCCACGGCCGGGTGCGGGACATCGCGGCCAAAATCGCGGAGTTGGAGAAGCAGGGCGCCAAGCGGCTGATCCTCGATCTTCGCCATTGCTCGAATGGCGAAATGGACGAAGGGATCGCTCTCGCGAATCTGTTCCTGGATAAGGGGCTGATCACGTACATCCAGGGCCAGAAAGTGAGCCGCGAGGAGTCGCAGGCCAACGCTTCGAAAGCGATCACCAAGCTGCCGCTGGTGGTGATGGTGAATCGCGGCACGGCGGGCGCGGCGGAAATCGCCTCGGCGGCGCTGCTGGGACGGCGCGCTTCAGTGGTTGGCGAACATACCTACGGCGACGCAGCCATCCGCAAGGCCGTCACGATGGACGACGGCAGCGCCGTGATTCTTTCCGTCGCGAAATACTATTCGCCGGACGGCAAGGCGATTCAGGACAACGGCGTCACGCCCAACGTCCTTCAGGATGAAACCGTGGTCCCGGTAACCGACGGAGGGCCGACGACGACATCGACGCGGCGGAACCTCAACCGAAGCCCGGCCCGGATGAGATCATGAAGCACGCCATCATTACGGTGATGAAACAGCAGTAATCCGTCATGCCATTGTACGAGTACAAGTGCTCGACCTGCGGCAAAACGCTGGAAGTGATTCAGAGATTTTCCGACGCCCCCCTTGAAGTGCACGAGAATTGTGGCGGAAGGCTGGAGAAACTGGTATCCGTCTCCGCGTTGCAGTTCAAAGGCAGCGGTTGGTACGTAAACGACTACGCCAAGGGCTCTTCCAGGTCTGAGGGCAGCGAAAAGAAGGCCGAGAGCGAGAAGAAGGCCGATACCCAATCGGACAAGAAGTCCGAGACGAAATCCGAGACGTCCTCGGACTCGAAGCCCGCCGAATCGAAGCCTGCCGCACCGGTAAAGACCGCATCCGACTCCTAGCTTCTAGAAAATGCTCAGCTGGCGCTTGAGCGTCCCGAACGTGCCGATATTGGAGATTGCGAACGAACCCTCGTACTGGCTATCGTCGCGAGTGCCGATCGAAAAGCGGCGGTACTGGAAGCTGAATCCGCAGCAGTCGGTGTTGTAGGTGACCTGCGCATCCCAGAACTCCATGGTTCCGGCCCTAATGTCGTAGTACAGGTCGAAGCCGGAGTTCCAGCCGCGGCTATTCGGGTTTCCGTAGCCCAAGCGCGCGTGGATCTGATCCGCTCTCGGCTCCAGCACGATGTTCTCCCGGACGTTGGTGTTTCCCACCGACCAAAAGTACTTCTGAATGCGGCCGTCGATGGATACACTGCTGTTGGAAAAGCGGTGATACAGCGGATCGTAGTCCGCGCGCCACTCGAAGTTAATCCGCGATTGAAGGCGTATCACGCTCGAAACCGGAGAGTAGTTGCGCGGACCGTCCAGGAAAGCAAACCCGTCCATATCGATTTCGGGCGCGATCACGTTGCGCTGTCCGGCGATGACGGCTCCTCCGAAGGTGGGATCGAAATAGCGGTCATAGCGAACCTGCCAGGTCAGAAAATCGTACACGGTGCCGTTCTTGTCCTTGGTCAACAGACGATTGGTCAGCGAAAATTCCAACTGGTTGGTATTGGCCAGAATATCGTTTTCGTCGAACCGGAGGACGTCGCTGAAGTTATCGATTCCGGTGACGTACTTATAGGTAATCCGCGGCTCGATCACGTGCTTGACCTTTTCGCCCATCCACTTGTAGGGAGAATTATAAATCCGTTCGAGCGCGGGAAACACGATGTCGAGAGTCACGTCGCGGGAGCTGCGCAGCAGGTTTGCGCTGCTCACCACAGGCGTCACCTGGCCGTCGATGATGTTTTCCTGAATGCTCGATCCATATTCCGTCTCGCGAATGCCGAAGGTCGGAACGATCTGGAAATCGTGCCAGCGGAACGCGGTGGTTACGTGCGGAGCCAGGTCCAGCCGGGGCACAAACTGGCGCGTCTGGAACTGAGGCTGAGTGCGGTCGAGCAGCCCGGCGCTCGAATCGAAGGACAACCAGAACGGCCAGCCGTTCACATCCAACTGGTGCTCCCGCTCCGTGAACTCCACCGACGGCAGCTTGCGGATCACCACCGTGTCCCCGGGGGCGGTGGATTGAAAATTGACGTCGCGCTGGGCCAGGAAGTCCACCCCAAAATCCCCCCAGTGCTTGGTCACATACCCGACCGAGTGCGTCTCGGCGAAAATCGCCTCATTAAAGGATTGGGTGAACTGCGTGACGAAATTGAAGGAAGACAGATAGTCCAGCACGCCGCGCGCCTCCCAGCCGTCGCCAAGATAGGATTTGCCGACCAGGTTGACTCTGACGCCGCTTGAATCGGGGACCGTCTGCTGGGTGTCTTTGATCCCGAAGACGGTCAGGTCGAAGCCGGTGTTCTCATTGAGCTTGCCACGCAGCTCGGCGTGATTCGCCAGGCCCGACAGTGAATAATACTGGCCCCGATACGTCAGGTCGAAACTCCGGCTGATCGCCCAGTAATACCCGAACCCGACCATTTTTCCGTGCAACGAGTTGTTGCCGATATCCGGAATCAGAAAGCCGCTCCTGCGCGGCTGTTTTTGGAGGGACTTGTAAAACCAGGGCGTATAGAACAAGGGGATTCGCCTCAGGTAGAACCAAGACCGGCGGGCAATGGCGTGGTCGCCCGGGACAACATCGAACTCGGGCCCTTTCAGGATCCACCACGGCCGGGGCATCAGGCAGTCCGTCAGAAAGCCATCGTGCAGGATGTAGTGATCCTTTAATCGTTCCGCCCATTTGCTTTCAAAGTAAAACGGGTTCTGCGTGGTCAACAGGCCCGGCCGCGCCTGCACCTGCGACATGGCCGATCCTTTCACGTTGTAGAACCTTCCGGTGTCGTCTTCGATATTGAGCTCGGCCCGGTCGCAGTCCAGCTTTTCTCCCCGGACGTAGTTGGTGTAATGGACGTTGCCCCGCAATTCCACGTCGCCGGTATCGTAGTTCCAGTCGATCTCATCGGCCAGGAGTAACATTTCGCTGGTTTCAATCCTGGCGTTGAGCCGCAGGCGCCGCCAAGGGCCGTCGGTGGTCTGCTCGATGGCGTCCAGGTAATACTGGTCGGGAGGCGGGCCGTTCTCGCGGGCGATTTTCAGTTTCTGATTGACATTCGGGCTGGGTAGGACGGTCTCCGGCGGCGATGGTAAAGGAGGACTGAAGATTTGGGCGCCTAAGTTGAGGCAAAAAATCGGCAGTAGAAGGAGATGACGAAATGAATAAAGTTCGTGACAAATGGTGCCGAATATGTTAGGAAGGAATGAGGCGTCGGTGGAATCACTCGCCTTGGGTTCAGAAGAAAGGCTCAACCGAGCACCGTAACAGAGCGACCTTGCCACAGTCAAGCGAAAGCTACAATCAGAATATGGAGTGCCGGCATTGCCGGGCCTGGAACGAGCCGGATGAGCGGCGCTGTGTCCGCTGCGGCAGGCGTCTGCACTTGTCGGCTCCACGGCCCGCGCCGGAGCCGTTTCCTCTCGCGTCGGCAATCGCGCCCGCCGTGGAGACTTTTCCGAATCGCGAGCCGGCTGGGTCGCCTCACCCGGCGCCGCCTGAAAACGTAAGTTATCAACCACCGTTATTCCGAGACGCATCCGGAGCCCCTAAGGTAATCCCAATTCCGACGTTGACGCCGATCCGGCCGCGGGAGCGTGAAGAACCGGCACACCCTCGTCGCACTTCCCGCCCGCCCTCCAAGCCAGGACCGCGCCGTGGTTCGGATGCGCAGCAGCAACTCGATTTCCACAGCGGAAGCCCTTTGGGGATGCAGGTGGAGGCGGTGATCTACTGCGACGCGCCCGTGGCGCTGCCGACCCATCGTCTGCTGGCGACGGCCTTCGACGCCAGCATGGTGATGATCGCGGTGGGCGTGTTCCTGGCGATCTTCTTCGTCTCCGGCGGCGTGCTCGCGTTCACCAAACAGAATGTGCCGTTTTTCTTCGGAGTCGCGGTGCTGCTGGCGGTTTTATACAGATCCCTGTGGTGCCTGGCGAACGGCGATTCACCGGGTATGCGATTTGCAGGCCTGCGCCTGGTCGATTTCGACGGACGCTCTCCCGACCGCGATCAGCGCGGGATGCGCCAGATTGCGAGCCTGTTGAGCGTCGTATCAGCCGGCCTGGGACTGGTGTGGGCGCTGGTCGACGAAGAAAATCTGACCTGGCACGACCACATCTCCAAGACTTTTCCCACCGCCGGCTAGAAGTTGATTGACACCGGCAACCGTCGCGCGCGGTCTAGTTCTCGATTGGAAAGACTGAGGGTCCGTCACCATCCCGCATTCCGGGCTTTAGATCCTTGCTGTAGGCGAGTTTGAGGGAGAAATCCTATACTCTTTCAACGTGCTCCCAGAATCTTGCGGCGCAAGCCTGGATCCCGCTGCATCTGGCGCAGATACCGCTTTTCCTCTGGGCCGCGCTTGGCCCGCGCGATCGCTTCGGGGAAAACCGGCATCTTGCCGAGCCGGCGCAGCTCGAAGCTGTCCCACTCGGCCCCGCCGTTGTAGATCAACGCGGCGCGGGCCAAGCGGCGCAGGATCGCGGGCGAGGTCCGATGGGACGGATCGGCCGCGATAGCCGCTTCTTCGCGCTCGATCGACGGCGCGATTTCCTTCGACGTAGTCCTGAATCCGAGCTTCCGGTAAAACCAGAACGCACCGGACTCGATCGCCTCGTCATTCTCATGCCCGAGCTGATAAGGATCCACCGAGTAGCACGTGACGCCGAGTTGTTCACGGAAGAGCTTCAAAACCCGGGCGTAGAGCCACGCCGTTTCACCCTCGCGAAAGGTGTAGTACAGGTTGAAGCCCACCTCCATGCGCTCAAACAGCGATAGTCCTTCGACATAACCGATCGGCACTCCGTTCTTAAAGAACATCCCGCAGTGATAGGCGCGCAGCGGCAGCCTCCATTCGGCGGGAACTCCCCAGAAGAACACGTCGATGCCGCGGCCAAAATCGGCGTGATAGACGTGGGCCGGATCGGGATGCGAGAACCCGTGCAGCTCGCGGTACCGGACGGCGGACGTATCGGCGATCAGATTGAGAATCCGCCGCGGACGCGCGATTTTCTTGATCGCGATCCGGGGAGCGGCGAACTCGGCCTCCAGCGATACGTCGCTGCGTTTCAGGAGCGCCCGCTGATGATAGAAAATCTCCTTGCGCGGCTGGCGCGTTCGAGACCGCGATGCGGCAGAGTCGGCTAATTCCCAGCGAACCGGGATCTCCAGCAGATCGTACGTCTGCCGATCGACCTGGCGCGTCAGCCACTTGACAGTCCCGCGCGCCGACTCGAACCATCGCCGCCAGTCGACGTGCGGCTCGACCGCCGCGTCCTCGCCCGCGAGTGGAATCGCCCGCGCCAGTACCGGACCAAGCCGGTCAGCATGCTGGTAGTTTTCCCAATCGATATGAATCGCGTAGCGCGCCGCCAGACTACGGACAATCTCGTAGCTGAAATTGGTCGCGAGACCGGTGCCGGCGATGCCGGAAACTTCGGGATCCTCAAACGCTTCACGGTCGACGCCACGCAAACGATCGCCGAACGAAAACAGAATCCGGTCGGCCAGGCGCAGCACGCGCGGGCTCTGCGGGTAGGCGCGCAGGAACAGTACGGCCTCATGCAGTCGGATCAGCTCATGCGGATCGCGCAACCGGGCTTTGGCTGCCCGTTCGAGCAACTTCACGGTGCGGCGGGCGGCGTCGCGCCCGAACCGTCCCTTCATCTCGACGATCGAGTCCAGCAGCAAGCCTGGCATCGGCTCAGTGTAGCGTAGCTGTGTGAGGGGCCAGCGATGCTAAATTAGTAAGACGATGCAGAAAACGAGCAACGCCGCCGAACTCGCGGCGATCGCCAAACGCATGCGCCGCGAAGTGATCGAGATGATCACGGAGGCCAAGTCCGGCCACCCAGGCGGATCGCTGTCGTGGACGGAAATCGCGGTCACACTGTTCTTCGATGTGCTGCGGCATGACCCGGCCAACCCCAGATGGCCGGAACGCGACCGCTTCATCCTGTCGAAAGGCCACTGTTGCCCGATGCTGTACGCGGTGATGGCCGAGTGCGGCTACTGCCCGAAGGATCAGCTCAATTCCCTGCGCAAGCTCGGCTCGATTTACCAGGGCCATCCGGATGTGCGATTTCTTCCCGCGCTGGAGGCGTCTACCGGCTCGCTGGGCGAAGGGTTGTCGCTGGCGCTCGGCATGGGTCTCGCGGCGCGCCTCAATCAAAGCGATTCGCGAGCCTACGTCGTGCTGGGCGATGGCGAGATTCAAGAAGGGCAGATCTGGGAAGCGGCCATGTTCGGGCGCAAATACAGCTTGGACAACGTCTGCGCGATTCTCGATTACAACGGCATCCAACTCGACGGATTCGTCAGGGACATCATGGATCTGGAACCGCTCGAGGAGAAATGGCGCAGCTTCGGCTGGCACGTGATCCGCGTGGACGGCCACAATATTCCGGCGCTTCAGAAAGCGTTCGCGGAAGCCGCGGCCACTAAAGACCGGCCGACCTTCCTCGTCGCCCATACCGTCAAAGGGAAAGGCGTTTCCTTCATGGAAAATAATCCGAAGTTTCACGGCATGGCGCCGACGCCGGAAGAGGCCACCAAAGCGCTACAGGAGCTGGCTTAATGCCCACGCGAACCAAGTACGAGCTGAAGCTGGGCATGGCGACGCGCGAGGCCTTCGGAAAGGCGCTGGTGGAGATGGGTGCGTCGAACCCGGACGTGGTAGTGCTGGACGCCGATCTTTCCAAATCCACCTACACCGCCGAGTTCGGCAAGAAATATCCCGACCGGTTCTTCGAATGCGGCATCGCGGAAGCGAACATGGTCGCGATCGGCGCGGGTCTGGCATCGTCTGGAAAAATTCCATTCGTCTCCAGCTTCTCCGTCTTCGTTCTCAACAAGGGATTTGAGCAGTTGCGCGTGACGGCGGCGTTTCCTCAAGTCAATCTGAAGGCCGTCGGCACACACAGCGGAATCTCGATCGGCGAAGATGGGCCGTCGCAGATGAGCATCGAAGACATCAGCCTGGCGTGCTCGCTGGCTGGATTCACGGTGATGTGTCCGGCGGATGAAGTGGCCATGATGAAACTGGTGAAAGCCGCCGCCGCTTTCCACGGGCCGCTGTTTATCCGCGCCGGACGCGCCAAGGCGCCGGTGATTTACCCGCCCGATCAGGAGTTCACCATCGGCAAAGCGATAACGCTGATGGACGGCAAAGACGTGACGCTGATCGCCACGGGGCTGCTGGTGGCCGAGTCGATCCGCGCCGCCGAAGCGCTGGATGCCGAAGGAATTTCCGCGCGCGTGATCGACATCCACACCATCAAGCCCATCGACCGCGACGCGATCGCGCGCGCGGCGCAGGAAACTGGCGCGATCGTGGTGGCCGAAGAACACTTGGTGGATTCGGGGCTCGGCGTACGCGTGGCGCAGGTGGTGGGCGCGACCCATCCGGCGGCGATGGAGTTTGTAGGCATCGACAATACGTACGCGGAGTCGGGACCACCCGACGCGCTGCTCGACAAATATGGGCTGCGCGCGGTCAACGTCGCCGAAGCCGCCCGGCGGGCGCTGAAGCGAAAGCGGTGATGCGCAAAATCGACCACTCGGCGAAGAAACTGGAGCAGGCCGGAAAAGCCCTGCATGACGACATCGGACCGCTGCTATCGGCCGCCGGGCTGCGCCTTCAACTTCTGAAAATGGACTTTCCGGAGACCGCCGAGCGAGTCCGCGAAGTCACCGAAACGCTCGACGCCGCCATCGACCGGGTCCGTGCGCTGAGCCAGGACCTTCGGCCATTCGCCCCGAAGCTCCGCTCAGGCTCATGAACGAGTACAATTGAGCGGTTATGGCTTTTAACGTCCTTCTCGTCGATGATCACAAGATCATGCGGGATGGCATTAGAGCCATCCTCAGCCGCGGCGACGAATTTCACGTGGCCGGGCGAAGCCGAAACCGGCACCGACGCCGTGCAGTTCGTCAAGCGGTTCAAGCCCGACCTGGTGCTGATGGATATCGGGCTGCCGGGGCTGAACGGCGTCGAGACCACCGCCGAGATTCTGCGCTACCATCCCGATTGCAAGATCGTGATTCTTTCGATGTACGACGACGAGAACTCGGTGGTGAGCGCGATCCGCAGCGGCGCGCGCGCATTCATATCTGAAAAAAGCGTCGGATACGGATCTGCTGGAAGCCTTGCGCATGGTTGCCCGCGGCGGCGCGTACCTTAGCCCGCAGGTTTCCGACCGCCTGCTGACGCGGATTCAGAAGGGCGACCTGGAAGCGCAAGGCCGCGCCGTCGGCGCTCGAAGCGTTGTCGCCGCGCGAGCTGCAGGTGCTGCGCATGGTGGCCGAAGGAAAAACCAGCAAGGAAATTGCCGTGATGCTCGACCTGCGCGAGCAGACCGTGCGAAGCTATCGCAAGACCATGATGAAGAAACTGGGCGTGAACAATGTCGCGGGGCTGACGCAGCTCGCCTTGTCGACCGGCTTGACGCAGCTGCTCCCCGAGGCGCCGCGGCGAATGAGCCTGAGTGAGCGCGAATCCCCGTGGGGGTCCATCGCCGTCGCCGACGCGCACGTACACTTCTTCTCGCACCGGTTCTTCTCCGCGCTGGCCGCGCAGAAGCCCGGCCTGACGCTGGAAGCGGTGAGCGAGCAGCTCGGCATGCCGCTGCCCCCGCCCGAGCCGGAAAAACTTGCGGCCGCATGGACCCATGAACTGGATCGCCACGGCGTTGCCTGCGCGGCGCTGATCGCGAGCGTGCCGGGCGACGAGCAATCCGTGGTAGCGGCAGCCGCGGCGCACCCGGACCGGTTCTTCGCTTACGCGATGGCTGAATCCACGGACGTGGCACGCGAAAACTTTCGCCCACGTGAAGGCCGCGTGCCTGTTTCCGGCGATGCACGCATATTCGGTCCACGACGATTGCGTGCGCCCGGTGTTCGAATGGGCCGAACAAAACCATCGCACTGTGTTTGTGCACTGCGGCGTCCTCAGCGTCGGGGTCCGGGGGAAACTCGGATCTGCCATCGCTGTTCGACATGCGATTCTCAAATCCCATCGACCTGCACTTCGTCGCGCTGCGCCATCCCTCAGGTACCCATCGTCGTGCCGCACTTCGGCGCGGGATATTTCCGGGAAGCGCTGATGCTGGCGGATCTGTGCCCCAACGTTTACCTGGACACGTCGAGCTCCAATGCGTGGATGCGTTATCAGGAATCGCACGTCGATCTACGGCAAGTATTCCGGCGCGCTCTGGACGTGGTGGGGCCGAAGCGGCTGCTGTTCGGTACGGATTCGTCGACTTTCCCGCAAGGCTGGCGCCACCAGATCTTCGACGAGCAGGCGACGGCGCTGTATGAACTGGGACTGAGCATCGCCGACGCACGCGCCATCTTCGCGGAAAATCTGCTGAGAATAATGTCGCCTTAGTTCCACGTTATAGACATGGATAGTCGAAATCCATGGCTGCGGCGCAAAGCGGCCTTCCATTATCCACTCCGGCCCGCACCACGCACGGCGGTGTTAGTCCCCGGGTTCCGTTCGCGTGGCCCGGTGCGCGTTTTCACCGAAGGCTGGGGCGAAGACGCGGCGAAATTCGCCCCACAGGCGATTGCCGCGGCGTTACCTCAATTGGAAGCGCTGGCGGGCGCCGTCTCTTTGACGCATGCCATCGTCGTGTTTCGCATAGCGCCGGAACCGCGCCTCACTGAATACGAGCGGGAATGGTTGTGGCAGGCATTTCGCGTACCCGTATTCGAGCAGGTCATCGCGCAGGACTGCGCTCTACTCGCGAGTGAATGCGAGGCTCACAACGGGTTGCACATCGAATCGCCACGGTTCGCCGGCGACCATGAGATCGACGTTGCGCCATGCGGATGCGGCCGAACCGGGCCTCGCCTGGTTTCGCCGGCGCGGGCGGAAGTCCTTCGCCGCGTTGCAGCGTACGCGCGCTGATCAGGCGTTCCGGCGGCGAAACAGGGTGGCGAACAACAACGCCACTCCGCCAAACACTGCCAATGCCATCGGCTGCGACATTCCCGCTGCCTGCGGTTGAGAGAATTGCTGGGACGTGAATACCGTCCCGCTCATCTGGGCAACCGTCGCGGCGAACGAATGCGTTGCGCCCATCCCCGCACCCAACCAGAGAATCGATAGGATTTTGTTCGTCATGTTTTTCCAGCTAGTTCAAGGATACGTGCGGCACAGCACATTTGGAATGCACTGGCTGTCGGGATTTGGCACAAAAAAAGCCCTAACTTCGCCAACCATCACCTGAGACGTAGTACTGGGGGTTCAGAGGCCCAGGCGCGGAAACCACACCGCCACAACCTGGCCGATCATCGCCACGGCCAGCGCGGCGCACCCCAAGAAACTGCCGAAGGGAAGCTCCAGAGTCCGCCAGTTTTTTCGAGTGACCGCGGCGTAGGTCAACCCCACCACGGAACCCAATAAGGTGCTTGAAATCAGCGTCAGCAGCGCGCCTTGCAAACCCAGAAACGCCCCGATCATGGCCAGCATTTTCACGTCGCCGAGTCCCATGCCTTCGCGATTGCGAATTTTCTCGAACGCCCAACCCAGGAACCACACCATGCCGCCCAGGAATGCCGCGGCCAGC
This sequence comes from Terriglobia bacterium, assembly GCA_963842485.1. Lineage (GTDB taxonomy): Bacteria > Acidobacteriota > Terriglobia > Bryobacterales > Bryobacteraceae > Palsa-187. The sequence goes on along the minus strand of CAWJHI010000126.1, from coordinate 12,761 downwards.
GCGGATTCGCCAACCGATATCCATAGCGGAGGGATGGCGCGCGGCAACAGGATCAGCGCCCATCCCGGCGGCATCGGCACGAAGGCCGCCAGTACCAACCCCAACGCCGTACCCCCGATGGTGAATTCGTCCGGCAGGGTCCACGTTTCCAGATCGGAGGCGACCAGGGTAATCAGGATCGCGGAAAATAAAGAGTATTTCAGCGCGGCAAGCGACAGGCCCATCGCCGCCGCGCACAGCGAAAACGCGGCTGCGGTGGCGAGTTCGACGATGGGATAGCGCGGGGGAATCCGCGCGCCACAATGCCGGCACCGGCCGCGAAGCAGAACATAGCTTAGCACCGGAATATTGTCGTACCAGGAAATGGTCTTCTCGCAGCCCGGACAGAACGATCGTGGCCGGACCACCGAAAGATCGCGAGGAAGGCGATGAATGCAGACGTTCAAGAAGCTGCCGATCAACAAGCCGGCGAGGGCGGCGATCGCGACCTCGGTCATGGAACAGCCTCGGCATATGCCGCCTGCGTCTGGCGCACCATGATATCAATCGTAAACTGTTTTTCGACACGCTCCCGCCCTCGGCGTCCCATCTCATGCGCCAGCTCGGGCGCCCGGAGCAGCCGGTTGATCGCTGCGGCGAACTCTTCGGGCCGGTTGTCGACCAGAATGCCGGTGCGCTCCTGCTCCACCGCTTCCGGCAATCCTCCTACGCTGCTGGCAATCACTGCAATGCCGGCCGACATCGCCGCCAGAGCAGCCGACCCCAGGCCTTCCATGTCACTCGCATAGACGAAAATCCGGGCGGCCGAAAGATCCAGCCAGAATTGCGTGGTGAACCGGATCTCGACGTTGGCGATTTCGGCCGCGCGGCGCACCAGTTCAGTCCCCTTGGTTGCCAGGGCGACCACCGCGTCGCCGCGCGCCGGCTCGACCAGAGGAACGCCATCGTAGACGACGCGAATTTTCTCTGACGGCACGCCTGCTTGTTGGAGCTGTGCCGCGACATAACGGGACACCGCCAGGTATCGAGCGGCGCGTGCGTATTTCACCCGCGAGAGAAGTCCCGAATTCACCGGAAACGCCACACGGCGGGCCACCACCAATCGGACGCCGGGAACGGCCGCAGCCAGCGTGTGTGCCCGCGCGTCGTGCGCATGCACCAGGTCGACACCGCGTGCCGCTTGCGCCAGCGATCCTAACGACAACGGCCGCGCGTCCACGCCACGCTTGCGGGCTTCCTCGAGCAGCGGCGATTCTTGCGGCGCCAGCAGGGTGGCATGCTCCAGCCGCTCCAGCAGGTACAGCGCCTGCCACTGTCCCCCGCCCATCCGGCGTCCGGCGTCGATATGCAGAGTCTTCACCGCCCCGGACTCATGAACCGCGCCTTGGCATACTTCAGAAAGTTGTAGAGCGCCGCCATATTCGCGATGGCCAGCCCCTCCACGCCATCCAGGAACCCGAGCTTCACCACATAAGTTCGAAAAAACGTCCACGGCGGTTCGAAGATCAGGCGTGCCCAAGTCACTTTCTGCCCGGTCCCGAGCATCTGCTCCGCCGCCAGCGTGGTGTAACGATCCATGGTCCGCATATGCTCGGACAGCGAGCTGCACGTGAAATGCAGCAGGTTGGAGCTCAAATGCCCCAGGTGCCCGTCGACCTTCACCGATTCGTGCACGAAATCGCCCTCCCATCGGGCCTTGGTCCGGTCGTAAAGACGCACCTTGCGATCCGGATACCATCCGGAATGGCGAATCCAGCGGCCCAGATACTGGGCCATGCGCGGCATCGTGTACGCGTCGAATTGCGGACCATTTTTCTTGAGCTGCCAGATCTCTCCTTCGAGCGCCTCGCTCAAGGATTCATCCGCATCCAGCGAGAGAATCCAATCGTGCTTCGCCTGCGCCGCCGCAAAGTTTTTCTGTTTGGCATAGCCCGGCCACGGGCTCTCCACCACCCGCGCCCCCAGCTTGCCGGCGATCTCCACCGTCCGGTCGCTGGAGCCACTGTCGATCACCACGATTTCATCGGCGCAGCGCAGGCTCTCGATGGCGCGCGGCAGATTGCGCTCCTCGTTGTAGGTGATGATGGTCGCGGAGATCTTCACAAGCCCGCTGTACGGATAGGAGCCAGTGTAAACGACAGAATGAAGATGATCAATGCAGCCAGTCCCAGCCAGCCGCGCGTGCGTCCCAGCGGGCTCGGATCGACGATGGCCGGATGGCGCATCCCAATGAACAACAGCACCAGGGCCCACAGCAGCCACATATATCCGACCTTGTAAACGCTGGTGAACAACTGCACGGCACCCAGCGTCGCCAGCGACGCGACGAAAACTCGCGACAGGATTTTGCTCCGCTCGCCCACGAACGAATACAGAATGTGTCCGCCATCCAGTTGCCCGATGGGCAGAAGGTTTAACGCGGTGGCGAGCAATCCCACCCACGCCGCGCGCGCCACTGGATGCAGATACAGATCCGCCGTAGCCGTACCGGGTTTCAGCATCAACTCGAACGCCCGCAAAAACAGTGGCGTGCCGAAGACTAATTCTCCGCGCACGGCGATCCCGGGGACAACCTTCGAAAGCGACACGCCTACGATCAACGGCAGCACCAGCGTCGCGAATCCGGCGAGCGGTCCGGCGATGCCGATATCAAACAGAGCGCGCTTCGACAAAATCGCCGAGCGGATCCGAATAAACGCTCCGAACGTACCGATCAGCGTCGGCGCCGGAAGAAAGAACGGCAGCGTCGCGTTCACCCGGTAATACCGCGCCGCAACGTAATGTCCCATTTCGTGAGCCAGCAGAATCGCGAGCAGGGTCAACGAGAACGGCAGCCCATCCAGAATCGCCGACGGGTCATGCCACAAGCGCGTATAGCCCGCCCGGTCCGCGTCGAAATCGAAGGGACGGCTTTCCGCGAAGCTGTGCGCCAGTCCCGACCCGACCACGGTGGTGGTCACCAGCGTCAGCAACAGCAACAGGGCGTGCAACCAGTAGCGATGCCGCGGGCGGGCGCGCTCCCCTTGCAGCGTGTCAAAAAAGCCGGGAGTCACGGCCGTCGGGGGGTAGCCGTTCGTGGACACAAACTTCTGACGCTTATTGCAGCGTCTGCAGCTCCTTGCCCGGTTTGAAGCGAACCGCCTTGCCGGGCGGAATGGCAACTTCGGCGCCGGTGCGCGGATTGCGTCCGATGCCGGTCTTGCGCGGGCGCACGTTGAAGATTCCGAAGCCGCGCAACTCGATGCGCTCGCCGCGTCCGAGAGCGCGCTTCATGCTTTCGAAGACGGTCTCGACGGCCATCTCGGCTTTCGTCTTGGTGATGCCCGTCCGGTTGACCACTTCGTTGATGATATCGAGTTTGATCAAAGCCGCCTCCTTAGCCGAAACCTCATGATAGGATTAGGTTTATCCATTTGTCAAGCGCGCGTCCCGAGACGCTCTGAAGATGCCCAGCGATTCGCTCACCGCCGACCGGTTCCGCCGCGCCTGCGGCCTGTTTGCAACTGGCGTCGCCGTGCTGACCACGCGTGCGCCGGAAGGCGATCCGCACGGCATTACCATCAACTCCTTCAGCTCGCTGTCGCTGTCGCCGCCGCTGGTGATGGTAGCCATCGACCGCGATTGCACGTTCCTCAACGTGTTCGAGACCAGCGGCTCTTATGCTGTCAACATTCTGCGCGAAGACCAGCTCCACCTGTCGATCCGGTTCGCGCAATTGCCGGAGGGACGCTTCGCCGGGGTCGCCTGGAGTCCCGGAGTCACAGGCTCGCCGCTGATCGACGGAGTGCTGGGAGTACTCGATTGCCGGACGGTAGAAGTGCTCGACGCCGGGGATCATCGGGTGTTGATCGGTGAAGCGGTGGAAGTGGAGATCGGAGACGGCCGGCCGCTGGTATTTTTCGGGAGCGAGTACGCGGCACTCAGGTGATCTGAAATTTCAGGAAACGCGCCCGCGGGCATGGCCGTTGCCGTTGCCACGCCGCATCGAGTCCACGAGAGCCTTGAGAGACCGGTCCAATTCCTTCTGGCTTTTCTTCATCTCCACAACCATCTTCATACCAACAGCTACAAGGCGCGCGGTAACCAGGATCTGGTCTTCGGCCCTCTTCATCCGCTCATCCGCCTTTTTCATTCGCAGATCGAACCGTCGATCCGATTCCGCCATGCGGCGCTCGGCAGCCTCCATGCGGAGGTCAAACCTATCCATCCGCCGCTCCGCTTTCTCGAACCGCTCTTTGAACCGGACTTCCGACCGGTTCTCGCGCTCCGTCATGGCTTGAAGGAGCGCTTCAATCTTCGCGAATCTTACCTCGGGATCCATCCATCGCTACTTTATCACGCGCCCGATTTCTTCCGAATCTCGATGTTCAGCCGCTTGATTTTCTGATTCAGCGTCGACAGCGGAATTCGCAAAGCCTCCGCCGCCGCAGTCTGGCTCCAGTCGGATCTTTCGAGCTGCTCGATGATGGTGCGCCGCTCGAAGTCGGCAACGATCTCGAACAAAGACGCGTCCGCCGCCAGGCTGCCGCTCTCATCGCGGCGGATGCGCAGCCCTTTGGCTTCGAGCAGATGCTCCGGCAGCACATCCACGGGAACCGACGGCTGCGACGCCAGCACCACTGCGCGTTCCACCACATTTTCCAGTTCCCGGACGTTGCCCGGCCAGGCGTGGTCCATCAGGATCTGCATCGCCTCCGGCTCGAAAGACAAGCGCGAGCGTCCGGCGTCGTCCAGATATTTTTCGTTTTCGCGGCAATACTTCGTGAAGAAATGATCCACCAGCGCCGGAATATCTTCCTTGCGCTCCCGCAGCGGCGGCAGCGCCAGATTGATGACGTTCAGCCGGTAATACAGATCCTCGCGAAACCTGCCGTCCTCCACCAGCCGCTTCAGGTCCGCATTGGTCGCGGCGACGATGCGCACATCCACTCGGATGGTTTCGTTCGACCCGAGCGGCATGAACTCGCGCTCCTGAATCACGCGCAGCAGCTTGGTCTGTGTTTCGAGCGAAATCGTGCCGACTTCGTCGAAAAAAATCGTCCCGTGGTTGGCGATCTCGAAATAGCCCTTCTTCGATGCGATCGCCGACGTGAACGCGCCCTTCACGTGTCCGAACAGCGTCGATTCCAGCAAATCCGGCGGCACCGATCCGGAATGCACCGGCACAAAGGAGTGTTCGGCGCGCGCCGAATGCGCATGAATCGCGTGGGCGATCAGTTCCTTGCCGGTGCCCGGTCTCGCCGGTGATCAAAATGGTCGCGCGGCTGGCCGCCACTTGCGCCACCAGGTCGAGAATCCGCTGCATCCGCTCGCTCTTGCCGACGATGTTCGGGAAGCTGTAGCGCTGCTTCAGCGCGCGCTTCAGCTCGACGTTTTCGCGCTCCAGACGACCTTTCGAGATCATGCGGTCGATCTCGATCAGCAGCTTTTCGTTGTCCCACGGCTTGGAAAAATAATCGCTGGCGCCGCGCTTCAACGCGTCTACGGCAACCTGCACGGACCCATACGCGGTGATCAGAAAAATCGGCGTCTCACGATCGCGCACGCGGATCTCTTCGAGCACCTGCATGCCGCTCTTGTCCGGCATCATCAGGTCGAGCAGCACCAGATCGTACGACGATCGCCTCCAGACGCTTCTGGCCTTCGGCGGCGTTGGCGGCCAGCTCAACGCGATATCCTTCTCCGCTGAGCAGCGTTTCCAGACTTTCGCGAATATCGGGCTCGTCGTCGATCACCAGGATGCGGCCGCGCGTCTGCTCGGCCTCGATCACGTCGGGGGGGAGATTCGCGAGCGCGTCGCTCATGAGCCGATCAGCCTCTCAGATTGCGCGACGGCTCCCGAAGGCGTCGAGACAGGATGTTGACATCGAACTCGACGACACTTGAGCCATCGACTGCAAAGCCGACTGCGAAGACGCCTGTGCCGGCGCAGCCTCCGCGCGCACCAGCTCGGGCTTCCTCACCGCCGCAGCCTCCGGGAAGGAAAGCTCGAAGCGCGTGCCCGCGCCGAGCTCGCTCTCGACTTCGATATTCCCGCCGTGCTCGCGGACGATTCCGTAGCTGACCGAAAGGCCCAGCCCGGTGCCCTTCCGCGCAGCTTTGGTGGTGAAGAACGGATCGAAAATGCGCGTCAGATTTTCGCGCGCGATCCCCGCGCCCGAATCGGCCACGGTCAACCGCACCAGGCTGTCCTGCGCCGAGCTGCGAATCGCCAGCGTCCCGCCGGATTCCATGGCGTCGCGCGCATTCAGTAACAAATTCAGAAACACCTGCTGCAATTTTCCGGGATTGCCCTTGATCCGCGGCAGCGTTTCGTCCAGCGAAACCTTCACGTCCACTCCGGCCGTCACCAGTTGATGCTCCAGCAGCGCCAGCGTCTCGCGAACCACTTTGTTCAGATCCAGGCTGACGAACTCAGTGGGCGAGGTTCGCGAAAAATTCAGCAGCGAGTTGACGATCTCGCTCGCGCGGAACGTCTGCCGCGCGATCTTTTCAAGCAGCGGCGCCTTCTGCGCGTCACCCGAAATCTGTTTGGCGAGCATCTGCGCGTAAGTGGAGATCACCGCCAGCGGCGTGTTCACTTCATGCGCCACTCCGGCTGCCAGCAATCCGATCGAACTGAGCTTGTCGGCCTGCACCAGCCGCCGCTCCAGCTCCGCGCGATCCGTGATGTCGTCGAAAATAATCAGCCGGCCGATGCGGTCTCCTTCGCGCGAAATCAGCGGCGCCACGGCGATGTTCAGCGTGGCGGCGTTCAGTCGCGTGTCCTTCGGACGCAGCACGAATTTGTAGATGTTGTGGACGCCCGCCTCGCTCCGCACCGGTTGCAGCTGTTCCCACAGTTCGGAAGGCAGCAAGTTCCGCAAGCTTGCGCCCCAGCGCGTCATCGCGCGAAACTCCGGTGAGCTTTTCGATCTGCGAGTTCCAGCTCTCCACGCGATCGTCGAGATCGGCCGCCAGAATCCCCACGTTGATCGATTCGACGATGTTCTCCGAAAATTCCTTCAGGCGCTCGTACTCTTCCACCTTGCGCGCCAGCGACCGGTACAGCGTCGCATTGTCGATGGCGATGCCGACGTAGCCCGAAAGCGTGACCAGCAGCTCCACGTCGTCGCTCGAAAGAAAATCACCCGCTTCGGTGCGGCTCACGCCCAGGTACGCGATGGTTCGGCCGCGCGCCGAGCACGGCAGATAGTAGGTCAGCTCCAGCTCCGCGATCGAGCGCCGCACTGAAACCGGCATCTCATGAGAAATCACGTCGAGCGAGTGGCGCGTGCGTTCGAAAAACAGATATGGCTTTCCGGGACTCGGCGTGAGAAAACTCAAGTCCAGACCGTACGGCACATTGTCGGTCTGCCGGCCATGGCGATTGCTGGCCAGCTCGAGATGAAATTTTCCCTCCGCCTCATCGTGCACGAAAAATGCCACGTGACGAATCCCCAAGGTCCGAATCAACCGGTCCGCGACGCTTTCCAGCATTTCGCTCAAATCCGTGGGCGAACCGAGCTCGCGCGCGAACTCGATCAGCGTGCGCCGGTAGTCGTAACGGTCTTTGTAGAAGTAGTACCGGTCGAGCTGCTCCTGAATCCAGTTGCGAATCGGCTGAAACACGAACGCCGCGATCAGAATCAGCGCGACCATCGCGGTGCCGCTGATGGTGCTGCCCGCGCTGGTCACCGAAAAGATCAGGCCGTAGAAGATTCCGAGCACGGCCAGCGTCGCCAGCGTGTAAACGTAGCCTTCCTGGAAAATCACGTCGACATCCATCAGCCGGTAGCGCAGAATCGCATACGCCCACGTGATGCGGGATCATCGGCAGCGATAACACAGCCAGGTTCATGGCGTGATTCGGAACCACTCCAAACACGTACGGCACCACGAAAATCAACCCAAACGGCAGAATGCCCACCAGCGCGCCGTTGCGCAGCCATTTCAACTGGCGCCGTACGATGGGATCTTCCGCATGTCGAAGCTGGAAGGCGAGCACCGCTCCGCCCAAAACGTACATCGAGCACAGGAAAATCAGCCATGCCCGATCCAGCAGCCAGCGCAGCTCCAGTTGCGGCGCGCTGGTGGTCAGCAAACCGAACTGGAATCCCAAATGGGCTCCCAGCAGCGCCAGCCCCGGCAGATACACCAGAATCGCCGCGCCGCGCCGGCGAATCCATTTTTGCGGCTCGGGAAAAACGAAGCAGAAGTGCAGGAACAACATAGGCGCCAGGTATCCCGCCACCACGTTGCCGAGATAAATGATTTTGTCGAAGTTGTTCAGCTTGCCCGTGTAGTGGAACGTCGACATCATGAAGCTGGCCAGGCACAGCAGGAAGAAGTGCAGAGACCGCGGAGCGTTGCGGCGCCGGAAGTAGACGAACAACCCGATGGTCAGGTACACCGCGCCGTCGGCGTACAGATAAAACAGTGTCGAATCGCGCTCGGTCTCGCCGATGATCACGTTGGCGGGAACCTGCACGCCGCCGTGAACAATCTGGTATTCGGCCTTGCGCCAGGCCCCCAGACGAGCCTGCACTTCCGTAGCGTCGATGGCCCGCTCAATCTTGACGCCTTCAATCGAAACCAGCAGGTCGCCTGAGTGGATTCCCGCCTTTTCACCGGGACTGCCGGGCGTCACGTAGACCGCCAGCACCTGGTTGGCGTCGCCCGAAGCGCGGTCATCCCACGTCACCCCGTCTTCGGGCAGATGATACCGGCTCTGCTGCTGGAAATTCACCCCTGCGGCAATGACGGCCGCCACGGTGAAGATCACCAGCAAGGCGCTGACGAGTTGTTGCTTCAACTCCCTCATGCGGCTACCAAGAAGACACTACTCCCCCAGATTTCATAGCACGTCAAAGACCAACCATAAATCGACGCTTTTTACTGATAATACAGTACTTCTGTGATTCCTGCCACCCTACCGTTACAGTTTTCGGGAGATTCCGATACATGGATGTGTAGACTCCGGGGACAGAAATACTGGATCTGCCTACTACAGGCATGATAGAGAGGTTAACTGAGGCGGGCAATAGGGAAAAAACGGGTGCGGCTTAACTCCCCGACTTCGTGATCTTCACCAGCGGCTGCCGCTGCTCCGTGGGCATGTCCGTCTTCAGGTTCTGGGGACCGCGGAAAAAATCGAAATACGATACGTAGTGCACGCAGCTCACCGTGCAGTACGGGGCGCACGGTTTTTCGGTGTGATACTCGCGGCGGATGTCTTCGCGCGTATATTGATCCAGCGGCTTGGCCGGATACCCCCGCTGCTGCGAGCAGTAATGCACCAGCCCGTCCTCGCAGATGTACATATACCGCGCGCCGGCGCGGCACCGCCAGGCATTCGGCTTCCCTTGTGCGATCGCATCCTGGAAATAATTCAGCCGCGCGAAGTGGCGATTCTCCATCGCCTTCATTTCGTGATACACGGCGCGTTCGCGCTCCCCCAACGGCCGTAGCTGCCCGTCGCCATCGTGAATAATCCCGACCGTCGCCGAAAAGCCGAGTTCCAGCGCACGGCGGCCCACCACCAGGGCATCGTCCGGATTATGGATCCCTCCGCCGACCACCGAGTTGATGTTCACGTGAAACTCGGCGTGCTCCGCCAGAATCTGCAGCTTTTTGTCGAGTACCTTCAGGCTCTTCTTCGACACGTCGTCCGGCTTAACGTTGTCGATGGAGATCTGCATGTGGTCGAGCCCGGCCCGGTTCAGCCGCTGCACGCGATCCGGCGTCAGCAGATAGCCGTTGGTGATGATGCACGCCAGAACGCCCCGGGAGCGCATCGCGGCGATGATCTCGTCGAGCTCCGGATGCAGCAGCGGCTCGCCGCCGGATAGCGTCAGAATGCTGGTCCCCAGGTCCGCCAACCGGTTGATTCGCGAAACCATAATGTCGACAGCCACCGGCTTCGAGTAGTCGTCGTATTCGTTGCAATAGGTGCACGACAGGTTGCAGCGCCGAATGGGAATGATGTGCGCCATGATCGGATGGCGCGTCGAAGCCGCACCCTTCGCAATCAGGCGTAACTCTCTGATCCTCCGCACCATGGACTTCCATTGGCGGCGCATTCGAAAAGCCGTGTCTGGCATCGGGAACTTATCTTATTTAAACACAACGTAACGGAATTCCAACTCCCAGACGCTCTTTGGCGATTTTAGCGGATCGAACGGCCTGTTTCGCCGGGCGACCTTACACCTGAGAGTATTCCCGCGGTGTACACACTTATTCGTGTGAAGGCTAGTATCGCTCTCTGGTTAATCCCCTTGGCCGCTCTGCCAAGCCTGGCTCAAGACGTTGCGATTCTTCAAGTTAAGGTGGTCGAGGGCGAAGGCTCGGTGTACCCCGTCGGTTCGCGCGCTACCAGGGGGGTCACCGTTCAGGTGACCGATGAATCCGGCAACCCCGTAGAGGGCGCGACCGTCAGTTTCCGGCTGCCGGACGAAGGTCCAGCCGGCGTTTTTTCGAGCGGCACGCGGTCGGAGATCGCAACCACCCGTTCTGACGGACGGGCGGGCGTGTGGGGCATGCAGTGGAACCGCACCGCCGGCTCGTTCGAGATGCGCATCACCGTGGTCAAGGGTCAGGCCAGGGCCGGAACCGTTTGCGGGCTCTTCCTGAGCGATTCGCCCGAAGCGGCCGGGACGGCTCGTGTCGGACCTCGGAGCAATCACAAGTGGCTCTGGATAGCGTTGGCGGCGGGCGGCGCAGCGGCGGGCGGCGTCGCGGCTGCCGCGCTTAGCGGGAAAGCTGGAACGCCGGCGCCCGCCACCATTCCCGGCCTGCAGATCGGCGCGCCGTCGATCATCCTTGGACGCCCATGAGACCAGCCCTGAAAGTCCTTCTCGCGCTCTTGTGTACTCCTTGCGCCTGGGGCCAACTCGACCGCCCCGCGCTCGGCATGATGCTCGATTCGAGCGGAGCCGCGCGGCCCGTCTTCGGCCTGCCAGGCAGCATTTCCGCAGGCGACCCGGTGGCCACGGGCGTTCTGTCGTCGGGTTGCTCCAAAACACTGTGCCTCATCAAAACCGATGCGGCGATTATCTCTCAGGGTCAGGCTATCCCTGCTCCTGCCGGGCCGGCGCTGTTCGCATTTTTTGAAAGCGGCGCGTATGTTTACTTTTCCGAATCGAAGCAGCTCGCGCATTGGGACAATGGACAGCTCGATCCGGTGGATTTCGGCGTGGCGGGCAGAGTTTTATCAATTCGTGCCGTCACTGGCGTCGTCGAATTCGCCGTTCGCCGCAACCTCGGCATCTGTATCGTTCGCAGCGGAAACGCTGTAGTCGAATGGATGCCGCCTGAGGCGGAGAACATCATGCTGCTCGATCAGGCAATTGTCTTCGGAACGCCGGAGGCGATCGTGCTGCGGCGGCCCGATGCGTCGACGATGCAGTTCCCGCTCACGGGCGTAACCTCGTTCACTTCGCTGGGCGCAGGTTATGTGCAGATCCGCGCGGCAGGCTCCACCTATGCGCTGCGGGTGGATGGCGGACACGAGCAGCTTTTCCTGCTTCCGGAGCCCAGGCAATGAGAGTCGCACTCCTGGTCATTGCTCTCATCGGGGCGCCGTCGGTGGTCCAGGCGCAGCTTTCACTCTTCACCTTTGACGGGACCAACCTAACTCCCGTTGGCGCCATCTACAACTTTGGGGCCGTCGCCAGCGGCGCTACGTCCAACGTTCGCTTCCGCGTTTTCAACAGCGGTACCTCGCCGGTAAGCCTCACTCCCGTACTGAACAACGGCCAACCGAGCCAATATTTTTCGGTTTCATCCATCAGCGGGGCTAACCCATGCACCGCGGCAAACGCGCTGGTCTGCGTCGAATTCACCATCGCTTTTCAGGCGCCCACTCAAACCCAGACCAATAACTACAGCGCACCGCTCGAAGTGGCCAGCCCCACCACCAGCGCGATCGATGTGCTGCTGACGGCAACCGCGGTTCCCGCCCCTCTCCTGGCTCCCGCCCCGCTCCTGACCGGTTTCCCGCCAGGTTGCTCGCAAAGTGGAGTCAACTCTATCGCGTTCGTCCAGGTGAACATTGGCGCCCAGGGTCTATGCAATTTCTCGCTCGACAATCCGAATCCGCTGCCGATCGTGATCTCGACCGTCGCGGTCACCGGCGACCAGATTAGCGTTCGTGCCTGTGCCCAAGGCGCCAGTCAGAGCCGTACACGACGGCCTCCCGGCCGCGTCAACGTAGGCTGCTGTCAGATCGGCCTGGGCTGTTGCTGTTACGGCGTTTGCGGCCGTGTACAACGTGCCCGTCACCTGGGTTGCCGAATAGTCCCGTGACCGTGGGGTAGGAGAACTTCCTACATTTCCGACCACGCTTGTCCAAATTAGGATTTGGATTTTGACGCAAAAAAAGGCTGAGCATCTGATAGCTTGAGGTTGGGCTCTGCAAAAGCCAATCACAACGCTACAGGAGGCTCAGCCGTGACTCGAGTCTGCAGTATATTCTCACAGATTTTGCAGTTAATCCCTCGTCTGGAATTCGAATCAGCCGTGCGCCGGCACAACGCGGAGCGTCATGCTCGAGGTTTCACCAGCTGGGGCCAGTTCATCGCCATGCTCTTCTGTCAGCTGGGGACACGCCAAGTCATTGCGCGAAATTTGTGGAGGATTGGCTGCCAGCGAAGGGAAACTTCGTCATCTGGGGTTGCCATGGCTCCTTCTCGCTCCACCCTGGCCTACGCCAATGAGCATCGGCCTTGGCAGCTGCAGCGCACCGTGTTTGAGCAGCGACTGCTGGCGAAGTGCCAGATGTT